>NZ_JAQIRJ010000008.1:0-250885 GCF_032601995.1 Klebsiella sp. 141153 | reverse complement strand
ATTTCGGTCTACAACCTGTCTGCCGGGCTGTCGAACTTCCTCGCGCCGGCGATTGCGGTGGTGCTGCTGCCGCACTTCAGCACCATCGGCGTGGTGGTGGCCTATACCGCACTCTATATTCTCGCCTTCTTCCTGTGCCCGTTTATTCGCGTTGAACAGCCAGGGTTTGCTACCAGCGAAGCGGCTAAACCGCTGACCGTCAGCGCAGCAAAATCATAAAAAAACCCCGGAGACCGGGGTAAGTAAAAGAGTCAATCCGGGCCTCACGCCCGGATTTTTGCCTTATGCGATAGTGACTTTGCCGTCCAGATAGACATCCTGCACCGCATTGATCAGCTTCACGCCTTCGCTCATCGATTTCTTAAACGCTTTACGACCGAGGATCAGCCCCATGCCGCCGGCGCGTTTATTGATCACCGCTGTGCGCACCGCATCGGCGAGATCGGTTTCGCCGCCCGCCGCGCCGCCGGAGTTAATCAACCCGGCACGGCCCATATAGCAGTTTGCCAGCTGATAGCGCACCAGATCGATCGGGTTATCGCTGGTCAGCTTGCTGTAGACGCGATCGTCGGTATAACCGAAGTTCACCGCCTTATAGCCGCCGTTATTCTCGGCCATTTTCTGCTTCACGATATCAGCGCCGATGGTGGCGGCCAGATGGTTGGCCTGGCCGGTCAGGTCAGCGGAAACGTGGTAATCGACGCCATCTTTTTTGAATGCCGGGTTGCGCAGATAGGCCCACAGCACGGTGACCAGGCCGAGCTCATGCGCGCGCTCGAAGGCGGCGGAGATCTCTTCAATCTGCCGACGCGACTGCTCGGAGCCAAAATAGATCGTCGCGCCAACCGCAACCGCGCCCATGTTGAACGCCTGTTCAACGCTGGCGTACAGGGTCTGGTCATACTCGGTCGGGTAGCTCAGGGTTTCGTTATGGTTGAGCTTAACGAGGAATGGAATGCGGTGCGCGTAGCGGCGCGATACCGAGGCCAGTATGCCATAGGTAGAAGCCACGCAGTTACAGCCGGCTTCGATGGCGAGTTCCACGATATTCTTCGGATCGAAGTAGAGCGGGTTGGCGGCGAACGACGCGCCCGCCGAGTGCTCTACGCCCTGGTCGACTGGCAGAATGGAAAGGTACCCTGTTCCCGCCAGACGCCCGGTATTGTAGAGGGTCTGCATATTACGCAGCACCGCAGGCGGGCGGTTGTTATCCACCATCACCCGGTCGACGTAATCCGCGCCCGGTAAATAGAGTTGATCGGCTGGAATAGTCATACAACGGTGCTGTAAAAGGCTGTCGGCATCTTTGCCAAGCAACTGCGTAATATCAGTCATAGCTATCTCCCGTAAGTGCTGGCCGCAGCCAGCATGTTTTATCCCAACCCAAAAATTTTGGGCAGGTTAAGCCTGGTACCGAGTTAGCATATTTTCCAGCCGGGAGCGCATTTTTTCAGTAGATTCTGCTGTCTCGTTTCACTGCCATTTACCACCAGGCGTGGAAATGATGTACCGGGCCGATACCGTGCCCCACTTCCAGCGAATCGGCCTGCGCCAGCGCCGCCGATAGCCAACCCTTCGCTTCGGCGACGGTTTGTCCCCAATCGGCATAGCGAGGACGCAGCGCCGCCAGCGCGGCAGATAACGTACAGCCGGTACCGTGGGTATTTTTGGTCTGCACACGCGGCGCGGTAAAGCGCTGTTCGCCTTCGCGGGTGAACAGCCAGTCCGGGCTTTCGGCGTCGTCCAGATGTCCGCCCTTCATTAATACCGCCCCGCAGCCTAATGCCAACAGCGCCCTGCCCTGTTCCAGCATCTCGCGCTCGCTTTGCGCATGCGGCGCATCGAGCAGCGCCGCGGCCTCCGGCAAATTCGGGGTGATCAGTGAAACCTGCGGCAGCAGGCGCTGGCGCAGCGTCGCAATTGCCGAGTGGGATAACAGCGGATCGCCGCTTTTCGCCAGCATCACGGTATCCAGCACCACGTTGGCAATTTGATAGCGGGCAAGACGTTCCGCCACCGCTTCAACGATATCGGTTTCCGCCAGCATGCCGATTTTCGTAGTATCGATTCGCACGTCGCTAAACACCGAATCCAACTGCGCCGCCACGAAGTCCGGCTCAATGCGGTATACCGACTGCACGCCGCGGGTATTCTGCGCCACCAGCGCGGTGATCACCGAGCAGCCGTAAGCGCCGAGTGCGGAGAATGTTTTGAGGTCGGCCTGGATCCCGGCGCCGCCGCTGGGATCGGTGCCGGCGATGGTTAAGGCGTTAATCCGCTTCATGCCGCCACCTCCGCGTATAACGCGTCGAGGAATGCCGGGATAAAACTGCCGGGACCGCCGTGTCGCGCCGCTTCACCTCCCGCCATTTTCATCAGGCCGCAGGCGGCTGCTACGTTTTGCAGCCGATCGCCGGGCATCGCGGCGCTTGCCGCCACCACCGCGGATAACGCGCAGCCGGTCCCTACCACCCGCGTCATCAGGACATCACCGCCGCTCACGGCAAGCGTGCGCTCGCCGTCGCTGATGTAATCCACCTCGCCCGTCACCGCGACCACGGTATTGAGCTTGCGCGCCAGCACCTGGGCTGCGGGTAACGCCGCAGCTACGCTATCGGTCGTGTCCACGCCGCGCCCACCGCCGCTATTCCCCGCCAGCGCCATGATTTCCGAGGCGTTGCCGCGAATCGCCGCAGGCCGCAGTTCCAGTAGCTCGCGACAAAAATCGGTACGCAGCGTCAGCGCGCCGACGGCAACCGGATCCAGCGTCCAGGGTTTTCCCGCCTGGCGGGCGCTCTGCGCCGCCGCTCGCATCGCGTTGGCGCGCTCAGTGGTTAAGGTCCCGACGTTAATCAATAGCGCATCGGCAATGGCGGCAAACTGCGCGGCTTCCGTAGGATCAATCACCATCGCCGGCGAGGCGCCAATAGCCAGCAGGACGTTAGCGGTGAAAGTCTGGACCACATCGTTGGTCATACAGTGAACAAGCGGCGAAGAGGTGCGGAAAAGCTGCTGCAGGTGCGCGATATGCGCCGGATTTAGCGGTTCATGCATGGTTTGCTCCCGCCAGATGAGGAAGCAGCGCAGACCATGCGGTCTCTGACTTCCCTACGCTGGCATTATCCAGATCAGGTGGTACGGGTATTTCTCAGCCTTCACAAAGAAGGGCACCCCGAGTCATTTGGTACAAAATGGCGACTAACGTTCCGTTAATCTCTCTTCAGGATAGTAATGCCAGCGGTAAGTCTTGTAAACGGTAAAAGCGGTATGTCTCCCGGCGATATGTCCCTTAATCGTACAGCCATTCACCCGCTTTTGCGGACTCTACCAACATTTGTACTGTTAGCGGTTTAAGCGGCTTCTCTGGAGGCATGGAACCTAAAAACTCAGGTTCAAAGTAATAGATAATTTCGAAGCCATTCATTTTTACATTCCATTGTTTGAAATAGTAATCTAAAGTATCTTCTGCATCTTCCCAGATGATATTCAGCCCCCCCTTTGTTAATTCAGTATCTAACGTGACTTCTGGACGATCGCCAAAAAAACAGTATTTCTTATGGCTATGATGAGTATATATATAATCAATAATTTCTTGTTCAATGCTCATTAGAAGTATGTCCATAGTTTCATCATAATGGCTGATTGGCACACCGTCATTACTCGTCATTGTATCATCCCCGTACGCTTGCCACAGAGACGCTCTTTTCACCGCATTGTAAACGATTACACTATTGTTTAGTTATCCGTACGGCGGTTGATGTAGATCACAATTTTCTTAATCACCCTACGACATAGTTACCACGCGTTACGAATTAAGCACGCTAACGATCCCCGGACGATCGCCGCTGTCATGAATGTTCGTCGCATGTATAAAATAATATCTACGATAAGGTCGTTAATGATGAAAGTGAAACACGTCTCGATAATACTGCTGGCACTCAGCGCAGCCATCGCGGCCGGTTGCAGTTCGCCGGCGCAGCGTATGGCCGAGTGTGAAGCCCAGGGGGTCAGTAAAGACGCCTGTTATATTGCGGAACAAAACAAACAGGCTGCGGTGAACGCCGCAGCGGAGAAGCAGGCGCTGGAAAATGCACAGGCTTTATATCCCGTGCAGAAAGCGCAATCCAGCAAAAAAGTGAAGATCTTCAATGGCATGAAGCTGGTCACAAACTCAACCGGGCTGACAGTTGATGGCAAACCCGCGGCTTTAGACGAAAGCAATGCTGACGCGAAAACCTATTCACAGGGTTTATACGTTTTTATTGTCTACCAATCAGGAAAAATCGCCGTCATGCAGGACGGTAAATTTTTAGGCTACGCCAAATAGCGCCTTCCACCTTGTTAAGGTTAAAGCGGTCCCAGGGCCGCTTTTCTCGCCTTCCCCGCAGTAACCGACACGTCTGACACCGCGCTAAACAAGCGACATTAATCCCATTGGATAAATCTCATTTTACCTACGAGTGAGTGGTTTTTTAACTAATGTAGTTTTTTTTGTAACCATAACTTGCCCAATGTAAACAACTGGTTATAGTTCAAATAAGCGTTGCAAGTTGTAACACCACGTCAGATCGGAATTAACGAGTGAATTGCCATCATGGTAAGAGGATTCCAATGAAATTGACCCCCGTAGTGAAAGGTTTAGCCATCGCCGGCTTGCTGTCATCGTTAAGCCTGTCAGCATGGGCGGAAGTCGCCGCAAAAGAAGCGACCGCAGCCACCAAACAAGCCAACGACGCTCTCTATAACCAACTTCCCTTCTCAGATAACACCGATTTCACCAACGCCCACAAAGGTTTTATTGCCGCCCTGCCCACAGAGATCATTAAAGGCGAACAAGGTAACGTAGTATGGGATCCGCAGCAGTACTCCTTCATCAAAGAAGGTGAAAAAGCCCCGGACACCGTCAACCCGAGCCTGTGGCGTCAGTCTCAATTGATCAATATTAGCGGCCTGTTTGAGGTCACCGATGGCGTCTACCAGATCCGCAATCTTGATCTCTCCAATATGACCATCATCGAAGGTAAAGAAGGCATTACCGTCGTGGATCCGCTGGTGTCGGCAGAAACCGCCAAAGTGGGCATGGATCTGTATTACCAAAACCGCGGTAAGAAACCGGTCGTCGCCGTTATCTATACCCACAGCCACGTTGACCACTACGGCGGCGTGCGCGGCGTAGTTGATGAAGCGGATGTAAAATCCGGCAAAGTGAAAATTTACGCACCGTCCGGCTTTATGGAAGCGGCGGTCGCAGAAAACATCATGGCCGGTAACGTCATGAGCCGCCGCGCCAGCTACATGTACGGTAACCTGCTGAAACCATCGGCCACCGGACAGGTCGGCGCCGGCCTTGGCACCACCACCTCGGCGGGTACCGTGACCCTGATTGCGCCGACCAATATCATCGAAAAAGACGGGCAGAAAGAAGTCATTGACGGTCTGACCTATGACTTCATGCTGGCGCCGGGTTCGGAAGCGCCGTCGGAAATGCTGTGGTTCATCGAAGAGAAAAAACTGATTGAATCCGCGGAAGACGTGACACACACCCTGCACAACACCTATTCGCTGCGCGGCGCGAAAATCCGCGAACCGCTGCCGTGGTCGAAGTACATCAACGAAGCAATTGTACGCTGGGGCGACAAGGCCGAAATTATTATGGCTCAACACCACTGGCCGACCTGGGGCAACGAAAACGTGGTTAACCTGCTGAAGAGCCAGCGTGACCTGTATCGTTACATTAACGATCAGACCCTGCGCATGGCCAACGAAGGGCTGACCCGCGATGAAATCGCCGCTAAATTCAAACTGCCGGAGAGCCTTGCCAACACCTGGGCTAACCGCGGTTATTACGGCTCTGTCAGCCACGACGTGAAAGCCACCTACGTGCTGTATCTCGGCTGGTTCGACGGCAACCCGGCGACCCTCGACGAGCTGCCGCCGGAAGAAGCGGCGAAAAAATTCGTCGATTACATGGGCGGCGCCGATGCCATCATGAAGAAAGCGAAAGAGGATTTTGACCAGGGTAACTACCGCTGGGTTGCTCAGGTCGTCAGCAAAATCGTCTTCGCCGATCCGAAAAACCAGGATGCGCGTAATCTTGAAGCGGATGCGCTGGAGCAGTTAGGCTACCAGGCGGAATCAGGCCCGTGGCGTAACTTCTACCTCACCGGCGCGCAGGAACTGCGTAACGGCGTAGTGAAAGGGCCAACCCCGAACACCGCCAGCCCGGATACGGTGCGCGCGATGACCCCGGAAATGTTCTTCGACTATCTGGCGGTACATATCAATGGCGAGAAAGCGGGTAACGCGAAATCGGTGTTTAATATCGATCTCGGCAGCGACGGCGGCAAGTATAAGCTGGAGCTGGAAAACGGCGTACTGAACCATACCGCCAACGCGGAAGCGAAAGATGCCGATACCACTATCGCCCTCAACCGCGCCACCCTGAATAAGATCATCCTCAAAGAGGAGACGCTGAAACAGGCCGTCGATAACGGCGACGCGAAAATCACCGGTAACGCCGATAAGCTCAATGAAATGCTGGGCTATATGGACAAGTTCGAATTCTGGTTCGACATCGTCACACCATAATGCCCTGCTCCCGCGACCATCGGTCGCGGGAGTTTCCTTTCTGCTAGTAAGCTTCCGGCAGCGGTCGGTCGATCGAAACCAGTTTGCCGCGCTTCATCGTGATATAGCCCCCGGCTTTTAGATCCGCCAGTACGCGAAATACATGCGTGCGCGACAGATTAGTGCGCTTAATAATAAACAGCGCCAGGCCTTCATTTTCCCCCTGATGGGTACTCTGGCGATAAAGATAACGAAACAGCATCGGCCTGATGGTCTGGTAGCTGGTCATTTGCCGGCGTTCGTTGTGAAGGTCGATAGTAAAAATCGACATATAGGTCAGAATGGTCGCCAACTCCTGCACGCGTTCAGGACCGCCGCGTAAAAAGATTTGGTCAAAAACATCATAAGTGACTTTGACCAGCTTCACCGCCGCGCTGCCGCTATATTCAAACTTCGCCAGCGGGCAGTACCTTTCCATAAGTCCAATCGGCATATACTCAATGGAATTACCAATATGAAGGCCATTCTCCGGCATTAATATTGAAAGCGAACCTTCAGTGCAAAAATAAATATACCCTGGCTGAATTGCTAATTTTTTATTTGCCGCAACCGTCAGGGGCTCCCCTTGTGCCATTATTTGCGAAAAAAAGGCATCAATGTTGAGTTGCTGATAATAGCTATGGATATCCTGAAAATTCACGCTATACACCTTGCTACGCCGTCTGTTGTGATATCGAGTATAGCAGCGAAGTGATAGCAGATTCGAGGGCGATTATTTCTTTGAGAATGACCAGTCCCATATGGGACTATCAACGCAAAGTATTCGCTTTAAAATGGCCAGTAATTAGTCTGCATTTAAATTACCCGCTGATATTAAACACTGATAGCGGAACAAATAATCTAAGAGGCCATGCAATGAAATTAAATCAGATCGCTAAACATCTGGCTCTGGCCGGTGTTTTAACTTCACTGTCGCTTTCCGCCTTCGCTGCCGCCCAGCAACAGTACGCCACTCCGGCAACTCATCAGGCAAATAACGCGCTCTACAACAAACTGCCGTTTGCCGATAAAACCGATTTCGATAACGCGCATAAAGGCTTTATCGCCGCGCTGCCGCAAACCATGATTAAAGGCGAGCAAGGCAACGTTATCTGGAACCCGGCAAAGTATGACTTCGTCAAAGAAGGTGAAAAAGCCCCGGATACCGTTAACCCAAGCCTGTGGCGCCAGTCGCAGCTGATTAATATCGGCGGCCTGTTTAAAGTCACCGACGGGGTTTATCAGATCCGTAATCTCGATCTCTCCAACATGACTATCATTGAAGGTGAGAAAGGGATAACCGTTATCGACCCGCTGCTGAGCGCCGAGCCGGCGAAAGAAGCGATGGATCTCTATTACGCCAACCGTGGTAAAAAGCCGGTTGTCGCCGTGCTGTTCACCCACAGCCACGTTGATCACTACGGCGGTATCCGCGGCGTGGTTGATGAAGCCGACGTGAAAGCGGGTAAGGTGAAAATCTACGCCCCTGCCGGATTTATGGAAGAAGCGGTTTCCGAGAACATCATGGCCGGTACCGCAATGAGCCGCCGCGCCAGCTACATGTACGGCAACCTGCTGAAGCCTGACGCCAAAGGGCAGGTCGGCGCCGGTCTTGGCACCACCACCTCCGCAGGTACCGTGACGCTTATCCAGCCGACCAACTACATCACCAAAACCGGCCAGCAGGAAGTGATAGATGGTCTGACCTACGACTTCATGATGGCGCCGGGTTCCGAAGCGCCGTCGGAAATGCTGTGGTATGTCAAAGAGAAGAAAATGATTGAAGCGGCAGAGGATGTTACCCATACCCTGCACAATACCTACTCGCTGCGCGGCGCGAAGATCCGCGACCCGCTGGCGTGGTCAAAATACATCAACGCCGCGATCGACCGCTGGGGCAACGATGCTGAAGTCATTATCGCTCAGCACCACTGGCCAACCTGGGGTAACGACAACATTATCAAGCTGATGAAAGGTCAGCGCGACATGTATCGCTACATCAACGACCAGACCCTACGCATGGCCAACGAAGGCCTGACCCGCGATGAAATCGCCGCTAACTTCAAGCTGCCGGAATCGCTGGAGAAACAGTGGTCGAGCCGCGGTTATTACGGCTCCGTCAGCCACGATGTAAAAGCAACTTACGTTTACTACCTCGGCTGGTTCGATGGCAACCCGGCGACCCTCGACGAGCTGCCGCCGCAACAGGCTGCGAAGAAGTTCGTTGAATACATGGGCGGCGCCGATGCCATCATGCAGAAAGCCAAAGCCGACTATCAGCAGGGGAACTACCGCTGGGTGGCGCAGGTGACCAGTAAAATCGTCTTCGCCGACCCGCAGAATACCGATGCGCGTAATCTCGAAGCGGATGCCCTGGAGCAGTTAGGTTACCAGGCGGAAGCCGGTACCTGGCGCAACTTCTACCTGACCGGCGCGCAGGAACTGCGTAACGGCGTACAGAAACTCCCGACGCCAAATACCGCCAGCCCGGATACCGTGCGCGCGATGACCCCGGAGATGTTCTTCGACTATCTGGGCGTACATATCAACGGCCAGAAAGCCGGCGCGGCGAAAGCGGTCTTCAATATCGATCTGGGTACAGATGGCGGGAAGTATAAGCTGGAGCTGGAAAATGGCGTGCTTAACCACACCGCTAATGCGGTAGCAGACAACGCTGACGCCAGTATTACTCTGAACCGCGATACCCTGAACAAGATCATTTTGAAACAGGAAACGCTGAAGCAGGCTGAAGATAAGGGCGACGTCAAGATTAGCGGCAATGGCGCTAAGCTCGATGAAATGCTGAGCTACATGGACAAATTTGAATTCTGGTTCAACATTGTCACCCCGTAAGCGATAATCGCTGACATCCCCCGCACCGCTCTGACCACGGGGGATTTTTTTATCCATTCGACTCGCATGTTCTGATTTGCGTTCCCCTCGCCGCAGGCTCAAAATGAGTTCAGGACTGTTTTATTGCGCGGAGGTATATATGACCGTTTATCACCATGCGCTGGTACTGATTAATAGCAGCCTTGATGGTGTTCCGTTGCTACAACACGCCGCCAGGATGGCGCAGGAAAACGGGATGCGGATTACCATCGCCCACATCAGCACCGACTACCGGGCACTTAATTACGTGTCCGACAGCCTGCAGAATGATGAAGTATCGCAAGAGGTCATTCAGGCCAAAGCCCTGCTCAACGAGCTGGCGACGACCGTCGCCCTGCCGGTACAGACGCTATCGCTGGTGACGACCCGCCGTTTTGCTGATGTCGAAGAGTGCGTACAACAACGCCATATCGATTTAATTATCGCCGGACACCATAACCGGCTGCTGGGGGTGCTGTCCTCGCACTCGCTGGAGTACATCAACCATTTGACGGTGGACGTACTGATAAAACACCTGCCCTAGCGCAATGCGGACTGTAACAGAGAAAAACACTCTTCGATTAACGGTGCAAGCGCCTGCGGCCCACGCATCAGAGCCACAGTCCGCGTGAGCGCCGGCTGCTGCAGTTGCGCCACCTTTAACGCCGGATCGTGCAAATAGGTCGTATACAGCGCCGGGAGAATGGCCACCGCCAGCCGCGAACGTACCAGCCCATAAAGGGTTTCGATATAGTCTACCTGGTAACGCGTCGTTAAGGTCAAACGTTGGCTTTCCACCAGCGCCGCCACCAGCCGCTGAATATTCCCCTTTGAGAAAACGGCAATATCACGGCCTACCAACTGCTTCCACGGTAAATTTGGCTGCGCAGCGAGCGGATCGTCGCGGTGCAGTACCGCCACGAACGGATCCTCGCGTAGCGGATAAACCAGTAGCTCAGCCGGCAGCGAACTGTCGATCGCGCCGATACCAAAATCAATCTCACCGCTTTGCAGCGCCCGCATTAACGCATCGTTGGTCTGGTCATGAAATTCGATGCGCAGACGCGGAAAGGCCTGCGCCAGAGTCTGCGGCAGCAGCGGAAACAGCAGCGAGCTCACCGACGGCACCAGCCCGATACGCACCGTACCATCGCCGCCCGCTTCCACGATCTGCTGCATATCAAAAAAAGAAGCCTGGGCCACGCTCAGTATCCGCTGGGCATGGGGTAAAATCGCCGCCCCCAGTTCCGTCAGAGTCACCGCCGAGGCGGTACGATTGACCAGCTTGCCGCCGATCACACTTTCAATCTGCCGTAGCGCACTGCTGAGCGCCGGTTGGCTAATCGCCAGCCGATTGGCGGTATCGGTAAAATGGCGCAACTGAGCCAGGGTCACAAAATACTGCAGTTGTTTCAGTGAGAGCGCGGGCAGACGTTGCCAGGGTTCGTTCATTGTCAGGTTCGCTACCAATGGTCATACAGAATAACCCGAGCTTATCGGGCGATAAATTTATTCATCTGGGCAAACGTTTGCTGTGCCCCTAGAGTATCCGCATTATCCTTGTGGCGGAGTTGTTATGTCCAGCAATGCTGAAGTCCGTCGTCGCGCCGTACAGGCCGCGCGCGGCGAGTCCCCGTTTGATCTGTTGCTTATCGATGCGCAGATCGTCGATATGGCCACTGGAGAAGTCCGCGACGCTGACGTCGGCATTGTGGGTGAAATGATTGCCAGCGTGCATCCGCGCGGTAGCCGCGCCGACGCCCATGAAGTGCGCTCGCTGCAAGGCGGCTATCTGTCGCCCGGCTTGATGGACACCCACGTACACCTTGAAAGTTCGCATCTACCGCCCGAGCGCTATGCCGAAATCGTCCTGACGCAGGGTACCACCGCGGTATTCTGGGATCCGCATGAGCTGGCCAACGTACTCGGCGTCGATGGCGTGCGCTACGCGGTTGACGCCAGTCGCCACCTGCCGCTACAGGTGATGGTGGCCGCGCCGTCCAGCGTCCCCTCTACGCCAGGTCTCGAAATGTCCGGCGCTGATTTCGCCGGCGCTGAAATGGAAACCATGCTCGGTTGGCCGGAAGTACGCGGCGTGGCGGAAGTGATGGATATGCACGGTGTGCTGAACGGTAGCGAACGGATGCAGGAGATTGTTCAGGCCGGGCTTAACAGCGGCAAACTGATTGAGGGACACGCCCGCGGGCTTAGCGGTGCTGACCTGCAAGCGTACCTCGCCGCCGGCGTCACCTCCGATCATGAGCTGACTTCAGCGGCCGATGCGCTTGAAAAACTGCGCGCCGGGCTGACTATCGAAATTCGCGGCTCACACCCCTATCTGCTGCCCGATATCGTTACGGCGTTAAAAACGCTGCCGCATCTCTCTTCGCAAATCACCGTCTGCACCGATGACGTCCCGCCGGATATGCTGCTGGAGAAAGGTGGCATTATCGCCCTGCTCAACCTGCTGATTGAACACGGTTTGCCAACGGTCGATGTGCTGCGTTTCGCCACCCTCAATGCGGCTATTCGCCTGCAGCGTAACGATCTTGGGCTGATTGCCGCAGGACGGCGCGCGGATCTGGTGGTGTTTGATTCGCTGGAGAAACTCGAGGCTCAGGAGGTCTATGTCGGCGGCAAACTTATCGCTCGTAACGGCCGCCTGCTAACCCCCCTTGTCGCCGCGCCCGGCGTGACGCCACCGCGTGATACCTTGCAGTTAGCCCCCCTCGATGCAGAAGATTTTGTTCTGCGAATTAAGGGCATTCGCCATGGCGTCGCCCGCCTGCGCCACATCAGCGGCGCGCGTTTCACGAAATGGGGTGAAGTAGAAGTACAGATCCGCGACGGCGAAGTACAACTGCCCGCGGGCTTTAGCCTGATTTGGGTGAAACACCGCCATGGCCGCCATCAGGCAACGCCGCAAATCGCCCTGCTCGAAGGCTGGGGCGAGCTGCGTGGCGCCATTGCCACCAGCTACTCGCATGACTCACATAACCTGGTGGTGCTCGGGCGCGATGCGAATGATATGGCGCTGGCGGCAAATCAGTTGATCGCTTCCGGCGGCGGAATGGCGCTAGCGCAACAGGGCGAGCTCCTGGCCCATGTGGCAATGCCGATTGCCGGCATGCTCTCCGATCTTCCCGCCGCCGAGCTGGCGCGGCAGTTCCGCGAGCTGCGAGATTTAAGCAGTAAAGTCGCCGACTGGGAGCCGCCATACCGGGTATTTAAAGCGATTGAAGGCACCTGCCTCGCCTGTAATGCCGGGCCGCATCTAACCGATTTGGGTCTCACCGACGGCGGCAGTCGCCAGATAGTTGACCCGTTGATAGCCTGCCGGGAGACACCGGCGCCAACTCATCACAACAATAATCCTCAGGGAGCCTGAGCATGGCCGATAACACACTTCATACTTCTGCCCGTAGCCACTGGCTGGAGCGCCGCTTTGCGCTGCACTCACGGGGCGGTTCGCTACGCACCGAATGCCTGGCCGGGATCACCGGCTTTCTCGCCGCCGCCTATTTACTGGTGGTCATTCCAGGGCTGCTGGCGATTGGCGGAATGGATAAAGGCGCCGCCACCACCGGCACCATCCTGGTCTTTGTCGCCGGTTCGTTATTAATGGCGTTTTATGCCAACCTGCCGTTTATCGTCGGTCCGGGCATTGGCGGCTCGGTACTGGTGGGGGTGACGCTGGCGGGCAGCGAAGGTATTGGCTGGCAGATTGGCCTCGGGATTGCCTGCTGGTCGGGGATCCTCTTCTTCCTGTTGACCCAATTCGGCCTGCGCGAAGTGGTCACCCGCTCGGTACCGCAGTCAATTAAGCTGGGGCTGACGGCCTCGATCGGGTTGTTCGTCGCGGTGCTCGGCTTTCGCAATGCCGGGCTGGTGTTGGCGAATGCCAAAACCAACGCCCTGATGCTCGGCGATTTTCTTGCCCCCGGCGCGCTGGTGGCGCTGTGTGGCCTGTTTCTGGCGATAGCGTTACAGGCGCGTAAAGTGCCCGGCGCGATACTGTGGGCCATTCTGTTCGCCACCCTGGTGGGTATTCCGTTCGGGGTAACAAAACTGCCGGGCAGCTTTATTGATGTTCCGCACTCGCTGGCTCCGGTGTTCGGGCAAATCGATCTGTTGGGGGCATTAAATATCGCCTTCCTGCCGTTCCTGTTCGTCTTTTTTGCGTCCGAGTTTTTCTCGACCATGGGTACGACCCTGGCGGTCGGCGGCGAGGCGGGCTTACTGGATGAAGAAGGCAACATGCCGCAGATTAATCGCCCGTTTATGGTCGATTCGATTGCCGCCGCGCTGGGCCCGTGGGTCGGTATTCCGGCGGCCACGGCGCTGATTGAATCATCCGCGGCAGCGGAAGCCGGCGGCAAGACCGGCCTCACCGCGCTGGCGGCGGCGGTGATGTTCCTGCTGATGTTGCTGTTTACGCCGGTGGCGCTCATGATCCCTAAAGAGGCCACCGCGCCGGCGTTAATTTTGATAGGCCTGAACATGTTTAGCGGCCTGCGCAAAGTCGATCTGGGGAACTTTACCGACGGACTGCCGGTGTTAATGATGGTGATGATTACGCTCATCGCCAACAGCTTCGGCACCGGTATTGCCGGCGGGCTGCTGTTTTACATTGTCATTAAAGCGATCGCCGGCAAGTGGCGTGAAATTCCGATTGGCCTGTGGGTGCTGGCGATCCCGCTAATCTATTACTTCGCGACCTTAGTTAAGCACTAAGCGCTTCACAATGTGATTTCACCTCTTGATATAACAAACGCACCGCGGCAGAGAGCTGTTTGCGGTGCGGACAAATCATATTCAACGGCGTTAAATCGCCCTGATAGTCCGGCAGCAGCCGCACCAGTCTTCCTTCCCGCAGATCGTCGCTGACATCGAGAAACGATTTATATGCGATCCCCTCCCCGGCTACCGCCAGCCGACGGATCACCTCCGCATCATCGCTCATAATCGCGCCGTTCATCTCCACGGTATGTACTTCATTACCTGAAATCAGCGGCCAGCGGTCAAAAGGCCGGCCGCGTAATACATACAGTAGCGCACTGTGCCGGGATAACTCCTCCAGACTACTGATTTGACCGTGGCGGGCAATCCACTGCGGTGAAGCGACTAACACCCGGCGATTCTCCGGCGCGACCGGCAGCGAGATAAACGAAGCGTCTTCGTGGTAGCCGTAGCGAAAAGCGACATCCACCGGATCTTTAAACACGTCGGTCAGATGATCGGAAAAGTGCAGCCGCAGACTCAGCGCCGGATGACGTTCGCGAAAAGCGCAAAATACCTTGAGCAGCAGGTTGCGCCCAAGGTCGGATGGCACAGCGATTTGCAGCGTGCCGCGCACTTCATCCCCCGGCGCCTGAATTTTCTGTAACCCGGCCTGTAAGGTATCGAGCATCTGAGTGGCGTAGGGCAACCAGGTTTCGCCCTCCGGAGTCAGACGCAGGCTACGGGTCGAACGAGCAAAGAGGCGAATATTAAGCGTCGTTTCCAGTCGTTTGATCGCCGCGCTTACCTGCGCTGGCTGCTGCCCCGCTTCTCGTGCCGCCTCGCTAAAACTGCCTAACGCCGCCGCGCGGACAAATAAGGTCAGATCTTCCAGCCTGAACATGCCAATTCTCCAAAGCTTCAGAATGCTCCCAAAATAGCGATTTACCGCGTAACAACGCAAGCGGCACAAGACTTCAGCCGTGTTTTGCTTACACTTTTTAAAAAACCAGTGCTTGCCATTTCAGCAGCGCTTCAGGAATGATACGAGGCTGCTATTTTGAGTCCAGGTAATATTGAGGAAAATATGCGTAAAACAAAAATGATGCTTCTGGGCGTACTTCTTGCCAGCGCCAGCGCAAGCTGGGCGGCGCCGGCCTCCGGGATTGAACAGTATGCGATGAAAGAATTCACCGCTGATTTTACCCAATTTCATATTGGCGATACCGTGCCGGCGATGTACCTCACTCCTGAGTACAACATCAAGCAGTGGCAATTGCGTAACCTGCCCGCGCCGGATGCCGGCAGCCACTGGACCTACATGGGCGGCAACTATGTTCTGATCACCGACACCGAAGGCAAGATCCTGAAAGTGTATGACGGCGAGATCTTCTATCATCGCTAAGCTCTCACTATCGCCGCAGTTGCGTATTCGTCCTGGCCGCGACAGCGACTACCCTCGCCTGCGTCAGCTGTTTCTTGACGCGCGTCTTGCCTCGTGGACATGGCTTAACGGCGATCAATGGCGGTTGGAAGATTTTGATGCCGTAGTGCAAGACGAACAGCTATGGGTCGCCGAATGCGGCGATGTGCTGGCAGGATTCGCCTCGGTGTGGGTTATCGACAACTTCCTGCATAACCTGTTCGTGGATCCGCAGTGGCAGGGAAAAGGCGTCGGTAGCCTGCTGCTGGAACAGGTTCAGCGCTCATTTAAGCGCAGCGGCACGCTGAAGTGCCTGTCGAGAAATGAAAACGCCCTGCGCTTCTACCAGCATCACGGCTGGAAAGTCGAAGCGCAGGGCGCGTCTCCTGACGGAGATTATTGGCTGATGCGTTACACCCAGCCTTAAACGGCGCGGAAGGCAATCTCGCTCGGGATAACTTCGCCCTGCCAGTACATCTGCGCCGCCACGCGTCCCGCCAGCTGGCGGTAGATATCGGTAAACTCGCTTTCCGGACGCGCAATGACCGTCGGCGTGCCTTTATCCAGGTCTTCACGCAGCGTGATATGCAATGGCAACTGGCCTAGCAACTGGGTGTGATACTTCGCCGCCAGCTTCTCGGCGCCGCCGGTGCCGAAGATAGGCTCGTGGTGGCCACAGTTGCTGCAGATATGCATGCTCATGTTTTCCACGATCCCCACGACCGGCACTTCCACCTTCTCAAACATCACGATGCCTTTTTTGGCGTCGATCAGCGCGATGTCCTGCGGCGTCGTCACCACTACCGCGCCGGTCACCGGAATGTTTTGCGCCAGGGTCAGCTGGATGTCGCCCGTTCCCGGCGGCATATCCAGTACCAGGTAATCCAGATCCGGCCACAGCGTCTCTTGAAGCATCTGCATCAGCGCCTTGCTGGCCATCGGGCCGCGCCACACCATGGCGTTGTCGTCGGTCACCAGATATCCGATGGAGTTAGTCGCCAGGCCATACTTCATGATCGG
The DNA here is from genome assembly GCF_032601995.1 of Klebsiella sp. 141153. Lineage (NCBI taxonomy): Bacteria > Pseudomonadati > Pseudomonadota > Gammaproteobacteria > Enterobacterales > Enterobacteriaceae > Klebsiella > Klebsiella sp. 141153. Next base: position 234,246 of record NZ_JAQIRJ010000008.1, on the reverse strand, counting down.
CGCCATATGGGTGCCGTCCGGCGACGTCGGGCGGCTGTCTTCGGCGCCGAGCATGGTCGGAATCGACGGACCATAGATATCGGCATCGAGAATACCCACTTTGGCCCCTTCCGCCGCCAGCGCCAGCGCGAGGTTCACGGCGGTAGAGGATTTGCCCACCCCGCCTTTACCGGAACTCACGGCGATGATGTTTTTCACGCCATTAATGCCCGGCTGGTTTTTCACTCGCTTCAGGGTGGCGATACTGTGAGAGAGCTTCCAGTCGATGGCCTTCGCGCCGGTAATGCGCAGCAGCTCGGCGCTGCATTGCTCCTTCAACGCCTCAAACGCGCGGGTCCAGACGAACGGCATTTGGATCTCGATATGCACGGTATCGTCAAGCCAGGCAACATGATGCAGCGCCTTTAGCGTGGTGAGGTTATGCTTCAGGGTTGGGTGCTGGAAATTAGCCAGAGTCCCGGCGACCATCGCACGTAGACGTTCGGGGGATTTGGCCTGGGATTGCGAACTCATCCCGACTCCTTTGTTATTGTGAGTTGATTCTTGTCCGTTAAGTTTACCTGAAAGGGAATAATTCCCCCACAATAAGCTTTGGGCTTACCAAATTATTGCCTTTCAGGTAACATCAAAAGCCCTTTTTACAACAGAAGATGTAATGCCCACTATGACTCAAGTCGCGAAAAAAATTCTGGTAACGTGCGCGCTGCCGTACGCCAACGGCTCTATCCACCTCGGCCACATGCTGGAGCACATCCAGGCTGATGTCTGGGTCCGTTACCAGCGAATGCGCGGCCACGAAGTCAACTTCATCTGCGCCGACGACGCCCACGGCACCCCGATTATGCTGAAAGCGCAGCAGCTTGGCATCACCCCGGAGCAGATGATTGGCGAGATGAGTCAGGAGCATCAGACCGATTTTGCCGGTTTCGATATCAGTTACGACAACTACCACTCGACGCACAGCGACGAGAACCGCGAGCTGTCGGAGCTTATCTATACCCGTCTGAAAGAAAACGGTTTTATTAAAAACCGCACTATCTCCCAGCTCTACGACCCGGAAAAGGGCATGTTCCTGCCGGACCGTTTCGTCAAAGGTACCTGTCCGAAGTGTAAATCTCCGGACCAGTACGGCGATAACTGCGAAGTCTGCGGCGCGACCTACAGCCCGACTGAACTCATCGATCCGAAATCCGTGGTGTCCGGCGCGACGCCGGTGATGCGTGAATCTGAGCACTTCTTCTTCGACCTGCCGTCCTTTAGCGAAATGCTGCAGGCGTGGACCCGCAGCGGCGCGCTGCAGGAGCAGGTGGCGAACAAAATGCAGGAGTGGTTCGAATCCGGCCTGCAGCAGTGGGATATTTCCCGTGACGCGCCGTACTTTGGCTTTGAAATTCCGAATGCGCCGGGCAAATACTTCTACGTCTGGCTGGATGCGCCGATCGGTTACATGGGTTCCTTTAAGAATCTGTGCGATAAACGTGGCGACACGACCAGCTTCGATGAATACTGGAAGAAAGATTCCAGCGCCGAGCTATATCACTTCATCGGTAAAGACATCGTTTACTTCCACAGCCTGTTCTGGCCGGCCATGCTGGAAGGCAGCAATTTCCGTAAGCCGACCAACCTGTTCGTTCACGGCTATGTCACGGTAAACGGCGCCAAGATGTCCAAATCTCGCGGCACCTTTATCAAAGCCAGCACCTGGCTGAACCATTTTGATGCCGATAGCCTGCGCTACTACTACACCGCTAAGCTCTCTTCGCGCATCGATGATATCGACCTGAACCTGGAAGACTTTATCCAGCGCGTCAACGCCGACATCGTTAACAAAGTGGTGAACCTGGCTTCGCGTAACGCCGGCTTTATCAATAAGCGCTTCGACGGCATGCTCTCCGCCGAACTGGCTGACCCGGCGCTGTATAAAACCTTCACCGATGCGGCCTCCGCTATCGGCGAAGCGTGGGAAAGCCGCGAGTTCGGTAAAGCCATCCGCGAAATTATGGCGCTGGCCGACGTCGCTAACCGCTATGTCGACGAGCAGGCGCCGTGGGTGGTGGCCAAACAGGAAGGCCGCGACGCCGACCTGCAGGCAATCTGCACCATGGGGCTGAACATGTTCCGCGTGCTGATGACCTGGCTGAAGCCGGTTCTGCCGGGGCTGAGCGCGCGCGCTGAAGCGTTCCTCAACACCGAGCTGAGCTGGGACGCCATCCAGCAGCCGCTGCTGGCGCACAAGGTTAACGCCTTCAAAGCGCTGTACAATCGCATTGAGATGAAACAGGTCGAAGCGCTGGTGGAAGCCTCTAAAGAAGAAGTTAAAGCCGCCGCCGCGCCGGTGACTGGCCCGCTGGCCGATGATCCGATCCAGGAAACTATCTCCTTTGACGATTTCGCCAAGGTGGATATGCGCATCGCGCTGATTGAAAACGCCGAGTTCGTCGACGGTTCCGATAAGCTGTTGCGCCTGACCCTCGATCTCGGCGGCGAGAAGCGCAACGTCTTCTCCGGCATCCGATCCGCCTACCCGGATCCGCAGGCGCTGATTGGCCGTCTGACGGTGATGGTCGCCAACCTGGCGCCGCGTAAAATGCGCTTCGGTATCTCCGAAGGGATGGTGATGGCCGCCGGCCCTGGCGGGAAAGATATTTTCCTGTTAAGCCCTGACAGCGGCGCACAGCCGGGTCAGCAGGTTAAATAACCCTCCGCAAAAGCGCTGCTCCGGCAGCGCTTTTTTTATTCCCTTCACGCCTTCTGTTGCGACAACGTGTAATCGCCATAATAATCATTACTGTCTGCTCCTCTCTGGACGCGCAATACCACTCAACATAGGGAATCGTGATGAAATTTAACCGCAAGATGGCTGGCGTGCTGGCCGTATCCGTTCTGCTGGCGGCCCTCGCCGGCTGCGATAATAAAAAAGAAGAGACTAAAACCTTTGCGCTGAATACCAACGGCGTCGAACTTAGCTTTACCTACCACTATGACGGCGACAAAGTGCTGCGTCAGGATGCCGACAATACCATTCCCTATAAATCGATCGGCGCGGAAAATAAAGAACAGGCGCGGGCGATTATCGAGCCGATCAGCAGCGTCTATCGTAATCTGCAGGGCGTTGAGCAGACCATCGACTATAAAGACTCCTACGCGCTTGAACATCTGACCGTGGATTTCAGCAAAGCGAAAATCAGCGAGCTGTGCAAGCTGCCAGGCTCGATGTTCACCGACTGCTCACAGCAGTTTGTTTCGCTATCAGTATCGACTAAGCTGCTGGAATCGCAGGGTTTTAAAGAAGTGAAGAAGTAAAGAGATACAGGGCCCGGGCGCAGGCCCGGGTCAAGTCAGGCGCTTAGCCTTTGGCGTGCTCGCGCTCGGTAAGACCGCGCAGGAAATAGCGCAAAAACTGATCGCCGCATTCACGGTAGTTTTTATGGTCCGGCGCGCGCATCATGGCGGTAATTTCCGGCATCGACACGCGGAATTTTTGCTGAGTCAGGATCGCCAGAATGTCGTCGGTCTTCAGCGAGAAGGCGATACGCAATTTTTTCAGTACGATATTGTTATTCACCCGGCGCTCGACCGCCAGCGGCGGCGCCGACTCATCTCTGCCGCGCTTGTCGTAAATCAGACCGTTGAGGAAATTCGACAGTACGACATCCGGGCAGCGCGCAAACCCTTCTTCGTCTTCTTTTTTCAGCCAGGGTACCAGTTGTTCCGCGTTCACCGGCGCATCCGCCAGCGCAAAGATACGTACCAGACCGTTATTATTCGTTTTCAGGGTGTAGCGCAGGCTACGTAAAATGTCGTTACTGATCATAATGCCTTCATGATGAAAAATGCTGGCGCTAAGTCTACCACGATTCCGCGTTTTTACAGACCAATCGCCTCTTTCAGGCTTTTCAGATAACGACGGCTGACCGGCACCGTTTGCCCGGCGCGCATCAGTAGCTCCGCCTGGCCGTTCTCCTCAAGGCGGATCTCTTTCAAATGCGCCATGTTAACCAAATACTGACGGTGGCAGCGCAGCAGCGGCGTTCGGCTTTCCAGAGTACGCAGAGTCAGCTCGGTAAAACCTTCTTTGCCTTCGCTATCGGTGACGTAAATACCGCTCATTCGGCTGCTCACAAAAGCCACATCCTCCATTTGCAGTAGCCAGATGCGGCTGTGACCGGTGCAGGGAATGTACTTCAGCGCCTGCTGGGCATCCTCCAACAGTGATACATCCTGCAGACTGCGCTCCTGGCGCAGGCGGCCCAGCGTTTTCTCCAGCCGGACGTTCTCAATAGGCTTGAGGAGATAATCGAAAGCGTGCTCTTCAAACGCCTTCACCGCATATTCATCGAAGGCGGTTAAAAAGACGATATAGGGGCGATGTTCAGGATCGAGCATGCCAACCATCTCCAGCCCACTGATACGCGGCATTTGAATATCCAGAAACAGCACGTCGGGACGCAGCTTATGCACCGCGCCAATCGCTTCGACGGCATTGCCGCATTCGCCAACGATTTCTATATCGCTTTGCTCCTCCAGCAGGATGCGCAGGTTTTCCCGCGCCAGCGGCTCATCATCGACGATTAAAACTTTTAGCATGCATTTTCCTCCACAGGCAGTCGCAGCGTGATGCGGGTAAAATGTTCCGCTTCGCAAGCGACGCTAATTCCGCAGTCGGCGCCGAAGCGCGTGCGCAGTCGTCTGTCCACCAGACTCATCCCAAGCCCGCTGGCATTAGGGTTATCACGGTAAAGCCCGGCATTGTCTTCCACATCCAGCTGTAGCCAACGCTCATGCTGACTGGCACGAATGGTAATTTCGCCCACGCCAAGATGCTGAGAGGTGCCGTGCTTGATCGCGTTTTCGACTATCGGCTGTAACGTAAATGCCGGTAGCTGGAGATGCTCAAGCGACGCTGGCACCTGCATGCGTATCTGCAAATTATCCTGGAATCGCGCCTTCTCAATTTGCAGATAGGCATTCACATGTTCAATTTCGTCCGCCAGGGTGACAATCTCCGTTGGTCGCTTCAGATTTTTGCGAAAGAAGGTCGATAAATACTGCACCAGTTGCCCAGCCTGATCGCTATCACGGCGGATCACTGCCTTCAGCGTGTTCAGGGCGTTGAACAGAAAGTGCGGGTTAACCTGCGCGTGCAGCAGTTTAATTTCCGACTGGGTCAGCAACGCTTTCTGTCGTTCATACTGGCCGGCAAGGATCTGCGCCGACAGCAGTTGCGCTATCCCCTCCCCCAACGTGCGGTTAATCGAGCTGAACAAGCGGTTTTTCGCTTCATATAGCTTAATAGTGCCAATAACCCGTTGATTCTCACCGCGCAGCGGAATGACCAGCGTCGAGCCCAGTTTACAGCCAGGATGAATTGAACAACGGTATGGCACCTCGTTGCCGTCGGCATAAACCACTTCACCGGTATCAATCGCCTTTTGTGTATAGGATGAGGAGATAGGTTTACCTGGCAGATGATGATCGTCGCCGATACCGGTAAACGCCAGCAGCCTTTCGCGATCGGTAATCGCCACGGCGCCGATGTCGAGTTCCTGAATCAGCACCTGAGCGACCTTCATACTGTTCTCTTCGTTGAACCCCTGGCGCAGGATCCCCTCGGTGGAGGCCGCCACCTTTAACGCGGTGGCGGAAAAAGCCGAGGTGTATTTCTCAAACATCGCCCGCTTATCCAGCAGAATGCGCATAAACAGCGCGGCGCCGACGGTATTAGTGACCATCATCGGCGCGGCGATACTCTGCACCAGGTGCAACGCATCCTGGAATGGCCGCGCAATGAGCAGAATTATCAGCATCTGTACCAGTTCAGCGAAAAAGGTAATCGCCCCGGCGGTAAGCGGGCTGAACACTTTATCCGGACGTCCGCGTTTGATCAGAATGCTATGCACCAGGCCGCCGAGCAGCCCTTCGACAATGGTCGACACCATACAGCTTAATGCCGTCATGCCGCCCAGCGAATAGCGATGCAAGCCACCGGTCAACCCCACCAGACCGCCGACCACCGGGCCGCCGAGCAGGCCACCCATCACTGCGCCAATAGCGCGAGTATTAGCAATAGAGTCTTCGATATGCAGACCGAAATAGGTCCCCATAATGCAAAAAATCGAGAAGGTGACATAGCACAGCAGCTTATGCGGTAAACGCACGGTGACCTGCATCAGGGGAATGAACAGCCGCGTTTTACTCATCAGCCAGGCGATAACCAGAAACACGCACATCTGCTGGAGCAGCAGCAAGACCAGATCGAACTCGTACATACCCGCCAACCACACAACCTTTGAAAGCGCGTAACATACACTGCCCGTCCATAACTTTCTTTGAAGCGATACAAGAAAATGATAAATCATGGTGACGATCACACTTCCCACCGTCTCGCCGGCGCCGTAAAGCGCAAAAAATGAACAATTGATAAACCCCTTCTACAGTTAAATGAGGAGCACACGGCGGGAGGGGAAAATGGCGCTGTATACGATAGGCGAAGTGGCTCAGCTTTGTGATATCAATCCCGTGACGCTGCGAGCCTGGCAGCGACGTTATGAACTCATCAAGCCGCAACGCACCGATGGCGGCCATCGTTTATTCAATGACAGTGAAATCGATCGCATCCGCGAAATTAAGCGCTGGATTGATGCCGGCGTTCAGGTCAGCAAAGTAAAAAACCTGCTGCCCGATCGCGAAGCGGATGTCGAAGACGGCTGGCGCGAACAGCAGGAAATCTTGCTCGGTTTTCTGCAGGAAGGTCATTACCAACGCGTGCGGCTATGGCTCAAAGAGCGTAGCCACAGCTATAGCGCACAGATGCTGGTGCATCATCTGCTTAATCCGCTTCGCCACCGCCTGCTAAGCCCTCAGCCGACATTACTGGCGCTGCGTAGCCTGCTCGATGGTATCTTAATCAACCACATCGCCCAATGTCTCGCCCATGCCTGGAAGCGCCCCGGCCATCACGCGGTGGTGGTGGGCTGGAACACCGATGACACCACTCAATTATGGCTGGAAGGTTGGATCGCCTGCGAGCAGGGCTGGCGGGTGGATATCGTCGCGCACTCGCTTAATCAGATCCGCCCGCAGCTATTTCCTGACAGCACCCTGCTGGTGTGGTGCCCCGCGCCGCCGGGTAGCCCGCAGGCAGCGCAGCTCCGCGAATGGGAACAGCGGGAAAATCTGATCTGGCTAAATAGCAATTAATGTTTCATTAACACCTGCGCTTCACCGTATAATCCCTCCGTTAACAAAAGGAGCCTATCATGAAGCCTGCGAAAATCGCGGTCATTACCCTCTTCTTATGCATGGCCATCGGCGGGATCGGCGGCGTCATGCTGGCAGGTTACTCGTTTATTGTTCGCGGCGGTGTCGGCTGATCCACTGGTTCAGCCGTTCAAAAAAGCGGTCGATTATGATCGCGGCGAGCGCCACCAGCAGCGCCCCCTGTAGCACATAAGCGGTATTAAAGCCGCTGAGACCGATTATTATCGGCGTGCCGAGGGTGTTGGCGCCCACCGTTGAGGCAATGGTTGCCGTACCGATATTGACGATGGTCGAGGTGCGGATCCCGGCCAGCATCACCGGCGCCGCCAGCGGCAGCTCCACCTTGCACAACCGCTGCCAGCCGCTCATCCCCATCCCCTCGGCAATATTCAATACCCCAGGCGATATCGAACTTAATCCAGCCAGCGTCCCCTGCAGCACGGGCAATATTCCGTAAAGCGCCAATGCGATAAGCGCCGGCTGCCAGCCGAAGCCCATCACCGGTACCGCGATCGCCAGTACCGCTACCGGCGGAAATGTCTGTCCCATAGCGGCAATGGTTTCCACCAGTGGACGAAACTCTCGCCCGGCGGGTCGGGTGACGATAATCCCTGCCCCCACGCCGATAACCGTCGCGGCAATGCTTGAGAGCGCCACCAGCCAAAAGTGGACCAGCGTCAGCGCCAGAAAACTCTCCTGCTGATAAACCGGGCGCGGCAGCTCCGGAAACAGCCAGCTAAACAGCGGCGCGCTGTGGGGCAATACCAGCAGCAGCGTGATAAACAGCGCTACCAGCCACAGTAGCGGATCGCGAAGCGCCTTCACTTCGTGCCCCTATCGTGTAGCAGGTCTGCAAAGTGCAACGTACCGCACGCTTCGCCCTGTTCATCGACCACCGGCAAAACGTCGCGGCGGTGAGCGACAAACTGCGACAGCGCCTCGCGCAACGTCATCGAGACCTTCAGCGCATCGCCTGCCAGCCGTTCATCCCGGCGCAGGTAATCCCCAACGCCGCGTAGTGAGAGCAGCCGAACGCCCAGTTCGCTACGGCCAAAGAAGGTTTCAACAAAGGCGTTTTTCGGCTGCAGTAGCATCTGCATAGGTTCCCCCTGCTGCACCACTTCGCCACTGTCCATCAGCACCAGGTGATCCGCCAGGCGTAGCGCTTCGTCGATATCATGGGTGACGAGCACGATCGTGCGCCCAAACAGACGATGAATGCGCAGCATCTCCTGCTGCAGCGCTTGGCGGGTGACCGGATCCAGCGCGCCAAATGGCTCATCCATTAACAGCACCTCCGGATTGGCCGCCAGCGCCCGCGCCACGCCAACGCGCTGCTGCTGGCCGCCGGAAAGCTGATGCGGGTAGCGATCGCGTAGCAGAGGTTCCAGGCCAAGTAACGTCATGAGTTCATCAACCCGCTCGGTAATTTTTCCGCGCGGCCACTTTTGCAGCTGCGGCACGGTGGCGATATTCTGCGCCACCGTCCAGTGTGGAAACAGGCCGATAGACTGAATGGCGTACCCCATACGGCGGCGCAGCGCCAGCAGCGGCTGTCGACGGATATCCTCGCCGGCGAAGCGTATCACTCCACTATCCTGTTCCACGAGTTGATTAATCATCTTCAGAGTGGTCGATTTTCCGGAGCCGGAAGTACCAATCAGCACGGAAAACGCGCCTTCGCGCAGATGCAGATTAAGATCCTTCACCGCCGGCTGTCCGGCGAAGGCCTTGTTCACCCCGGCGAATTCAATCATGCGCCTCTCCTTTTAATAACGCGCCCCACAGCGAAAACAGAGCATCCACAACCACCGCCAACGCAATCGTCGGGATGACCCCCAGCAGCACCAAATCCAGCGCGCTGCTGAGGAGCCCCTGAAACACCAAAGCGCCGAAGCCGCCCGCGCCTATCAGCGCCGCCACCACCGCCATACCGACGGTCTGCACGCTGACGACCCGCAGGCTACGCAGCAGAATCGGTAGCGCCAACGGCATTTGGACCTGGCGAAAACGCTGTCCGCCGCTCATTCCCATCGCCATCGCGCTTTCCAGCGCCTCCCGCGGCACCTGCTGTAGTCCGGTCACCACCCCGCGCACCAGCGGCAATAACGCGTACAGCACCAGCGCGATCAGCGCCGGCGCCATCCCGGTTCCAGAAATACCTATATTCCCCAACCACGGAAAATGGCGGGTCAAACCGGCGAGCGGCGCGATCAACAAACCGAATAGCGCCACCGAGGGAATAGTTTGAATCACATTAAGGAAGGTAAATACTGGCGCCTGCCAGTGCGGTCGCCGCCAGAGGGCGAAGCCTATCGATAAACCCAATAATAATCCGGGTAGCAACGTCCCGAACAACAACCATAGATGCTGACGCAGCGCGTCATTAAAGACATCCTCGCGGTTAGCATATTCTTTCAGCAAAGAGAGTTGATCGAGGGCCCCATGCCACAGCAGCAGGCACGGTAGCAACCAAAGCTGCGCATTCAGAAGCCAACGCCATAAAGCGTGCGGAGTCAGTCGGCGGATAGTATCGCTGGCAAGCAGCAGGCATAGCGCGAGAGCAAGCCATAATCCGCTGCCGGGAGAGGTACGCGCCAGCGGGGAGCCCTGTTGCACCAGATGTCGCGCGATGTCTCCGGCGCCCCACATTAGTAGTGGCAGGAGCAAATCGGCAATCAGCAGGCTTCCTAACAGCGCCAGACGGCCAGGGATCCAGCACAATAACAACAGCAGCAGCCCGCCCGCCAGCTGCGCCGCCGCCAGCCACGGCATTTGCGTCCAGAGCCAGCGCGCTTCACCGGAGAGCAGACGATTAGGGGCATAAGTAACAAACGGCAGCGCCGCCACGGCCAACAGCAGTAGCGTGAGCAGCAGCGCCACACGGTTATAACAACGAATAGTCACCAGTCCTTACTTCAGCAGCCCTTTTTGTTGCAGGTAATCGGCGGCAACGCTCTTCGCGTCACGCCCTTCAACGGCAATACTGGCGTTTAGTTTCTGCAATGTTTTTTCATCGAGGCTAGCGAACACCGGCTCCAGCCACTGCGCCATCTGCGGATACGCCTTCAGCACCGCGTCGCGCACCACCGGCGCCGGCGCGTAAATGGGCTGTACGCCTTTTGGATCGCTCAGGGTTTGTAACCCCAGCGCCGCCACCGGCCCATCGGTACCATAGGCCATCGCCGCGTTAACACCGGAGGTTTGCTGTGCCGCCGCCTTAATGGTCACTGCGGTATCGCCGCCCGCCAGCGACAACAGCTGATTCTGATTAAGCTTAAATCCGTAAGCTTTTTCAAATGCCGGCAGGGCATCGGCGCGCTCGATAAACTCCGCGGAAGCCGCCAGTTTAAAGTCGCCGCCCTTCTGTAGATAGGCGCTAAGATCGGCCAATGAAGTAAGATGATTTTGCTCTGCCACTTCCTGTCGCACTGCGATAGTCCAGGTATTATTTGCGGGGGCCGGGGTCAGCCAGATCAGCTTGTTTTTTTCCGCGTCCAGCTTCTTAACTTTTTCATAGCCCTGTTTGGCGTTTTTCCACGCCGGGTCATTTTCATCTTTAAAGAAGAAAGCGCCGTTGCCGGTATATTCCGGATAGATATCCAGCTCGCCGGCGGTAATCGCGCCGCGAACCACCGGCGTGGTGCCGAGCTGGACTTTATTGACCGTTTTCACCCCATGGCTTTCCAGCACCTGCAAAATGATGTTGCCGAGCAGCGCCCCTTCCGTATCGATTTTCGAGCCCACCTTCACCGGTTCCGCCGCCTGCAGCGGCAGGCTAAGCAGGGCTGCAAGCGCCATTACACCTGACCATTTCATTGCCATCATCATCCCGCTTCCCTCATTTTTATACGCTTCGCTTACAGAAGCTTAAGAGAAAAGCGTAGTCCATTTGGCCATTTAACGAAAAAGAAAAGGCCGATTAATCGGCCTTTCAGGTGTAACACCCGGTTTATCCCTTTTTACTGGGCTCGCGACTACAGCAGCTCAAATTCGCTCTGCTTAACGCGGGCGGAATCGACGCCGATAAAGACGTTAAATTTGCCCGGTTCGGCAACGTATTTCATCTGCTGGTTCCAGAACTTCAGCGCTTCAACATCAATCGGGAAGCTGACAGTTTGTGTCTCGCCCGGCTTGAGATTCACCTTCTTAAAGCCGCGTAGCATTTTCACCGGCCGGCTCATCGACGCGGTCACGTCCTGCAGATAAAGCTGGATCACCGTCGCCCCTTCACGTTTGCCGGTGTTGGTCACCTGCACGCTGGCGGTCACGCTGCCGTCTCGCGGCATCGTCGGCGCCGACATTTTGACATCGGAAACGCTAAAGGTGGTGTAGCTCAGGCCATAGCCAAATGGATACAGCGGGCCGTTCGCTTGATCGAAATAACGCGAAGTGTATTTATTCGGTTTTTCCGGATTATACGGACGGCCGGTATTCAGATGGCTGTAGTAGGTCGGGATCTGCCCCACCGAACGGGGGAAGGACATCGGCAGCTTACCGGACGGGTTGTAATCGCCAAACAACACATCGGCGATCGCATGGCCGCCTTCAGTACCGGCAAACCAGGTCTCCAGCAGCGCATCCGCCTGCTGATCCTCTTTCACCAGCGCCAGCGGACGCCCGTTCATCAGCACCAGCACCAGCGGTTTACCGGTCGCTTTCAGCGCGCTAATCAGATCGCGCTGACTTTGCGGCAGGGTGATATCGGTACGGCTGGAAGCCTCATGCGCCATACCCTGCGCTTCGCCCACCACCGCAACGACCACGTCGGACTGTTTCGCCGCCGCCACGGCCTCATCGATCATCTCCTGCGGCGAGCGCGGGTCGACCTGCACCGCTTTCTCATACAGGTTAAGGAAATCGACAATGCCTTTATCGTCAGTAACGTTAGCGCCTTTGGCATAAATCACTTTGCCTTTATCGCCCAGCGCCTCTTTGATGCCGGTCAGCACGGTGACCGACTGGTCGGCCACGCCCGCCGCCGACCAGCTGCCCATCATGTCGCGCTTGCTATCCGCCAGCGCGCCCACCACCGCGATGGTGCCTGATTTTTTCAGCGGCAGCGTATCGAGACGATTTTTCAGCAGCACCAGGCTTTCTCGCGCCACTTCGCGCGCCTCTTTACGATGCAGACGGCTTTCGGCGTTGGTGTCCTGCGGGTCGGACGCTTTCGGCCCCAGATGGCTGTACGGATCGTTGAACAGCCCCATGTCATACTTGACGTTGAGCACGTGGCGGGTAGCGTCATCCAGTTCAGCCATCGTCACCTTGCCGGATTTCACCAGCCCCGGCAGATATTTGCTGTAGTACTCATCGCTCATGCTCATGTTGATACCGGACTTCAGCGCGACGCGCACCGCGTCTTCCGGGTCGGAGGCGACGCCGTGTTTAATCAGCTCTTTGATGGCGCCATGGTCGGAAACGGTGATGCCTTTGAAGCCCCACTGGTCGCGCAGGACGTCTTTCAGCAGCCAGGAATCGGAAGTGGCCGGGGTACCGTTGAGCGAGTTTAGCGCCACCATCACCGCGCCGCTGCCGGCATCGAGACCGGCTTTATACGGTGGCATGTAGTCGTTGAACAGGCGCTGCGGGCTCATATCGACGGTGTTGTACTCTTTACCGCCTTCAACCGCGCCGTAGGCGGCGAAGTGTTTAACGCTGGTCATCACCGAATAGCGGTCTGCCGGGCTCTTGCCCTGCATCGATTCCACCATCGCTTTACCCATCACGGTGGTCAGGTAAGTGTCTTCGCCAAACCCTTCAGAGGCGCGGCCCCAGCGCGGGTCGCGAGAAACGTCGACCATCGGCGCCCAGGTCATATTAAGACCATCGTCAGCCGCTTCGTAGGCCGAGATACGCCCGACGGTATTCACCGCGTCGAGATTAAAAGAGGAGGCCAGGCCGAGGCTTATCGGGAAGACGGTACGCTGGCCGTGCAGCACATCGTAGGCGAAAAACAGCGGGATCTTCAGGCGGCTTAGCTGCATCACCTGATCCTGCATCACGCGGATATCAGGCCGGGTCACGGTATTAAAAATCGCCCCAACCTGACCGTTTTTGATCATTTCCCGGATCGCTTCTTTCGGGTTATCCGGGCCAACGCTGATTAAGCGCAGCTGACCGATTTTTTCATCGACCGTCATTTTTTTCAGCAGTTCGCTAACAAACGCATCTCGCGCCTCAGGCGTCAGCGGATGGTTACCAAACAGTTCATCGGCCAGCGCGGGTTGCAGCGCCAGGCTCACGGCGACGCCAACAGTACACAACCATTTCATTATTATGTATCCCTCTTTGATTCGGTGCTAATAACCCAGCGAAAACGCAGCAAAAACCGCAGTTTGCCATATATATAAACAACGCGCCCGTAGAATGCTAAGGTTCTTATCTGATTTATAGAAACATTCATACACCAAATTGTCATACAAAGCGGTATGCTAACAGCGATATAGCTTTCCTGTGCCCACAAGGAGTGAATCATGTCATCTGCAACAACAATAAATAACCCTCCCTTTTTGGCGGAACTGGCGCGGCTGGTTGGCTCCTCGCATCTGTTAACCGATCCGGCGAAAACCCAGCGTTACCGAAAAGGTTTCCGCTCAGGCCACGGCGATGCGCTGGCGGTGGTGTTCCCCGGTACCCTGCTTGAACTATGGCGGGTGCTCAGCGCCTGCGTACAAGCTGACAAAATTATCCTGATGCAGGCGGCGAATACCGGCTTGACCGAAGGCTCCACCCCGAGCGGCAATGATTACGATCGCGAAATCGTCATTATCAGCACGCTGCGTCTGGACAAGCTGCACCTGCTGGATAAGGGCGAGCAGGTGCTGGCCTACCCTGGTACCACCCTCTATTCACTGGAAAAAGCGCTCAAGCCGCTGGGCCGCGAACCGCACTCGGTGATCGGCTCTTCTTGCATCGGCGCATCGGTTATCGGCGGTATCTGTAACAACTCCGGCGGATCGCTGGTGCAGCGCGGACCGGCCTATACCGAAATGTCGCTGTTTGCGCAGATTGACGCCGACGGCAAACTGAAATTAGTCAACCATCTGGGAATCGATTTAGGCGCGACGCCGGAACAAATCCTGAGCCGCCTCGACGACGATCGTATCACCGATGCCGACGTGCAACACGATGGCCGCCACGCCCACGATCACGATTACGTCACCCGCGTGCGCGATGTCAACGCCGATACTCCGGCTCGCTATAACGCCGACCCGGACCGCCTGTTCGAATCCTCCGGCTGCGCCGGCAAGCTGGCGGTCTTCGCCGTCCGTCTCGATACTTTTCCAGCGGAAAAACGCCAGCAGGTGTTCTATATCGGCACTAACCAGCCGGAAGTGCTCACCGAGATCCGCCGCCACATCCTCGCTGAATTCAATAATCTGCCGGTGGCCGGCGAATATATGCACCGCGATATTTACGATATCGCCGAAAAATATGGCAAAGATACCTTCCTGATGATCGATAAGCTCGGCACCGACAAAATGCCGTTCTTCTTCACCATGAAGGGGCGCACCGACGCGATGCTGGAAAAGGTTTCCCTGTTCAAGCCGCACTTCACCGACCGCTTTATGCAGAAGCTCGGTCATGCCTTCCCGGCGCACCTGCCGGAGCGTATGAAAACCTGGCGCGATAAGTACGAACATCATCTGCTGCTGAAGATGGCCGGCGACGGCATCGAAGAAGCGCAGAAGTGGCTTACGGACTATTTCCATCAGGCTGAAGGCGATTTCTTTGTCTGTACCGCGGAAGAAGGCAGCAAGGCATTCCTGCACCGCTTCGCCGCCGCCGGCGCGGCGATCCGCTATCAGGCGGTACATGCCGACGAAGTGGAAGATATTCTGGCGCTGGACATCGCCCTGCGCCGCAATGACACCGAATGGTTCGAACATCTGCCGGCGGAAATCGACAGCCAGCTGGTCTACAAGCTCTACTATGGCCACTTTATGTGTCACGTCTTCCACCAGGATTACATCGTGAAGAAAGGGGTCGACGCGCACGAACTGAAGGAAAAAATGCTGGATCTGTTGAAAGCGCGCGGTGCGCAGTATCCGGCGGAGCACAACGTCGGCCATCTGTATGAAGCGGCGGAGAGTTTAAAGCGCTTCTATCGCCAGAACGATCCCACCAACAGCATGAATCCGGGTATCGGCAAAACCAGCAAACAAAAATACTGGGGCGAGGCGCAGAAGCCGACGGAAGCACAATAATCGTTAACCAGGACTGTTCAGCCGCGGGGCTTCTGTATTACGCTGCATGCCGGAGAAAAAGACTCTCCGGCCAATTAGCTTGAGGAGCCCCCATGTCCGCCAAGGATAAGTTACAAGACGCCGACTTAGAGATCCGCGAAGCGCTGCCCGATGACGCACATGCGATTGCCGCGCTGTACGTCTGGCACGTGCTTAACGGCCGCGCCTCGTTTGAAGAGATCCCGCCTACCGTCGACGAAATGCGCAAGCGAATTAAAACCGTGCGCGATAACGGGCTTCCGTGGCTGGTAGCGCTGTGGCGCGGCACCATTGTCGGCTACTGCTATGCCACCTTTTACCGCCCTCGCCCGGCCTATCGCTATACGCTGGAAGAGTCGATTTACGTCGAGTCCGGTATGGGCGGGCGCGGCATCGGCAGCGCGCTGCTGACGCGCCTCATCGCGCAGTGTGAACAGGGGCCGTGGCGGCAAATGCTGGCGATTATCGGCGACGGCCACAACAACGCCGGCTCGATTGCCATTCATAAGAAATTTGGCTTTACCGTTGCCGGACAGTTGCGCAGCGTCGGCTATAAGATGGGCGACTGGCGCGATACCCTCATTATGCAGCGCCAGCTTGGCGACGGCGACTGGACGTTACCGGAGTGATATTAGAATTCCCGGATTGCGGCGCAATCCGGGGAAGGACAAATTAATCGTTCTGCGCGGTCTGCGTGCCGCCTTTCAGCATCGCTTCCGCCATCTGCGCTTCGCGCTGCTTTTTATAGCTCAATGCGGAGGCCGGAACCGGCATCACCTTGCCGGTTTCAATCCAGGTCCGTAAACGGCTGGCGTCGGCAAAATGGGTGTATTTGCCAAATGCGTCCATTACCACCAGCGCCACCGGGCGTTGATTAATCACCGTACGCATAATCAGGCAGTGGCCGGCGGCGTTAGTAAAGCCGGTTTTGGTCAGCTGAATATTCCAGTTATCGCGATACACCAGGTGGTTGGTATTGCGGAACGGCAAGGTATAAGCCGGATGCGCAAAGGTGGCGGTATCTTCTTTGGTGGTGCTTAGCTGGCCGATCAGCGGATATTGTTCGCTGGCGATCAGCAGCTTAGTCAGATCGCGCGCCGTGGAGACGTTATGCACCGACAGGCCGGTCGGCTCAACATAGCGTGTATGGGTCATCCCCAGCGCCTGCGCTTTGGCGTTCATCGCGCGGATAAAAGCGTTATAACCGCCAGGATAGTGGTGCGCCAGGCTGGCGGCGGCGCGGTTTTCCGAGGACATCAGCGCCAGCAGCAGCATATTGCGGCGGCTGATTTGGCTGTTAAGACGCACGCGGGAATAGATACCTTTCATCTCCGGCGTCTGGCTGATATCAACGGTCAGCATCTCGTCCAGCGGTAAATGCGCATCCAGCACTACCATAGCGGTCATCACTTTGGTAATAGACGCCATCGGGCGCACCAAATCGGGCTGGCTGGCGTAAATGATTTTCTTGGTCGCCAGATCGACGATCATCGCGCTACCGGAAGCGATATCCGGCTGTGAAGCGGCGGTTACCGCAGTGGTTTTTGCTATCGCCTGGGGCGCAAAAGGCACAGCCAGCAGCAAAGTCAGGCTGAGCAAAGAAATTCGAAAATTCGGCATCATGGGCATTCTGAAAAGTATTTTTGCACGTTATAGAACGTACGCCGCGGCGTAAAGTGGGCTACGCCGCTGGCAAACGCCATCATACCGCGTCATAACACCCTGAGGCCAATAAGAATCGTGAGTAAATGCTGCATTGCCGACATAATTATTCATTTCTGCCGGCAATGCATCTGATTAGAAGAGTCGGTACCCGTAGCCCCACAGCACGACGGTGATCGCCAGCAGCACTTCCAGCACCAGCACCCCGATAGCCAGGGTTGAGCTGGCGAAGCTGAGCCCCTCTTCCTTATTAATACTCAGGAAGGTCGGAATACCCAGATACAGCAGATAACCGGTGTAAAACAGCGCGATGGTGCCTATTAACGCGCACAGCCATACCAGCGGATAGAGCGCCACGATCCCGCTTAAAAACAGCGGCGTCGCGACGTAGCCGGCAAAAACCATACAGCGTTTCAGCGACGGCTGTTGCGGATAGCTCCTGGCCATCCACCAGATCACCCGCCCCATCACCGCCACCCCGGCCAGCATCACGGCATAAAACAGTACCGCTAATACCAACCCGGTCATCAGTGAAAGCTTAATCACCGTGCCGTCGCCGAAGTTCCAGCCGAGCTGCGTCGTACCGATAAAGGCGCAGATAACCGGAACCGCCGCCATCACCAGCACATGGTGGGTATAATGGTGCGAAATGGTTTCATTTTCACTCTTGATCACGCTCATCTCTTGATTAGGATGAGAGAAGAGTCCCCAGACATGGTTCATAGCGTCCCCCTTGTCACGGCTTCGTACAGCACTGATCCAAGTATAATTCACTCTGTAGATTATTTTGTGTACAGCGATAAAAATGCGCTTCAGACCGTTTTAATCATCAGGGTGTATGATTAAGGGACTGGTAATAGTAGGAGTTTATGTTTATATGGATATCAATCACCTGATTTCCCAATACGGCTACGCGGCGCTGGTTATCGGCAGCATCGCAGAAGGTGAAACCATCACCATCCTTGGCGGCGTGGCGGCGCATCAGGGTTTATTGAAGTTTCCTTTGGTGGTCGTTGCCGTAGCCTTAGGCGGCATGATCGGCGATCAGCTACTCTATTTTCTGGGGCGCCAGTTCGGCGGCAAGCTACTGCGTCGCTTCTCGCGGCAGAAGGCGCGGATCCGAAAAGCGCAGCGCCTGATTCAGCGGCATCCCTATCTGTTCGTTATCGGCACCCGCTTTATGTACGGCTTTCGGGTTATCGGCCCGGTCTTGATCGGCGCCAGCCGCTTGCCACCGAAAATTTTTCTGCCGCTGAATATTTTCGGCGCCATCGTTTGGGCGCTGATTTTTACCACCCTCGGCTACCTTGGCGGCGAGGCGATAGGCCCGTGGCTACATCATCTCGATCAGCACATCAAACACTGGGTCTGGCTGATCCTGGTGGTGGCGCTGGTAGTCGGAGCTCATCTGTGGCTGAAACGCCGGGAAGCGAAAAGAAAAGCGCAAGATACAGAGGATGATAATGAATAGCGGCGCCGCGCGCCGCTATTGACGCCGTTATTTCGTCGTCTGGTGATAACCGCCGCCCAGTGCGGAAGTCAGCTGAATGCTGGCGTCCAGCCACTGGCCGTGCAGGCGCAGCGCGGTAATTCGCTCCTGTAGCGCAGGTAGCTTCGCCATGCTCACGCGGGAGCCGGGTAAGATACCGGCGTTCATTCGCGCCTGGGCGAGATTGACCACCCGCTGCGCGTCTTTCTCCACCTGCTGCTGCTGCTGGTTTTTCTCCATCAGCGTCTCTACCTGGCTTGCGGTTTTCGCCACCTGGTTCACCGCATCGACTACGGCTTTGTTGTATTTAGCGATCGACAGGCCGTTCTGCGCGCTGGCGATATCGAGATTAGCGTTCAACCTGCCGCTATCAAAGATAGGCAGCGTCAGCCCGGCGGTCACGCCCATCTGCTGCGCCGAGTGACGGAACAGATCGCTTAAATGCAGCGCATCCTGCTGCAGGAACGCCATCAGGTTGATATCCGGATAAAACGCCGCTTTCGCCGCATCAATTTCGCTCAGCGAGGATTCGATATACCAGTGGGCTTCCTGCAGATCCGGACGGCGGGCCAACAGTTCATAGCCCAGTTCGCTCGGCATCTGCGCGCTGACCGCGGGCAGCGGCGCCGCTCGCAGATTGAGCGACTGGCTTTGGCTGTTGGTTAACGCCATCATCCGCGCCTCAATCTCTTTCATATTACCCGCCACGTCGGCCAGCTGCTGATCGGTTTTGCTGACGTTAATGTCGTTCTCCGCCCCTTCGGCGGAGTTGGTGATGCCACGCTGATAGAGCGCGGTATCGACGCTAACAATATTATTCTGTTCGCTTTTAACCTGCTGCAGCACCGTTTTTACCGCCGCTTCGGTCTGCCACTGCCAGTACAGGCGCGCCACGCTGCTGGCCAGCAGCTCGCGGGTCTGCGCCTCCTCGGCGAGCTGGGCTTTCACTTCGCCGATGCGCGCTTTCACCAGCGCGCGGTTTTTCCCCCACAGGTCCAGATCCCAACCGGCGGTCAGGCCAAAGGTACCGTTGGTATACCAGGGTCCGGTATTGCCGTCGGTGTCGGTGGCGAATGGCCCCATCAGGCCTTCCGCGGACATTTTCTGTCGTTCGATATCGGCGGAGAAATCCATCTCCGGACCGAGATTCGCCTGAGACATTCGCGCCTGCGCTTCGGCCAGCTTGATGCGCTGCGCGGCAATTTGCATATCCGGAGCATTAGCTAACGCGCGCTGAATCAGATTATCCAGTTGGGCATCGTGGTAATCTTTCCACCAGTCGGTATGCGGCCAGCCATTTTTTACGGCGGCGGGCAGATCCATCGAAACGTGAGATGCCGGGGTTTGCTGCTTTAAAGGGCCGCCAATGTCATGCGATGGCGCGCAGCCAGCCAGCGCGATGGCCAGTGGCAGTGCCGCCAGCACGCTTTTGCTCAGTGTAAGATTCATTCTTCGGGTCGGGTTACTTATAAAGGTTGGTCATCATAAATTAATTGAATGACGGTCGTTAAGTAAAGCGTGTGCATTGACAATGAGTCAGCTAAAAATAAACAAAGTTATTATTGGAGTTGCAATGAGTCAGAACATTTATGACGATCCCGGTTTCTTTGCCGGTTACGCCACCCTTGACCGCTCGGTGAAGGGGCTTGACGGCGCGCCGGAGTGGCCGGCAATTCAGCGCCTGCTGCCGGCGTTAGATGGCCTGCGGGTGGTCGATCTCGGCTGCGGATACGGCTGGTTTTGCCGCTGGGCGCAGCAACAGGGAGCAAAACAGATAATCGGTTTCGATCTCTCCAGCCGGATGCTGGAGCGGGCGCGGGAGATGACCACCGGCGAGACTATCGAATATCGCTGCGCCGACCTGCAAACCCTGACGCTGCCCGCGAATAGCTGCGATCTGGTCTACAGTTCGCTGGCGCTGCATTATCTGCCAGACGTCGCGCCGCTGTTCGCCATGCTCTATCAGGCGCTGGTTCCCGGCGGTACGCTGGTCTTTTCCGCCGAACACCCCATCTATACCGCGCCGCTGCAGCAGGGTTGGCAGGTAGATGAACAGGGGCAAAAACGCTGGCCGGTGAGCCACTATCAGCAGGAAGGCGAACGTATCAGCAACTGGTTTGCCGAGGGGGTGATTAAACAGCATCGCAAACTCTCAAGCTGGATTAACGCGCTTATCGCCGCCGGTTTTATGCTGGAGCAGCTTGATGAGTGGGGCCCGAGCGCCGAGCAAATCGCCGCCCAACCGGCGCTCGAGGAAGAGAAAGAGCGTCCGATGATCTTTTTACTGCGCGCCGGTAAACCGGCTTAAACGGCATGCGGCCCGGAAAAAACCGGGCCGCCGAACAGCTTATTCCTGCAGACTACCGCCGTTGCTGGCAATCACCGCCTGATACCAGGCGAAGCTTTTCTTCTTACGCCGTTCGAGCGTCCCCTGTCCGCGATCGTCACGATCGACATAGATAAAACCGTAGCGCTTGGACATCTCGGCCTTCGACGCGCTAACCAGATCGATTGGCCCCCAGCTGGTAAAGCCCATCAGTTCAACGCCGTCATCAATGGCTTCGCGCGCTTGCACCAGATGATCGTTGAGATAGCTGATGCGATAGTCATCGTTGATGCTGCCGTCGGCCTCGATTTTATCCTTCGCCCCCAGACCATTTTCAACGATAAACAACGGCTTCTGATAGCGGTCCCACAGTACGTTCAACAGCGTACGCAGCCCCAGCGGGTCTATCTGCCAGCCCCACTCCGAGCTTGCCAGATGCGGGTTCGGCACCATGCTGAGAATGTTGCCGCGCGCCTGCTGGTTCAGCGCTTCATCGGCGGTGACGCAGCCGGACATATAGTAGCTAAAGGAGATAAAATCGACGGTCTCTTGCAGCGCTTCCCGGTCGTCGTCGGTGATGGTCAGCGTTATATCGTTTTCGCGGAAATAGCGCTGCATGTAGCCCGGATAGGCGCCACGGCACTGCACATCGCCGAAGAACTGCCAGCTGCGGTTTTGCTGCAGCGTTTCAAAGACATCTTCCGGCTTGCAGCTCAGCGGATACATCAGCCCGCCGAGCAGCATATTGCCAATTTTCCCTTGCGGTACCAGTTCATGACAGGCTTTGACCGCCAGCGCGCTGGCCACCAGCTGGTGGTGGATAGCCTGATAGACTTCGCCTTTACTGCTACCGGCCGGCAGGCCGACGCCGGTCATTGGCGCATGCAGCGACATATTAATTTCGTTAAAAGTGAGCCACAGCTTGACCTGATTTTTATAGCGGCTGAATACCGTCCGGGCGTAGCGCTCGAAAAAGCCAATCACCTCGCGGCTGCCCCAGCCGCCATAGTTTTTCACCAGCGCCCACGGCATCTCATAGTGCGATAGCGTCACCAGCGGAGTGATGTTGTGCGCGGCCATCTCGGCAAACAGCTTGTCGTAGAAGGCCAGCCCGGCTTCGTTCGGCTCGGCGTCATCGCCGTTCGGGAAGATACGCGTCCAGGCGATCGAGACCCGCAGACAGTTGAAGCCCATCTCAGCAAACAGCGCGATATCCTGCGGGTAACGATGGTAAAAATCGATCGCCACATCTTTAATACCGCTGTCGCCGGCGACGCGCTCCACGACGTCGCCGAATACCCCCTGCGGCTGCACGTCGGAGGTGGATAAACCTTTGCCATCTTCCAGATATGCGCCTTCGACCTGATTTGCCGCGGTGGCGCCGCCCCATAAAAAGCCCTGCGGGAATGTTTTCATCGCTCTCTCCTGTGATTAATGGCTAACGGACAACAGCGGCTGGCCGGCATCCACGACGCTCGCGGACACAATCTCAACGCTGCGGTAATCATCGCTGTTGCTGATAATAATCGGGGTCGCCAGGTCGTAACCGGCGTCCAGAATGGCCTGACGATCGAACTCCAGCAGCAGATCGCCGGCCTGAACTTTGTCCCCCTCTTTGACATGGGCGGTAAACGGTACGCCGTCGAGTTTGACGGTATCAATGCCGACGTGGATCAATAGTTCAATGCCGCTGTCGCTCAGCAGGCCGATGGCGTGTTTAGTCTGAAACAGTGAGGCGACCTCGCCAGAAAACGGGGCAATGACCTTGCCCACCGCCGGAATAATGGCTACGCCTATGCCCAGCAGGCCGCTGGCGAAGGTGCTATCCGGCACCTGATCGAGGGCCAGTACGCTGCCGGACATCGGCGCCAGAATATCGTTTTCCGCCGCGGGCGCGACGACGACCGCCTGTTCTGCCTGGCTGCGCGGCAAGCCGGCGAAGAAGGTCAATACGCAGGCGAGAATGAAAGCCACGCCGGTGCCAATGAGACCGCCCCACACGCTAAAATCAATGCCGCCGGGCGGTATCATCTGCGCCGGAAAGAAAATGTTCGGCACCCCAAAGGAGTAGGCGTAGCTATTACTGAAGGCGGTAATCGCGCCGCCAATCGCGCCGGCGATACATCCGAAGATAAACGGGCGACGTAACGGCAGCGTCAGGCCATAAATGGCAGGCTCAGTGATGCCAAACAGCCCGGCGGAAAACGCGGAACCGGCCAGCATCCGCTGACGCGAATCGCGCGTGGCCAGCAGTATCCCCAGCACGGCGCCCACCTGGGCTATCACCGCCGGCAGAATGATCGGCAGCATAGAATCATGCCCCAACACGGTCATGTTATTGATCATCAACGGTATCAACCCCCAGTGCAGGCCAAAGATAACGCATACTTGCCATAGCGCGCCCAGCACTGCGCCTGCCAGCCATGGGGCAAAAACGTAGATAACCTGATAGCCATTGGCAATCATGTGGCTCAGCCAGGTCGCCAGCGGGCCTATCACCAGAAAGGTCAGCGGCACTACCACCGCAAGACAGATTGCCGGGGTAAAAAAGTTCTTCATCGCCGACGGCAGCACCGCGTTACTCTTCCGTTCCAGCCAGCAGCAGACCCAGGAGGCGAGAATAATCGGGATCACCGAGGAGCTATAATTGATATAGGTCACCGGTATACCGAGAAAATGCTCCACGGGCGCCCCCGTCTGACTGGCTTCAAAGGCCTGCATCATTAGCGGGTGGGTTAACGCGCCGCCGATCACCATTGAGATAAACGGGTTGCCGCCAAACTTTTTGCCGGCGGTGTAGCCAAGAAACAGCGGGAAGAAAAAGAACAGCGCGTCGCTGGCGGCAAACCAGATTTTATAGGTCCCCTGCTGCGGCGTGAGCCATCCGCAGGTTAGCGCCAGCGCCAGCAATCCTTTCAGCAGACCCGTCGCCGCCATCACGCCAATAAAAGGGGTAAAGATGCCGGAGATGATGTCGATCAGCTGACTTAATACCGAGCTTTTCGCCGCTTTCTCCTGCGGCACCGGTTCGCTGTCGTCACTTAACCCCGCCTGCTGGCGCACTGCCAGCCAGACATCGTGGACATGGTTACCGATGACCACCTGAAACTGGCCGCCGCTTTCGACTACCATGATCACACCAGGGTTCGCCTTCAGCCCTTCGGCATCGGCCTTCGCGTTATCTTTCAATTTGAAACGCAGACGTGTCGCGCAGTGAACCAGACTCACAATATTCTCTTTGCCGCCGACGCGGTGAAGAATATCCTGCGCGAGTGCTTTATATTCCATGCTCTTTTCCTTACTGCCGCTGCCCACAGACAACCGGCGACTGAGTAGTAAAAATAAAAAAACCCGAGAACCACGCCGGTTGGCGTCGCGCTCAGGTTTTGCCTGCATCATGCAGTAACAATCCAGTTTTGTTGGGGGATTAACGCCCCTCTTTTCTTACCCGCTCGATATGAATGGCAAGAAACATAATCTCTTCGGTGGTCAGCGCCCGTTGATAATTCTTTTGCAGGTGCTTCGCCACCGTTTCCGCGCACTTCCACGCTTTGGCGTAGTTATCTTTCACCGCGCTGTGCAGCGTGACGTCGTCATCCTGCACTACCGTTCGCGTTAACATGCGCTGGGCGAAAAACTTCAGATGGGTCACAAAGCGCTGGTAGCTGAGCGACTCTTCATCGTAGTTAAGCTGCAGCTGGTACTTCACCAGTTGCAGGATCTCCTGCATCACCCGCGTTACGTGCATCACTTCCGGCATTTCGCTGTTGAGCTGCGCCGTCACCAGATGCAAAGCGATAAACCCGGCTTCATCCTCGGCAAGCTCGACGTCCAGCCGGCGGGCGATGATGGCCCTCGCCTCCTGACCCAGTTCGAACTCCTTCGGATACAGCCGTTTAATCTCCCACAACAGCACGTTGCGAATCGCGACGCCGTTTTTCTGCCGCTCAATGGCAAAGTGGCAGTGGTCAGTTAAGGTGATGTATAAACTTTCCTGTAACTTTCCCAACCGCCCGCGGGCCAGCTCGATGATACGATCGCAGGTGGTCATCACTTCTAACGGTATCTGACTGAGTAATTCGCCTAAGCGGCCAACCAGTTCATCGCTTTGTAAGGCGAAGACTTTTTCAATTTTACTTTCGTCCAACGAGTCGCCCACGCGCTTTTGAAAGGCCAGCCCTCGCCCCATCACCACCTGTTCGCGCTGCTGCTCGTTGACCACTACCACCACGTTATTATTAAGTACTTTGGCGATTAGCATATGAACCCCAGAAACAAAAAAACCTGACCCCCGACAAATGCCAGGTAATCAGGTTTCGCCTGCCGAAGCAGTAGCAATCCAACTATTGCACTGTATCAACTTCTTGTGACGACTCAAGCGCGAGGGAATAAAAACGTGATACAGCTCGCGTCGTATCGTGCAGGAATAAGGGCTAATTAATAAAGTGCGTACGGAATAACACCGCCTTATCTAATAACGTGCAATCGCTTTCGCTATCTCTGCTGAGGTTTGCAAGGTGCGAATTTCATTAAAGAGGCCAAGCGCTTCCGTGTATTCTTTGCGTAAATAGCCCAGCCACTGCTTAATGCGCGCCACGTGATATAAACCGGTATCCCCCTGCTTTTCCAGCTGGGTATATTTTTTGAGTAACTCAACCACCTGCGGCCACGGCATACGCGGTTCATTGTATTTGATTACCCGGCTGAGATTCGGCACGTTGAGCGCGCCGCGGCCAATCATCACCGAATCACAGCCGGTAGCGGCCATGCACTCCTGCGCGCTTTGCCAGTCCCAGATTTCGCCGTTAGCAACCACCGGAATAGTCAGGCGCTGGCGGATTTCGCCGATGGCCTGCCAGTTGATGCGTTCAGCTTTGTAACCATCCTCTTTGGTGCGGCCATGCACCACCAGCTCGCTGGCGCCCGCCTGCTGTACCGCGTCGGCGATTTCGAAGCGCCGTTCGCCGCTGTCCCAGCCGAGGCGAACTTTCACCGTCACCGGCAGGTGATCGGGAACCGCTTCGCGCATGGCTTTCGCCCCGCGATAGATAAGCTCGGGATCTTTCAGTAACGTTGCGCCGCCGCCGCTGCCGTTCACCAGCTTCGATGGACAACCGCAGTTTAAATCCACGCCCCAAGAGCCAAGCTCCACCGCGCGGGCGGCGTTTTCCGCCAGCCATTGCGGGTATTGCCCCAACAATTGCACGCGCACGCGGGTGCCGGACGGAGTGCGACTTTGATGGTGCAGTTCCGGGCACAGTCTGTAGAACGATTTTACCGGCAGCAGTTGATCCACCACGCGCAGAAATTCGGTGATGCACAGATCGTAATCATTAACCTCGGTCAGCAGCTCGCGCACCAGCGAATCGAGCACGCCTTCCATTGGCGCCAGTAATACACGCATATCGTTACCCGGAAAAAAAAGAGGCGCTATGGTAGCGCCTCTGTGCGTCGGTTTAAAGATCTCAATATCAGACCTTAGCGTGGTGCGAGGCAGTTATCCTCTTTCCAGCCGTAAAGCCACTCGATACCGCGGTAAAATTCATCCTGCGTTTTGCCCTTCCATAGAAGATTACGTACCTGCCGTTCGACCCCCGCCGCGTGATAAATCCGCCCCATTTCACGGGTTGACCAGACAATTCGCGCGGTACGCGGAATACGCACCGACTCGTACAGCGCGAAGGCGCGAGCGGCGTCGCCGTCGCACTGCTGCAGCGCTTTACCTATCGTTACCGCATCCTCCAGCGCCATGCAGGCGCCTTGCGCCATATACTGCGCCACCGGGTGGGCGGCATCGCCGACCAGGGTAATGCGAT
Organism: Klebsiella sp. 141153; assembly: GCF_032601995.1. NCBI lineage: Bacteria > Pseudomonadati > Pseudomonadota > Gammaproteobacteria > Enterobacterales > Enterobacteriaceae > Klebsiella > Klebsiella sp. 141153. The sequence goes on along the minus strand of NZ_JAQIRJ010000008.1, from coordinate 207,465 downwards.
CGTTACCCCACTTTGCAACCGGCTCGCGGTCGGCGGTAGACCAGCGGCGCCAGGACGTTGGTTTGTCGAGCATTTGCCGCGGGCGGGGATGAATCCCTTTAAAGTAAGAAAGCACCTCTTCTTTGCTTCCGTCGCGCACGCCCCACTCTTCGCTTTCGCGGCTATGGAAGGTGACCACCAGGTTGTACTGTTTGCCGCCGCGCAGCGGATAATGCACCAGATGACAATGCGGCCCGGCCCACAGCACCGGCGCGTTAATCCGCAGGTCTTCCGGCATGTCGGCCGCCTCGATCACCGCGCGGTACACCACGTGGCCGGTGACCCGCGGCGCATCGCCGAGCAGACTCTGGCGCACCACTGACTTCACGCCGTCGCAGCCCAGCAGAATATCGGCAGTCCAGCTATTGCCTTTGTCATCAAAGACCGTCACGTCATCGGCGGTCTGGCGGATATCCACCACCTGAGTTGAAGTCCGGTATTCCACGCCGGGATGGGTCAGCGCGGCTTCCCAGACGGTGGCGTGAATGTCCACCCGATGGATCACCGCATACGGGCCGCCGAAATGGTCACGGAAGGCCTGGCCGGTCTCGATACGCACCACCTCTTCCCCATTCACCGCATCCATCATCGTGATATGGTCGGTAAACACCGCGCGCTGGCGCGCCACTTCGCCGACGCCGAGGCTATCCAGCGCTGAAAACGCATTCGGCCCCAGTTGAATACCGGCGCCGATTTCACCGATTTCATGCGCCTTTTCCAGCAGCATCACTTTGATCCCCTGGCGCGCCAGAGAGAGCGCCGTCGCCGCGCCGCCAATGCCGCCGCCGACGATAATTGCTCGCGTCACTTTCGCCATTTTCCTTCCTCCCTAGGCCGGAATTTTGTCTTGTTGATTTTCCGGCGCGGCGGCAATAAACGCCGGGAGCCGGGTACAGGCGTCGTAAACCGCCTGGCAGCGCGGATAATGGCTCAGATCGCACCCCATTCGCTGCGCGTTGGCCCACTGCGGCACCAGGCAACAGTCGGCGAGCGTTGGTCTATCGCCGACGCAGAAAGCGCCGGATTTCGCCTGCCGCAGCAGTTGCTCCAGCGCGCTGAGCCCCTGCTGGATCCAGTGGGCATACCAGCGTTTTTTGTCCGCTTCGCTGACCTTCAGCTCGTCGCTAAGGTAGCGTAAAACCCGCATGTTATTAATCGGATGAATATCGCAGGCGATGGCGTAGACCATCTCCAGCACCCGCATCCGCGCCGGATCCTCCTGCGGCAGCAGCGGCATTTGTGGGTAGTGGCGGTCAAGCCAGTCAACTATCGCCAGCGACTGGCCCAGCGATTCACCGTCATCGGTGATAAGCGTCGGCACCAGCCCCACCGGATTGAGCCGCCGGTACTCCAGCGCATTCTGCGCCCCGATGCGGATATTCACCCCCACGCTCTGATAGTCGATACCCTTGAGGGCCAGCGCGATGCGCACCCGGTATGAGGCAGAGCTATTAAAAAAACTGTACAGCTTCATTGTTCACCTCACACCACGCGAACGGCGATAGGCGTCAGTCCGTCTACGTTGCCGGTAATCACATCGCCCTTCACCACCGCGCCGACGCCCTCCGGCGTGCCGGTGAAAATCAGATCGCCGGGCTGCAGTTCAAAAAAGCCCGACAGATAGCTGATGGTTTCATTTACTGACCAGATAAGGTGGCGTATATCGCTACGCTGATGATCTTCACCGTTCACCTGCAGCCAGATCCCGGCTTGATTCACCTCGCGCGCCTCGGCGGCTTTATGCAGCGGCGCGACAGGAGCGGAAAGATCGAATGCTTTACCTATTTCCCACGGGCGCCCCATCTGGCGCATCTCCATCTGGCGGTCGCGGCGGGTCATATCGAGTCCGGTGGCATAGCCCCAGATATATTCCTGCGCCTGCTCCAGCGGGATGTCGCGTCCCGCCTTGCCGATAGCGACCACCAGCTCAATCTCGTAGTGATAGTTGTCGGTCTGCGCCGGATACGGCAGATCCAGCGTTTCGCCAGCCGCCACCGGCACAACCGCATCCGCCGGTTTGCAAAAGAAGAACGGCGGTTCGCGATCCGGATCGAAGCCCATTTCACGGGCGTGGGCGGCATAGTTACGGCCTACGCAGTACACGCGGCGCACCGGGAACTGCTCATCGCTGCCAACAACGGGGAGACTAATCGGCGCCTGGGGAGCAAAAACGTATTGAGTCATGATGGTTTTCCTTCTTATTAATAACGCGCTTCGCGGAACAGGCCTAAGGCCTCCTGTACCGGACGGTCCGAGAAGCTAAATAACACGCACTCTTCGCAGGCGTTGAACGATACGCCGTGCCAGGTTGGCGCCACGAAGATGTCTTTCGGCTGGAATGCGAAGGTTTGTTCGCCAATCGTCACCTGGCCGCTACCTTCCACTACGTGGTAGATGGTGCTGTCGGTGGTTTTCGCCACCCGCGACCGGAACCCTTTCGGCAACAGTTGCAGGAAAGCGCCCATCGAGGGCATCGGATAGCCACCGGTGACCGGGTTGACGTAGCGCATCTTGTAGCCGTCCCATTCGTCGGCCTCGCCAAGATGGGTCAGGTCATGCAGCGCCTCGCGGCTACGGTCGTAGCGGTAGTTAAAGATCGGCGAGGAATTTCCCACCTGATGGCGCAGCGGCAACATGTTGGCAGCGTAGCGCGGCAGGTAGTCGCCCTCTTTACGCGTCACCGGCTGCTGCTCCTGCGGATAATCTTCAGCAAAACCGCAGCCGAGATAGTTGACCAGCGGTAAATCGAGACCATCGAGCCAGACCACCGGTTCATCGCCAGGATTGCCGTGATCGTGCCAGCGCCACTGCGGAGTCAGAATAAAATCGCCGGGGCGCATTGGCGTGCGCTCGCCGTCGACGGCGGTAAACGCGCCGTGGCCTTCCACGATAAAGCGCAGCGCCGACTGATTGTGACGGTGGCTCGGCGCCACCTCGCCCGGCATGATGAGCTGCAGGCCGGCATACAGCGACGCGGTAATGGACGACTGGCCGCGCAGCTGCGGGTTCTCCAGCACCAGTACCCGACGTACCGCCTCTTTAGCGCCGATTAACTGCCCGCTTTCCAGCAGCAGCGGGCGAATTTCCTGATAGTTCCAGTACGCCGGGGCGCAGTTGGCATTCGGCGTTTGCGGCACCAGATGGTGCAACGATTCCCACAGCGGCGTCAGATTCTGTCCAGCGATATGCTGATAGAACTGCTGACGATTGCGGTTCGATTGCGGAGTAGATGGCGTCATTATTATTCTCCTCATTTATTCGCGATACCGGCAGAGGGCAGCGCGTCGGGTACAGTTCCAGGGCGGCGAACCGCCAGCATCAGCAGGATGAGCATCACCGCGCCGATCGCCGCCGGTACCGCTATAACGTAAAACAGCGTGTCGAAAGAGAGATTCATCGCCATCATCATGCCGCCGGAGAGCGAACCAACGATGGCGCCGCAGCGGCCGACGGCGTTGGACCAGCTGACACCGGTCGCGCGGCTCTGAGTAGGGTAAAGCGTGGCGGTCAGCGCATTCAGGCCTACCTGCGAACCACTCACGCCGATTCCGGTGCCGAAAATCGCCAGCGCCATCAGCCACAAGCCGTTTTCGCTTAAACCGATCATCACAATGCACAACGCGCCCAGGCAGTAACTCATCGCCAGCACAAGGAAGGGATTGAAACGGTCCATCAGGATGCCGAGCAACAGTGCGCCGAGCGTGCCGCCCACCTGAAACGCGGCGGTCACCCACGAAGCGTGCTGCAAATCGATACCACGATGGTTAAGCAGCGTCGGCATCCAGCTGGAGAGCAAATAGATAATCAGCAGGCTCATAAAGAACACCACCCAGAGCATCAAGGTGATTGTCAACTGGCGGCCGACAAACAGCTGGCTAATGCTGCCTTTCGGCCCGGCCGCCGGTTCATCCAGCCAGAAATGGGTTTCGGAATAGCGCTCGCCGGTGATGGCGCTAACGGTTTTGGCGATGGTCGCCTGCGGCAGTCCGCGGCGAACCTGCCAGCGCGGCGATTCCGGCAGCGCCCACAGCAGCGCGACGGCCAGCAGCAGCGGCAGGATGCCGCCTAAGGCCAGAATGCCGTGCCAGCCGATATGCGCCACCAGTTGGGCGCTCACCACGCCGCCCAGCGCCGAACCCAGCGTGAAGCCGCAGAACATCAAGGTTACTAACGCCCCGCGGCGGCGAGCCGGCAGATATTCCGAAGTCATGGTAATGGTGTTGGGCATCGCCCCGCCCAATCCCAGACCGGTGAGAAAACGCAGGATCACCAGCATTTCAAGATTCGTCGAGAACGCGGAGAGCAGGCTAAATAAGCCAAACAACGCGACACAGAACTCAATCACCCGTTTTCGGCCAAAGCGGTCAGAAAGCGGGCCGCAGAGCAGCGCCCCGGCGGTCAATCCCAATAGTCCGGCGCCAAACAGCGGCGCGAGTTCGCTGGCGCTCAGTTGCCAGTGAACGCGGATATCGGGGGCGATAAAACCAATGGCGGCGGTGTCAAAACCATCAAGCATCACCACCAGAAAACAGCAAATAATCACACGCCACTGCAGGGCGCCAACCGGCGCTGCGTTGAGTAACGTCTGTAGTTCACGTCGTTGAGCCATAATGATGCCTCAGTGCAGGTCAGGGTAGATGTTGTATTTATTTCTTTTATGTTGCGATTTTGTAACCATGGCGATGAAATGTACAATGGCTTTTCGGGCATAGACATAACCTGGAGGTTATCGGCTGATGGCGAACTGGACGCAAAAGTTGAAGCTGCAGCATTTGAAAATGCTGGTGGCGCTGGGTGAGCAAGGCAATCTCACGCAGGTCGCGAAAATGATGAATATTACCCAGCCCGCACTCTCTAAGTGGCTGACGCAATTTGAAGAAGAAGTCGGCATGCCGCTCTTTGAGCGCCACAGTAAGGGCCTGCGCCCTTCGGAAGGTGGCAAACTGCTGCTTCAGCACGCCCAGCGGCTAATCAACGACATGTCGCGCTCGCAGTACGAGATCGAGCGCTTTAAACAAGGCGGGCTGGTCGGCAGCCTGATGATCGGCTGCTCGCCGGTGGCGACAGACTGCGTGGCGCAGGCGATCCTCGCCCTGCTTAAAGAGATGCCGACCCTGCATCTGAATATCGAAGAAAAAGTGATGACGCCACTGCTGCACGACCTGCTCTCCGGCGTGGTCGATGTGGTCGTTGGACGTGTTGGGGGGCGCGCGCTGGAACTGCCGCTCAACTACCGTGTACTCTATACCGAACCGGTATGCTTCGTCGCCCGTCCCGATCATCCGCTGGCCAGCAGGTCCCATCTGAGCTGGGCGGATCTTGCCGCCTGGCGCTGGATCGTCTGGCCTACAGGCACGCCCATTCGTCAGAGTATTGATAACGCGCTGGTCGATAACGGCGTCATGCTGCCGGAGAATACTATCGAGTCGGCCTCAATGAATGTCACCAGCAATTTGCTGCAAAGCAGCGATATGATCTCTATTCTTTCTTTGCGGCTGGCGCAGCATTACGCCGAACATGGGCAACTGGCGATTCTGAATTTGCCGCGTATTGAACAAAAAGGTAGCGTTGGGGTTTTCTGGCGCAAAAGCGAAGTGCCATCGCTGGCGCTCACTCGTTTTCTGCACTACCTCGCAGAATAAGGCCGCTGTTCCCATTTTCTATGCTGACGATGCGTAGAATTCATGATGTGATCGGTAGCACATTTCAGGGTTTAATTGTATGATGAATGGCAGTTCATCAAGGGTTATTACCATGAGTAAGTCGCTGAATATTATCTGGCAGTACGCGCGAGCTTTCGTCCTGATTTACGCCTGCTTGTATGCGGGCATTTTTATCGCCGGGCTACTGCCCATCACAATTCCCGGCAGCATTATCGGCATGCTGATTTTGTTCGTACTGCTGGCGCTGCAAATTATGCCGCCGCAGTGGGTCAACCCCGGCTGTAACATCCTGATTCGCTACATGGCGCTGCTGTTCGTGCCTATCGGCGTCGGCGTAATGCAGTACTGGGATTTGCTGCGCGCGCAGCTGGGGCCGGTGGCGGTCTCCTGCGCCGTCAGTACCTTATTAGTCTTTTTGGTAGTGAGCTGGAGCTCGCATCTGGTCCACGGTGAACGCAAAATCATCGGGCAAAAAGGAAGTAAAAAATGATCCATGAAATGTGGTGGTCGCTCCCGTTAACGCTGATTGTCTTTTTCCTTGCCCGCAAGCTGGCGGCGCGGTTTAAATTTCCGCTGCTCAACCCGCTGCTGGTCGCCATGGTGGTCATTATTCCTTTCCTGCTGGTCACCGGCATTTCTTATGAACGCTATTTTGCCGGCAGCAAAATTCTTAACGATCTGCTGCAGCCGGCGGTGGTTGCGCTGGCCTTTCCGCTGTATGAACAACTGCACCAGATCCGCGCGCGTTGGAAATCCATCATCACCATCTGCTTTATCGGTAGCTGCGTGGCGATGATCACCGGTACCACCGTCGCTCTGCTGATGGGCGCCACCCCGCAAATCGCCGCTTCCATCATGCCAAAATCCGTCACTACGCCGATTGCCATGGCGGTCAGCGGCAGTATTGGCGGTATTCCAGCGATTAGCGCCGTGTGCGTCATTTTCGTTGGCATCCTCGGCGCGGTGTTCGGCCATACGCTGCTTAACGCCATGCGTATTCATACTAAAGCATCCCGCGGCCTGTCGATGGGTACCGCCTCGCACGCCCTCGGCACCGCCCGTTGCGCCGAACTGGACTACCAGGAAGGGGCATTTAGCTCGCTGGCGCTGGTACTGTGCGGAATTATTACCTCGCTGGTCGCGCCTTTTCTGTTCCCGGTGATCGTCGCTGTTGTTGGATAAATGTGATATACATCACACTCATAAATGCAACAAATTAGCGTTGCACAAACAATGAGACTTATGTCACATATAGGGCCCGTACGGGCCCGTACACTAGCTTCCCATTACATTGTTATGAGGCAACGCTATGCACTCTCGTTTTCAAGCTGCTTTGACTAATCTGGCGGCAGACCTGCAGGCGGCCATCGCCCCGATGCTCGCAGACCCGCACTTCCCGGCGCTGCTCGAAGCCGATCAGGTGGCGATGCTACAACAAGCAACAGGTTTGGATGAAGACGCGCTGGCCTTTGCGCTACTGCCGCTTGCCGCCGCCTGCGCCCGTGCCGATCTTTCTCACTTTAACGTTGGCGCTATCGCCCGCGGCGTGAGCGGTCGCTGGTATTTCGGCGGCAACATGGAATTCCTCGGCGCCACCATGCAGCAGACCGTCCACGCGGAACAGAGCGCCATCAGCCACGCCTGGCTGCGCGGCGAAAAATCCCTGCGCGCCATTACCGTCAACTACACGCCTTGCGGCCACTGTCGCCAGTTTATGAACGAACTGAACAGCGGTCTGGCGCTGCGCATTCATCTGCCGGGTCGCGAAGTGCACTCCTTGCAGCACTATCTGCCGGACGCCTTTGGTCCGAAAGATCTGGAGATTAAAACTCTGCTGATGGATGAGCAGGATCACGGCTTCCCCCTCAGCGGCGATGCGCTCACGCAGGCGGCTATTCAGGCGGCGAACCGCTGCCATGCGCCGTACAGCAACTCCCCTTCCGGCGTGGCGCTTGAGCTGAAAGACGGCACCATTTTCTGCGGCAGCTACGCGGAAAACGCGGCGTTCAATCCGACGCTACCGCCGCTGCAGGGCGCGCTGAACCTGCTGAGCCTTAACGGTTACGACTATCCGGATATCCAGCGCGCGCTGTTAGCCGAGAAAGCCGACGCCGCGCTTATCCAGTGGGATGCGACCGTTGCAACCCTGAAAGCGTTGGGCTGTCAGAATATCGACCGCGTGCTGTTAGGTTAACTAGCCAGATAGCCTGAGCAGATTGCCGGATGCGCCTTTGGCTTATCCGGCCTGGATTCGGTAATCTGCCATATTGCTGAAAATCCCCGCAATTAAACGATGGTTTCTTGCGCTTACCCGGCGGGTAAAGTAGCCTGAAGCTTCCCTCGTCCACCATTGAGTCAAGTTCATGTTAAAGCGTGTGTTATACAGCCTGTTAGTCCTGCTCGGCCTGCTGCTGTTGACCGTGCTGGGTCTTGACCGCTGGATGAGCTGGAAAACCGCGCCCTATATTTACGATGAGCTGCAGGATCTCCCCTACCGCCAGGTTGGCGTGGTGTTGGGTACTGCCAAATATTATCGCACCGGCGTGATCAATCAGTATTATCGTTACCGGATCCAGGGCGCGCTCAACGCTTACAATAGCGGTAAGGTCAATTATCTGCTGTTAAGCGGTGACAACGCCCTGCAAAGCTATAACGAACCGATGACCATGCGCCGGGATCTGATCAAAGCCGGCGTCGATCCGGCGGATATCGTGCTGGACTACGCCGGTTTCCGCACCCTCGATTCGATCGTGCGCACCCGCAAAGTGTTCGATACCAACGATTTTATTATTATCACCCAGCGCTTCCACTGCGAGCGCGCGCTGTTTATCGCCCTGCATATGGGGATTCAGGCGCAGTGCTATGCGGTGCCTTCGCCGAAGGATATGTGGACCGTGCGTCTTCGCGAGTTTGGCGCCCGGTTTGGCGCGCTGGCGGATCTCTATATCTTCAAACGCGAACCGCGTTTCCTCGGGCCGCTGATCCCCATCCCGGCGCAGCAGCATGAAGTTCCGGAGGATGCGCAATCCTACCCGGCGGTCACGCCTGAGCAGTTGCTGGAGCTACAGAAAGAAAAATAACCTGCGTCGTTTCGTCAATTTGAGATATAAAAAAACCCGCGCCAGGCGCGGGTTTTGTATGCGTTCAATCTTATTTCTTGCGCGCGTATTTCAGTGAATCCAGCGCCACGGCGAAGATGATAATCGCCCCTTTAATAATGTACTGCCAGTATGGATTGACGCCGATGTAGGTCAGACCGTAGTTGATGACGGTAAAGATAATAACCCCGGTCACCACGCCGAAAACCGTACCCACGCCGCCGCTGAAGGAAACGCCCCCCACCACGCAGGCAGCAATCGCATCCAGTTCGTACATAAAGCCGAGGTTGTTGGTCGCCGAACCGATACGTCCGGCTTCCAGCAGCCCGCCGAAGGCATAAAACACCCCGGATAGGGCATAAATCATCAGCAGGTTCAGCGCCACGTTAACGCCGGAGACACGCGCGGCTTCGGGGTTACCGCCGATAGCGAAGATGTTTTTACCGAAACGGGTTTTATTCCACAGGATCCACACGAAGAAGATAGCGATCAGCGCGTAGAAAGTTATGTACGACAGGCGGAATGAACCTAAAGCGACAAAGCCCTGGGCAAACTGCGAGAAGTGGCTGTCGAAACCGGAAATCGGCGACGCGCCGACGAAGTCGTAGTACAGGGAGTTGATACCGTAAACGATAATCATCGTCCCCAGGGTAGTGATAAACGGCGTCACGTTGAGATAGGCAATGACGATACCGTTAATCAAGCCAATCACCGCGCCAATTGCGCAAACCAGCAGAATAACCAACGGGATCGGCATGGTCGCCATCTCCGGGAACACCTTGTTGGCGTTATCCACCGCCTGCAGCATGGTAGCCGCCACCACCGCCGCCAGACCCACCTGACGTCCGGCGGAAAGGTCGGTCCCTTGAGTAACAATCAGCCCGGCGACGCCGAGCGCGATGATAATACGTACCGAGGATTGCGTCAGGATGTTACTTAAGTTCAGCAGACTTAAGAAGGTCGGGTCCTGGAAAATAATAATGGCCAGCAAGACCAAAAGTACAACGTAAATCCCACCCTCTTTCAGGTAAGTGAGGAAACTCTTTTTATTTAACGCACTCATGGAAAGCCCCTGATCTCAAAGGTGCAATGATGCAAGACGCAGAATTTCATTTTGCGTCGTGGTTTTGGTCTCAACAATTCCGGCAACCAGCCCGTTGCTCATAACCAGAATACGGTCGGTAATTCCCAGCAGCTCCGGCATTTCAGAAGAGATAATAATGATGCCCTTATCTTTTTTAGCCAGTTCGGCAATCAGCTGGTAAATTTCAAATTTCGCGCCGACGTCAATTCCGCGGGTCGGTTCATCAAGCATTAATATTTCCGGTTGGGTTAATAACCAACGGCCGATAATAACCTTCTGCTGATTCCCGCCGGAAAGCGAACCGATTTGCGTTTGATGACCTGGCGTTTTTACACGCATGGAATCGATAACCCATTGGGTATCGCTTTTCATCCGTGAATTGTCCAACAGGCCGACCTTGTTTTTATACTTCTTGATATTTGATATCAGCGAGTTAAAACCAATATCGAGATAAGCATAAATCCCCGTCGAACGACGCTCTTCGGTTACCAGCGCAAAGCCGTGGTTAATCGCTTCGTTAGCGCTATGGTTATTAATTTTTTTACCATGCAGGGTAATAGTGCCGCTGGCCTTTTCGCGGATGCCAAACAGCGTTTCAACGATATCGGTACGCTTCGCGCCTACCAGCCCGGCAATACCGAGAATTTCGCCCTTATGCAGATCGAACGAGACATCGCGAATCGACGGCTGGCGCAGCGAGGTCAGGTTACGAACTTCAAGGATTACTTCGCCCGGTTTGTTTTGTTTATCCGGAAAACGCTGGTTCAGCGAACGGCCAACCATCATCGCAATGATCTTATCCATATCCAGCCCTTCCAGCGGCTGGGTGGCAATCCACTGACCATCGCGCAGGATAGTAATCTCATCGCAGAGCTGGAATATCTCCTCCATTTTATGGGAGATATAAACAATGCCGCAGCCACGCTCTTTCAGCTTGCGGATTATTTTAAACAGGTGATTGACCTCTTTTTCGGTCAGCGATGAGGTAGGCTCATCCATAATGACTATTTTGGCGTCATAGGAGAACGCCTTCGCAATTTCAATCATCTGCATCTGCGATACCGATAACGTCCCCACGCGAGCGCGCGGGTCAATATCAATATCCAGTTCATCAAATATCGCTTTGGTATCGCGATACATTTTATCCTGATCGACAAACATACCTTTGGTGGGGTAACGCCCCAGCCACATGTTGTCCATGACCGAACGTTGTAGAACCAGGTTTAACTCCTGGTGCACCATTGAAATACCGTTCTCCAGGGCTTCTTTCGCCGAATGGAAATCGATCTCTTTTCCCTGAAAAAGAATACTGCCGGAATCTTTTTGATAGATCCCAAATAAGCATTTTAATAATGTCGATTTACCCGCGCCATTCTCCCCCATTAATGCATGGATTGAGTGCGGACGAACCTTCAGGTTGACATTATCAAGAGCTTTCACGCCGGGGAAAGATTTGTTGATGTCGCTCATTTCCAACAAATATTCGCCCGACTGTACGCTATTATTGCTGACCATAGTTATACCTGGCTGCGTTCGTGCCGATCCGCGACGATAAGTTATATCGCAGCAAAATCGGCTTCGGTATCAGGAATAATCGGGCGCGCTGAACGCGCCCGCAATGCATGTAAAACTTATTTACCGATAAACTGGCTGAGGTTGTCTTTATCGACGCCTACGTATGGTACGCGGACAATCTTATTCTCAATTTTCCAGTTGGTGCCAGCAGCAGGCTCTTTGCCGTCAGCCAGGTTCTTCGCCAGATCGAAAGTCGCTTTCGCCTGGTTGTTGGCGTCGTTCAGCACGGTACCGGCCATCGCGCCGGATTTCACCAGCGCCAGCGCTTCAGGCAGAGCATCGACGCCGAACACCGGAATGCTGCTCTTGTTATGCGCTTTCAGCGCTTCTACCGCGCCCATCGCCATCGCATCGTTGTTAGCGATCACCACTTCGATTTTGTTAGCGTTCGGGCCGGAGAGCCAGGCGTCCATTTTATCTTTCGCTTGCGCGGTATCCCACATGGCGGTATCTAACGCCAGCTGCTGAGTTTTAAGACCTTTTTCATTCAGCTCTTTGATAACGTAGGAAGTACGCGCTTCGGCATCCGGGTGGCCCGGCTCGCCTTTCAACAGAACAAACTGAATCTGACCATCTTTATTCAGATCCCAGTTAGGGTTCGCTTTCCAGTGTTTGGCGATAAGATCGCCCTGGATAATCCCGGATTCTTTGGAGTCGGTACCTACATAGTAGGCTTTATCGTAGCTATCCAGCGCCTTGCGCGATGGCTCTTTGTTAAAGAACACCACCGGCACATTTTGCCCGCGCGCTTTGTCGATAACCGTACCCGCCGCCGCCGGGTCAACCAGGTTGATCGCCAGCGCCTTCACCCCTTTCGCCAGCAGCACGTCGATCTGATCGTTCTGTTTGGACTGATCGTTCTGCGAGTCATTCATCAGCAGTTTCACGTCTGGCGCAGATTTGCCGTCTTTTTCGATAGCTTTACGCACGACGGACATAAAGTTGTCGTCATACTTGTAGATCGTAACGCCGATACGGGTATCCGCGGCATGCGCTGCGGCGCCGAAAAGCATACCAGCCATGACGGCGGACAGAGCTAAGACCTTCTTATTCATGGAATCTCCGGTTTTATTATTTTGCATCGTTTTTTTTGGCGTGAAGATAGCTGGCGGGAGTTGTTACATTAGGGTTACCGCACAACGATATTCACAACGTTAATTCTGTCTTCCGTGTAGGGTAACGCTCCAGAAAAACGGCTTCATCAAGTGCCTAACCTATTGTTTAAGATGATGTTTAAACGCATCATCAGCACAGCCTGGTTCGGACTGGTCAACGCTGCCATCATAAACAGCGTAATGTTAATATACTGTGAATTTACTCACAGATTGAAAGCGGTTACATCGATGGATAGATTCAGTTAGTGATCGGCCCCACACTTTGCTTCTGCGTCACAGAATGGCGGCGCACCAGCGTGGGCATAAAACAGTGGCTGGCCTCACTATCGAGTTTTCCTGCCGCCCCTTGTAGCGCCAGTTCAGTAGCCAATTTGGCCATCGACATAATGGGATAGCGCACCGTGGTCAGCTGCGGATCGGTGTAACGGGAAATGGGAATGTCATCAAAGCCAATCAGCGAGAGATGCTGCGGCACAGCAATGCCGTTATCCTTGAGGGTGGTGAGCGCGCCAGCAGCCATACTGTCGTTATAGGCAAACACTGCCGTCAGGCCTAAATTACGCCCAAGCAGTTCCACCATCGCCGCTTCGCCGCCCTGCATATCCGGCGATCCCGAGCCAATCCAACTTTCCGGGGCGATAATACCCTGCTCCTGCAGCGCCTTACTCCACCCTTCACGGCGCAGTTCATCATCCTCAATGCCGTGGTTGGAAGAGAGATAGCCAATCCGCTGATGGCCGTGATTGAGCAGCATCCGCGTAGCCATGAGCGCGCCGCTGACGTTATCGAGACCCACACAGCGGTGCGCGAAGCCGGGTACAATGCGGTTAATCAGCACCATGCCCGGAATATGCTGCATAAAATCGCCGAGTTCGGCATCGCTTAACGCTTTCGAATGCACGATAAGCGCCGAACAGCGCTGGCGAATCAGCACCTCAATGGCGTTGCGCTCTTTTTCAGCTTCATGATAACTGTTGCCGATCAGGACATATTTCTGGTGCTGCTGCGCGACGGTATCCACCGCTTTCACCAGCGCGCCGAAAAAGGCGTCCGACACATCCATCACCACCACGCCGATGGTATCGCTAACCTGGGTCGCCAGCGCCTGGGCATTGGCATTGGGTCGATAGCCCAGCTGCGCGACCGCTTTCATCACCGCTTCCCGCGTATCCGGGCTCACCAGCGCGCTGTTGTTCAGCACCCGTGAGACCGTCGCTACGGAGACCCCCGCCTGACGGGCGACATCACGAATGGTGATCATGGAGACCCACCTTAATAGCATTACAATACGTCACACCCACCTCCTGTGTTCAGCAAGGTGGCTATTCTGGCAGTGACGCGCGCCGCGCTACGTGAGTGAGGTCACACCGCTGGAAACGGTTACATCCATTTTGTTAATGATTGTGATCGAGATCGTTATACGGATGTATCTCTTGTTGTTGTCCCTGAGGCTCTCAGGGTTAACTGACGCCATAGCCACTCAACGGGCCCCTGGCGGAAATGACGCAGCCAAAACTGCGAGAAGAGGAGATTAACCGCCCACACCGCCGGCACAAAGGCCAACAGCTGAAAACGGTCAAATTTCATAAACAGGCCGAGATGATAGAACAGCGTGGTGCAGATCAGGGTTTGCAGTAAATAGTTACTGAGCGCCATCCGCCCAACGCAAGCAATCGCGCCGACCAGACGGAAGCGGCATAATTGCGGCCAGAATCCCCACGCCAGCGCGGCATAGCCGATGGTTTGAAGCGGCGCGCCAAGTTCACGCGGCGCCTGCAGCAGAAAACCACACCAGCGGTAGTCCCATTGCAAGTACCACTGCGCGGCGATGGCCGGCACATTCACCGCCATCCCGGCAATAATCAGCACAAACCCGACGCGGCGGTAGTGACTAAGGCTAAACTGCCCTTTCAACCAGCCGCAGCGCATTAGCGCCGCGCCCATTAGCATCATCCCCGCCAGCTGCCAGCCGTACTGCACGCCCAGCGCCACCAGGTTATCGGACAGCATATCCGCGCGATTGCTCACCGCCTCCATACCGCCTTTGAGCTTCCAGAACTGTTCATACTGCACATTCGCGGCATCGGGCACCCATGACCGGCTGGCGCCGTTGGCGGAAATCAATCCCAGCAATACCAGCACCGCAATACCGATGAGATATAGCACTACGCCGGTATTAAATAGCGATTTAACGTGTTGGGCATCGCGTACCATGCGCCAGGCAATTAGCCCCACCAGCGCATAGGCCAGCAGAATATCGCCATCCCAGAAAAAGAGGCCGTGAATAAAACCAAGTAGGGCAAGCAGGGTTAGCCGTGACTGGATCCAGCGTTTACCGCGTACCAGCAGCATTTGTAATCCGGCGCCGAACAGCAGAGCAAACAGGGTGAGGAATTTCACCTGCGCAAACAGGTCGAGGATTGCCCAGCTCCAGGCGTCGCTCAGCGAAATACTCCCGGCCCATGCCGGATTAAGATAGGCCGCCTTCGGCAAGCCGAAGGCGGTGATATTCAGTAGCAGAATGCCGAGGATGGCGACGCCGCGAACGAAGTCCAGCGTGACGTTTCTCTCCATGCACCCTGCTCCGAATTAATTGTGGTGACGTACGGCGCGCAGGAACTCCTGGCGGGTATTCTGGCTGGATTTAAACAGACCGCCAAGCGAAGTGGTGGTCGTGGCGCTGGTCGCATCGCGGATGCCGCGCGCTTTCACACAGTAATGCACCGCGTCAATGGATACCGCGACGTTACTGGTACCGAGCAGGGTCTGCAACGCAGTGAGGATCTGCTGCGTCAGGCGCTCCTGCACCTGCGGACGCTGGGCAAAGAACTGCACGATGCGGTTAATTTTCGACAGGCCGATTACCGAATCTTTCGGGATATAAGCTACGGTCGCTTTGCCGTCAATCGTCACAAAGTGATGTTCACAGGTACTGGTCAGCGTGATATCGCGAACCGTCACCATCTCGTCAACTTTCATTTTGTTTTCAATAACGGTGATTTTCGGGAATCTGGCATAATCCAGACCGGAGAAAATCTCATCAACGTACATTTTTGCGATGCGATGCGGAGTCTCCATCAGGCTGTCGTCACTGAGATCAAGATTCAGCAGCTGCATAATCTCAGTCATGTGCCCGGCGATCAGACGCTTGCGCGTTTCATTATCAATTTCTTGTACTGGCGGACGCAGCGGCGTCTCCAGCCCACGAGCGACCAGCGCTTCATGAACGAGTATGGCTTCTTTACTCAATGATGACATTTAGGTTCTCCTGCAGGTGTGGCGCTCTTTGCTCTTCTGAGGGCAAAGTTTGCACTCATTGTGCGTGAGGTGGCGCACATAATCCAGTAGCCGTCACGATAATTATTGAAATTGGCGCAACCTTTCATTTTTACCGCTGCGGTTGGACGTTGTCGATGCGCCACGCCAGCGAGCCCCGCCGCTACCGCGCGCAATCATAAGTACTGTAGATGTTCTGAGATGTTCTTTATAACTCGTATTAATGATGCAATAGCTTTGCGCGACGGGAAAGTGAAAGTTGCTCACCGGTTAATGAAATATCTGTATTATTAAGCATTACACATAGATACCCGAGGAGCCCTGCATGGAACTGCTTGAAGAGCATCGCTGTTACGAGGGTCGACAGCAACGCTGGCGTCATCACTCCAGTACCCTGAACTGCGCCATGACGTTTAGCATCTTTTTACCGCCGGCGACGGAAACCGCCCCGCCGCCGGTGCTGTACTGGCTATCCGGTTTGACCTGCAATGACGAAAACTTTACCACTAAGGCCGGCGCTCAGCGGATAGCCGCCGAACTTGGCATTGCGCTGGTGATGCCCGACACCAGCCCGCGCGGCGATGACGTCGCCGATGATGCCGGTTACGATCTCGGTAAAGGCGCAGGTTTTTACCTCAACGCCACTCAGGCGCCGTGGGCGGCGCATTTTCGCATGTACGACTACCTGCGCGATGAGCTGCCGCAGTTAATTAACAACCAGTTTCAGGTCGCCGACCGTTGCGCCATCAGCGGCCACTCGATGGGCGGCCACGGCGCGCTCATCGTGGCGCTGAAAAACCCAGGGCGCTTTACCAGCGTCTCGGCCTTCGCGCCGATCGTCAACCCATGCAAAGTTCCGTGGGGACAAAAAGCGTTCAGCGCCTATCTCGGCGATGATGAGGCGACCTGGCAGGAGTGGGACAGCTGCGCGCTGATGCAGGCAAGCCAGGCCGGGGATGCCATTCCGACTTTAATTGATCAGGGTGACGCCGACCAGTTTCTCGGTACCCAGCTGCAGCCCGCGGTCCTTGCAGAGGTGGCGCGACAGAAACAGTGGCCGCTGAGCCTGCGTATCCAGCCCGGCTACGACCACAGCTACTATTTCATTGCCACCTTTATAGAAGATCATCTGCGCTTCCACGCGAAGCATCTGTTTAAATAGTCCCCCTTCCCCGCCTCGCCGGGCATCCTCCGCTTGCCCGGTTTTTTATCATCGTCAGGAACTACCTTGTCGCTACGGGCGATAATTTGTTATTTAAAACACAATACATATGATTTAGCATATATGTACTCCGATGATAATCTGGTCAACCATGATAAAACCTATCCAGCTGTTTAAAATTCTGGCGGATGAAACCCGTCTAGCCATCATCATGTTGCTACGTGAGTCCGGCGAACTGTGCGTCTGCGATCTGTGTGCCGCCACCGGGCAATCCCAGCCGAAAATATCGCGTCATATGGCGATATTACGTGAGTCCGGACTGGTGCTCGACCGTCGGCAAGGGAAATGGGTCCACTATCGCCTCTCGCCCCATATGCCGGCTTGGGCGGCGGAGATCATTGCCGCATCCTGGCAGAGCATGAGAGAAGATTTTGACGAATGGCGCACGAAATCAGCGTGTAGCACCTGTTGATACATATATATAAACGCATATATTGGAGTAGTGAATGTTGTTGGCAGGTAGTCTCTTTTTATTCACGCTGGTGTTGGTAATCTGGCAGCCCCGGGGCCTCAGCATCGGCTGGAGCGCGAGTATTGGCGCAGTGCTGGCGCTGGTCAGCGGCGTTATTCATCCCAGTGATATTCCTGTGGTCTGGAATATCGTCTGGAACGCAACTGCGACTTTTATCGCGGTAATTATCATCAGCCTGCTGCTCGATGAATCGGGCTTTTTTGAATGGGCCGCGCTGCATGTCTCCCGCTGGGGCAACGGGCGCGGTCGTCTGCTGTTTAGCTGGATTATCCTGTTAGGCGCGACCGTTGCGGCGCTGTTTGCTAACGATGGCGCAGCGCTCATTCTGACTCCCATCGTCATTGCCATGCTGCTCGCTCTGGGGTTCAGCAAAAGGACAACATTGGCCTTTGTCATGGCAGCCGGGTTTATTGCCGATACCGCCAGCCTGCCGCTTATCGTTTCTAATCTGGTAAACATTGTCTCTGCTGACTTCTTCCGGCTTGGTTTTACGCAATACGCCTCTGTAATGGTTCCTGTTGATATTGCTGCCATCGCGGCCACGCTGGGCATGCTGCATCTGTTTTTCCGCCGGGATATTCCGGCAACCTACAACGTCACTTTGCTGAAAACGCCTGCCAGCGCGATTAAAGATCCCGCAACCTTCAAAGCTGGCTGGGTTGTTCTGCTTTTGTTGCTGGTTGGTTTCTTTGTTCTTGAACCGCTGGGGCTGCCCGTTAGCGCTATCGCCGCTGTCGGAGCTGCTGTTCTGTTTGCCGTTGCGAAAAAAGGTCACGCCATCAATACCGGTAAAGTATTACGCGGCGCGCCCTGGCAGATCGTTATTTTCTCGCTGGGTATGTACCTGGTGGTCTACGGTCTGCGCAATGCGGGCTTAACGGAATATCTGTCGGGTGTCCTGAATATGCTGGCGGATAAGGGACTGCTGGCGGCAACGTTTGGCACGGGCTTCCTGACAGCTTTCCTGTCGTCGGTAATGAACAATATGCCAACGGTCCTGGTGGGCGCGCTGTCGATTGAAGGAAGCACCGCTTCTGGCGTTATCAAAGAAGCGATGATCTACGCCAACGTGATTGGGTGCGATTTAGGCCCCAAAATCACGCCAATAGGCAGTCTGGCGACCCTGCTGTGGCTGCACGTACTGTCGCAGAAAAGCATGACCATCAGTTGGGGATATTACTTCCGCACCGGCATCATCATGACGCTACCTGTGCTGTTTGTCACTCTGGCCGCGCTGGCGCTGCGGCTCTCTCTCACTCTATAACGAGACACTTATATGAGTAATATCACCATCTATCACAACCCGGCCTGCGGCACGTCACGTAATACGCTGGAGATGATCCGTAACAGCGGTAATGAACCCACCGTTATTCACTACCTTGAAACCCCGCCAACTCACGATGAGCTGGTTAAACTTATCGCAGAGATGGGGATCGCGGTGCGTACTCTGCTACGCGAGAATGTTGAACCTTATGCCCAGTTGGGACTCGCGGAGGATAAGTTCACCGACGAACAGTTAATAGAATTAATGCTCGCTCATCCCATCCTGATTAATCGCCCTATTGTGGTCACTGAACGGGGAACCCGCTTATGTCGACCTTCTGAAGTGGTACTGGATATCCTGCCCGATCCGCAGCAAGGCGCTTTTAGCAAAGAGGATGGAGAAAAGGTGGTGGATGAAAGAGGCAAGCGGCTGATACCTGGCGGATAGCGGCGTACACGTTTTATCGGGGCTGCCGCCACTGAAGTTACTTCAGCGGCGGCAGACAGTTTATCGCTATCAGAAGCGGTAATCGACGGCCATAAAGTAGCGACGGCCATCTTCGGTGTAGCTGTAATCGTCGCGGTTCAGATCTTTGTCGCCAACGTTAAGCACGCCGGAGCGCAGTTTCACGTTTTTACTGACCTGCCACGCGGCGCCGATATCGAACATGGTATAACCGCCTGGGGTTTTACCCGTCGCGCTTACCGCACGCTGCTCGCCGGTATAGTTGGCCGTGACGTAGAAAGACCAATCCTCCAGCGGTTTCCAGTCGAGGGTACCGTTAGCGGTATGGAACGGCAGCGTCTGCAGCGGTTTATTGCCGCCGTTGCTCAGATCGCGACCATCGTTATAGGTATAGTTGACCGTCAGTTTCCACTCTTCGCCGAACGGAACCTTCACTTCGGTCTCCACGCCTTTAATCCGCGCTTTGTTGACGTTGAAGTAGCGGAATACCGGCACGCGCTTACCGTTCACGGTCTTCCAGCCGACGAAGTTCGGGTAACCCGGCGCCTCGCTGGCGCTGGAGGTGCGCAGGATGTCGATCATATCGTCAACGTTGTTCTGGAAGGCGGTCACGCTGCCTTCAACACCTTCCAGCCAGCCCTCTTCACCGCTGTAATACAGACCAAGCTCAAAGCTTTCGCTGGTTTCAGGCTTCAGATTCGGGTTACCGATAATGCTGCAGCTACCGCGACAGGAGTTGGTGGTCCAGTCCGGGTTCAATTGCAGCAGCGAAGGCGCTTTAAAGGCCGTAGCCCAACCGCCTTTCACAGTCACGGTATCGGTGGCGTTATAGACCAGGTACGCACGCGGGCTCCAGTGATCGCCGTAAGTTTGGTGATCGTCCATACGGATGCCGGTGGTCAGCGCCAGCGGTTCAAAGATCCGCCACTCATCTTCGAGGAACAGCGCGTACTGGCTGGCGGAAGTCGATTTGCCGCCGCTACTCAGGTTTACCGGATCTTTGAGTTTATCGTGGCGCCATTCACCGCCGAGGGTGACGATCTGGTTGATCATACCCAGCGGCATCACATATTTACCATCGACCGCATTACTCTCAGAAGTAATAGTGCCCGCCTGCCCTGGATTTTTGTTATCCACTTTCTCGCCGTAGAATTTCACTTCGCTATTGCCGACATCCCAGCGCCCGTTATGGGTCAAAGAGTAGTTCTGACGTTCGAGGCGGTTTTTGTCGAGCGAGTCTGAATCGCGATCCTGGCGATCGAAACCGTAGCCGGCGGTAATGTCCTGATTCTCCGTTGGCGTCCAGGCGAACTCAACGTTGCCGTCGCGGCTGGTAAAACCTTCAATGCGCGGCGTTTCGCCCGCGGCGTTGCTGGAAGATTGCTGATCGTCTTTACTGCGTTTCGCCAGGCTGCCGTAGGCTTTCATGCCCAACACGCCGTCAATCAGCGGGCCGCTGGTGAAGAACTGGCCGTTATAAGTGTCACCGCGATCGCGGTGTTCCTGAATGGTGGCATCGCTGCTGAGGGTACCGGTCCATTTCTGGCCGATTTTTTTGGTAATGATGTTGACCACGCCGCCGAGCGCGTCGGAACCGTACAGGGAAGACATCGGGCCGCGCACTACTTCAATCCGTTCGATGGAGTCCACCGGGATCCAGTTCAGATCGAAATCGTTATGGCGGAAGACGGCGTTACGCGAGTTGACGCGTTTGCCATCGATCAGGATCAGCGTATAGCTGCTATCCAGACCGCGGATGCTGACACCCTTGCGGTTATCCCCTTCGTTGGTGAGCTGAACGCCAGGCACATCGCGCAACACGTCCTTCAGGTTCTGCACCGGCTTACGCTGCAAGTCCTGTTGGGTAATCACGCTGATACTGGCGGGCGCATCTTTGACGCTCTGTTCAGTCGCCGCGGCGGTGACAACCAGCGTTTCGTCATCATTTGCGGCCAGCGCCGGAAATGCCAATGCTACGACGGACGCGCACAGTCCCGCCCGGGCAAAAGGGTTTAACCTGAACATACCAAATCTCCATGAGGTCAACTACAAATCAAACAAAGGGTGCTGCTTGCACATCCTGTCGACACACGGCTCTGGCGGCCGCGCGCAATTTTTTTACAGTCGATGTGGCTGGTCACCCCTTGCCTTTCATGGTTGAGCGGCAAGATATGGAGATTGGCTTCATCCTGAATTTGCCGAAATGATAAGGATAATGATTACAATTATCAATACAATTATGAAGAAGTGTGTCCGTTTGTAAGTCTTGCAGGCATAAAAAAAGCCCTCTTTAAAAGAGGGCTTTATCGAAAGCGGCAGTGTATGAAGTTAGCCTTTAAAGCGTTCCGGGAACTTCATCTCGCTGTAGCGCACGAAGCGGGTACCTTTCACCAGCTTGTAACCAAACCAGATAACCAGGAACAGCGGAATGCCGATGTAGGTCGCCGCCACGCCGCCCCAATCAATGGTGTCCTTGAGGAAGGCTTCGTAGTTCTGGCCCAGCGTGATGATAAGGCACAGTACGAAAGCGAAGATCGGCCCCAACGGGAAGAAGCCGGAACGGTACGGCAGGTTATTAATATCGTTACCCTGCAATACGTAGCCACGACGGAAACGGTAGTGGCTGATCGCAATCCCCAACCAGGCGATAAAGCCGGTCATCCCGGAGGTGTTCAGCAGCCACAGGTAGACCGTCTGGTTGCCGAACATCGAGGTCAGGAAGCACAGCGCCGCAATCACGGTCGTCGCATACAGCGCATTACGCGGTACGCCACCTCTCGACAGCTTCGAGAAAATGCGCGGCGCTTTGCCGTCGCACGCCAGGGTATACAACATACGCGTAGAGGCGTACATCCCGGAGTTACCCGCCGACAGCACCGCCGTCAGGATAACCGCGTTCATGATAGCCGCCGCAGAGAGCAGACCGGCGTGCTCGAACACCAGGGTGAACGGGCTAACGGAAATATCTTTAACGTCGTTACGCAGCAGGCTCGGATCGGTATACGGGATGATCAGGCTGATAATCAAAATCGCGAAGACATAGAACAGCAGGATACGCCAGAACACCTGACGCACCGCGCGCGGAATGTTCTTCTCCGGATTTTCCGATTCGCCCGCGGCAATACCGATGAGCTCGGTGCCCTGGAAAGAGAAACCGACAATCATCGCCACGCCGATCATCGCCGCAAAGCCGCCGGCAAACGGCGCGTCATCAATGCCCCAGTTGCTCCAGCCCGCCGGCGTCGTGCCTTCGAAAATGCCAAAAATCATCATGATGCCGACGATGATAAAGATAATCACGGTGGCAACTTTAATCAGCGAGAACCAGTACTCCGCTTCGCCGAAGCCGCGTACCGAGATCCAGTTCAACAGGAACATGATACCAAGGAACAGCGCGCTCCAGATCCAGCCGGGGGTATCCGGGAACCAGTAGCTCATCACCAGCTGCGAGGCAACGAGGTCAACGGCGATAGTCACCGCCCAGTTGTACCAGTAGTTCCAGCCCAGCGCGAAACCAAAGCCTTCTTCTACGTAGTTCTGACCGTAGGTCGCAAAGGAGCCTGAAACCGGCATAAACGCCGCCAGCTCGCCGAGACTGGTCATCAGGAAATACACCATCAGACCGATCAGAATGTAGGAAAGCAGCGCGCCACCGGGGCCTGCCTGTGAAATTGTTGCGCCAGAGGCAACGAAAAGACCTGTACCGATGGAACCGCCAATAGCGATCATGGTCAAGTGGCGCGCTTTTAGCTCGCGGCGGAGCGTGGGCGCTTCTGTGGTTTTAGTTTCCGAAACCATGTGAAAATGCTATCCATCCAAAAAATGAGGCGCGATTGTAGCAGACGATCGTCCGTCCATCCGGTACAAATGCAAAGTTATAAGAGAGCTTCATGATCTGACACAAATTATTAGTAAAGCAGTAATCCTGCATTGGCGCATAAAAAAACAGACAAAAAATCGTGGCTTACGCCAGCGCTATACCTCGCAGTAGCGGATAAAACGCTGCAGCGCCTTGGAAACGTGTTTTTGCCGATGGCGAATACGCCACAACGTGCGCGTCAGGCGCGGTAACGGCAGCTTGAGCTCCACCAGCGTTCCAGCCTCCAGCTGCTCGGCAATCACCCGCCGTGACAGGCAGCTGATGCCTAACCCATGACGGACCGCATGTTTAATCGCCTCCGAGTTGCCAAGCTCCATGCCCAGTTGAAATGCGGGCAGATGCGACAACAGCACGTAGTCGACGATTTCCCGCGTGCCGGAGCCATGCTCGCGCAGGATCCACTGCGCTTCCGCCAGCCGTTGCAGCGTCAATTCGCCCTCTAAGAACGGCGAGTCAGGGGCGGCGAACACCACCAGTTCATCTTCAATCCACGGCTCGGCGATAATATCCGCCGCGTGGCACGGCCCTTCTATCAGACCAATATCGACGCGCAGATCGCTGACCGCATTAATCACGTCCTGGCTGTTGCCGACGCTCAGCTCCAGCGGTAGTTCGGGGAAATCGCGGCGGTAGCGGGCGATGATTTCCGGCAGAATATAGTTGCCAATGGTGCTACTGGCATAAACGCGGATAGCGCCATTATCGCCGCGAAACAGCTGTTCTATCTCTCCGGCGCGCTCCAGCAGGGCCAGCGCGCGCGGATAGAGCAAGCGGCCGTGCTCGTTGACCACCAGCCGTTTACCGACTCGGTCAAAAAGCTGAACGCCGAGTTGCCCCTCCAGGTCGGTCAGCGCCGCGCTCACCGCCGACTGCGACAGCGCCAGCATCTGTGACGCCTGAGTCGTCGACCCGCTTTTCAAAACCTCAGCAAAAACTTCCAGTTGCCGTAGCGTGATATGCATAACTCACCTTTGTATTAGCCCAAGCTGGATAACCGTCAACGCTATGTTGACATAAATCAGCAGGGCTGTGGCCTGAAGGATGAAGGGTTTATCACTTATTCCGATAGATTATAAATATATAATCAATTTTATTTTTAAACCAGCCAGTCGTATTCTTTGCCCAGACAAAGGAGAAGGTTATGACAGCACTCACTTTACCCACTAAACATCGCACCCTGTGGCATTTCGTCCCAGGCCTGGCGCTGACCGCCGCGTTGACCGGCGCCGCCCTGTGGGCAGGCAGTTTTCCTGCTATCGCCGGCGCGGGCTTCAGCGCGCTGACGCTGGCTATCTTGTTCGGCATGGTGGTCGGTAACACCGTTTATCCAAAGATTTGGCAGTCCTGCGATGGCGGGGTGATTTTCGCCAAGCAGCATCTGCTGCGCCTGGGGATCATTCTGTACGGTTTTCGTTTGACGTTCGCCCAGATTGCTGACGTCGGCGTCAGCGGGATCCTGATTGACGTACTGACGCTTTCCAGCACCTTCTTTATCGCCTGTTTCCTCGGGCAGAAGGTCTTCGGTCTCGATAAACACACCAGTTGGCTTATCGGCGCCGGTAGCAGCATCTGCGGCGCCGCGGCGGTTCTGGCCACCGAACCGGTCGTCAAAGCTGAAGCCAGTAAAGTGACGGTCGCCGTGGCGACAGTAGTTATCTTTGGTACCATCGCCATCTTCCTCTACCCGGCGATGTATCCGCTGCTGGCGCACTGGTTCACTCCGGAAACCTATGGCATCTATATGGGCTCCACCATGCATGAAGTCGCGCAGGTGGTTGCCGCCGGTCACGCGGTTAGCCCGGACGCCGAAAATGCCGCGGTTATCGCCAAAATGCTGCGCGTGATGATGCTGGCTCCGTTCCTGCTGTTCATCGCCGCTCGTGTGAAACAGCTGGCGCCAGCCGGTAACGGCGAAAAGAGCAAAATCACCATTCCGTGGTTTGCCATCCTGTTTATTCTGGTGGCGGTGTTTAACTCCTTCCACCTGCTGCCGAAAGCCGTCGTCGATATGCTGGTCACGCTTGATACCGTACTGCTGGCAATGGCAATGGCCGCGCTGGGCTTAACAACCCACGTCAGCGCGCTGAAAAAAGCCGGCGCTAAGCCGCTGCTGATGGCGCTGGTACTGTTCGTCTGGCTGATTGTTGGCGGCGGCGCGATTAACTTCGCTATCCACCACCTGATTGGCTAAGCAGTAAGTTTCTCGTCGATATTCATTCATTGCTGTAACTCTCCGGTTAAGCCGCTATCATTACCCTCCCCCCAGCGGCTTAACTGGAGTTTTTTTATGAAATACATTGGAGCGCACGTAAGCGCCTCCGGCGGGCTGGCCAATGCCGCCATCCGCGCCGCCGAAATCGAAGCGACCGCCTTCGCCCTGTTCACCAAAAATCAGCGTCAATGGCGCGCCGCGCCGCTCACCGATGACGCGATTGCCGAATTCAAAGCCGCCTGCGAAAAATATCACTTCGGCCCGGGGCAGATCCTGCCGCACGACAGCTACCTGATTAACCTCGGTCATCCGGTCGAAGAAGCGCTGGAGAAATCCCGCGAGGCGTTTATCGATGAATTAACCCGCTGCCAGCAGTTGGGATTAACGCTGCTCAACTTCCATCCGGGCAGCCACCTGCAGCAGATCCCGGAAGATGAATGCCTGGCGCGTATCGCTGAATCCATCAACATCGCGCTGGCGAAAACCGAAGGCGTGACCGCGGTTATCGAAAATACCGCCGGTCAGGGCAGCAATCTTGGTTTTAAATTTGAACATCTGGCCGCCATCATTGACGGCGTTGAAGACAAATCCCGCGTTGGCGTCTGCATTGATACCTGCCACGCTTTCGCCGCCGGTTATGACCTACGCAGCGCGGAGGAGTGTGAAAAGACCTTTGCCGAATTCGAACGGATCGTCGGCTTCCAGTATCTGCGCGGCATGCACCTCAATGATGCCAAAAGCACTTTTGGCAGCCGCGTCGACCGTCACCATAGCCTCGGTGAAGGCAATATCGGCCATGATGCTTTTCGTTGGATCATGCAGGATAACCGTTTCGATGGTATCCCGCTGATTCTGGAAACCATTAACCCGGATATCTGGGCGGAAGAAATTGCCTGGCTGCGGGCGCAGCAGACCGCCGAAGTGGCCTGAATTCAGGAACAAAAAAAGGGCCGATGAATCGGCCCTTTTCTATTGCGCTGATATTACGCCGCTTTTTCAACTTCCGCTGCCGGCGCTTCCGGGCGCTTCAGCACCGCGTAAGAGAGACCCGCGACCAGCGTACCGGCAATAATCGCCAGCAGATAACCCAGCACCGGAGTGATGGCGCCAGGGATCAGCAGGACGAACAGACCGCCGTGCGGCGCCATCAGTTTCGCGCCTACCGCCATCGAGATAGCGCCGGTCACCGCGCCGCCAACGATACAGCAAGGCAGTACGCGCATCGGGTCACGTGCGGCGAATGGAATCGCCCCTTCGGTGATAAAGCACAGCCCCAGAACCAGCGCCGCTTTACCGCCTTCACGCTGCGATTT
Source organism: Klebsiella sp. 141153 (assembly GCF_032601995.1). NCBI lineage: Bacteria > Pseudomonadati > Pseudomonadota > Gammaproteobacteria > Enterobacterales > Enterobacteriaceae > Klebsiella > Klebsiella sp. 141153. The sequence continues at coordinate 180,787 of NZ_JAQIRJ010000008.1, read as the reverse complement.
ATCGAACTTGTTACGAGCAATCAGCGTTGCCAGGCCAAGCGCCAGCGGTGGCACCATACCGGCCGCCATAATCGCCGCCATCGGAGCATAGGTTTGGGTACTCAACAGACCCACACCGAAAGCATAAGCCGCTTTGTTCACCGGGCCGCCCATATCGGTACACATCATACCGCCGAGGATCGCGCCAAGCAGCACCGCGTTCGCCGTCCCCATGGTTTGCAGCCAATGGGTCAGCCAGGCCAGGATACCCGCCACCGGTTTGCCAATCAGGTAGATCATTGCCAGGCCGACAATCAGGCTGGAAATCAGCGGAATGATCAGAATCGGCTTCAACGCTTCCATACTCTGCGGCAGCTTCAGCTTGGTGCTGATTAACTTCGCCACATAACCGGCAAGGAAACCGGCGATAATACCGCCGATAAAGCCGGAGCCGCCGCTGACGGCCAGCATACCGCCGATAAGACCAGGCGTCAGACCCGGACGGTCAGCGATGGAGAAAGCGATAAAGCCCGCCAGTACCGGCACCATCAGCGCAAAGGCTGAACCGCCGCCGATTTGCATCAACGCCGCCGCCATGGTGTCTTTCACTTCAAACGCTTTAATACCAAACGCGAACGACAGCGCAATACACAGCCCGCCCGCGACCACCATCGGCAGCATGTAGGAGACGCCGGTCAGCAGGTGACGATAGGCGCCAGCCGACTCTTTTTTACCTTCACCGGACGCCTGCGGTTTGCCGGATGGCTGGTACGGCTTCGCTTCCGCAACGGCTTTATCCAGCTCCTGCGCGGTTTTCTTCAGCGCCAGGCCGGTGGTGGTGCGATACATCGGTTTACCGGCGAACTTCGCCAGATCGACTTCGATGTCGGCGGCGACGATGACCAGATCCGCCTGCTCCACCTCTTCCGGAGTAATGGCATTACCCGCCCCCACGGAGCCACGGGTTTCCACTTTCACCCACCAGCCGCGTTTTTTGGCTTCGGTTTCGATGGCTTCCGCCGCCATAAAGGTATGAGCAACGCCGGTCGGACAAGCGGTAACGGCGACAATACGTTTCTGCCCCTGAGCGGCGGCCGGAACGGCTACCGCCGCTGGCGCAACGTACGGCTTAGCGTGGTCTTTCGCTTCGCCGAGGAACAATTCCGGATGAGCGACTGCACGGTTAATATCGCCCAGATAGACGTTTTTACCGTTCAGCGCGCTGTCAGCCGGCAGCGCGGTTCCCAGCACGATGGCCAGTTCAGCATCGTTCGGGTTATCAATCAGCTCAAGGTGCGCTTTCTGCGCCGCGGCGCTGAGCAGGGTCTTCGCCATGTAGGCGCGAGCCTGTCCAAGCCCGGCATCAATAATCAGCAGCGTTTTCATTATGCCTCTCCTGCTGTCAATTAAAGGGTTGTAAGTCGACGCGCGCCATCATTGCGGCCAACTGGGTACGATCGGTAATGCCAACGTTGCTCTGGCTGACGGCCAGGGCGGCGACGGCAGTCGCCAGACGCAGGGTATGCTCGCTGGATTCACGCATCAGCAGGCCGTAAATCAGGCCGCCGACCATCGAATCACCGGCGCCTACGGTGCTGACGACCTCGACTGAAGGCGGTTTAGCAATCCATTCGCCGGAGGCGTTGACCCACAGCGCGCCCTCTTCGCCCAGCGAAATCACCACGTGGGCGATACCTTGCTCGCGTAGCGCATGAGCGGCGTCGATGACATCTTTCATCTCCGGCAGCTTGCGGCCAGCCCAGATTTCCAGCTCGCGGCGGTTTGGTTTTACCAGCCACGGCGCGGCTTTCAGTCCGGCGACCAGCGCTTCGCGGCTGCTATCGAAAATAATGCACGGACACTGTCTGCGCAGGCGCGTCATCCAGTCGGTGAAGGCCTCCGGACTTACGCCGGACGGCAGGCTGCCGCTGACGCAAACCATATCGAACTGCCCCAGCCAGCTCAGAGAATCATTAACGAAACGCTCCCAGTCCGCCGGGGTTACTTCAAAACCGGAGAAGTTGAAATCGGTCACTTCGCCGTCTTTTTCCGTCAGCTTGACGTTAATACGGGTACGCCCCTGCACCACCTGGAAGCGGTTGGCGATGCCCAGCTCGCTGAACAGCTGCTGGAAGCCATCCTGGTTATCTTTTCCGAGGAAGCCGCCGACGGTGACGTCGATGCCGAGATCTTTCAGCACTTTCGCCACGTTAATACCTTTACCTGCCGCATGCAGGCCGGTGGTGCGCACGAGGTTCACTTCGCCACGTTCGATTTCCGGGGTGAAGCCCACCAGGTCGTATGCCGGATTTAAAGTAATCGTTGCTACACGTCTGCTCATTTATGCGCCCTCCCCAAGGCCTGCGGCGATCGCTTCGCCAATCGCATCCAGCGCTTGTTGCGCATCTTCACCCTGCGCGGTAAAACGCAGACGGTGACCTTTTTTCACACCCAGCGCTACGACCTTCATCAGGCTGCGGCCATTGGCCGGCGTGCCGGAACCGTCGAGGTTGGTGACGGTAATGTCGCTGGAGAATTGTTTAATCGTATTGACCAACATCGTGCCCGGACGCGCGTGCAGCCCGTGCTCGTTGCGTACTACAAATTCAGCATTCAGCACGTCTTCAGCAATGGCGTCGTCGCTGGTCAGCAGCGCCAGCAGCGTGGCGGCGTCGGCTTTCAGCAGATGCTCCGCTTTTTTATCAATGAGCAGATTGCTCAGGCGATTAAGCACCGCGGTCGGCTGCTCATCGGCCATCGCGACGGTGATCAGCAGCGCCACCGGCTGCCCGTCAGCGGTAAACACGTTGGCGGCGCGACTCACGGCGATAGCGCTACGCAAGTTGCCTTCCGCACAGTCGTTCAACCAGATCCCCTGACCCAGGTTGAGCGGCGCATCGTTAATGGTGCGGCTGACGAAATCGGCGTTTACCGCGCCCGCCTCTTTCAGCCGCGCGGCGTTCAGCGCCTGCAGCGTCAGCAGATCGTTGGCGACCACGTCCAGGCTCAAGGTTTCGTTGTCGAGCTTCAGCGCTTCGCTTTGCTTTTCGCCCATCAGCAGAGCGCGCAGTTCTTCTGCCGTAGTGGCGGTTCTCAGCTGTTCAGCCACCGAGTCGTCGCTCAGAACGTGCGTCAACTGACGCAGCAGACCAAGGTGCTCGTCGGAGCTGGCGGCAATGCCGATCGCCACATAAGCGGTTTGTCCTTCTCCCCAGGTCACGCCCTGCGGGAACTGATACACCTGTACACCCGTTTTCAGAACCTGGTCGCGGGTATCGGTGGTGCCGTGCGGGATGGCGATGCCATTGCCGAGGAAAGTGGAGGTCTGCTGCTCGCGGGCAAGCATACCGTTAACGTAGCCGTCAGCCACATTACCCGCGCTAACCAGCGCGCCAGCAATCTGACGTATTGCCTCTTCTTTATTCGCGGCCTGCTGGCCGGGATGAATATCCTGAACAGATAACTGGAACATAGTTCTCCTCTCCGCTGAAGTGAATCGTTTCAGCTAACATGAGAAAAAATACGCCACCCGATGATTGGATAATACTCTGATGACGCTGAAACGTTTCAATGAGTCTGTACCTTTATTGTGCACTGCGCAAGTAAACTCCGAAGGCTGATAACAGAATTTAGAGATACCGCACATTTTTGCTGAAGCTAATAGTGAAATCCGCCATTGGCTTCAGCATTTTGCTGAACGACATAATTTGAAACGCCTTTTTAATTTTTCGTGCCATACCACTATTTATTTTATGGGTGTCGGCGTAAACTTCGCCTCTTCTGAAACCAACGATATTCCAGCATGCAAAACAGTAGCGCCGCCCTTCCCCGCCGCGGGTTCGACTTAACCTCCTCCGCTTTTCTTATCGTCGCCTTTCTGACGGGGATCGCCGGGGCCTTACAAACCCCGACCCTGAGCCTGTTTTTGACCAATGAGGTGCACGTGCGCCCGGCAATGGTCGGCTTCTTTTTTACCGGCAGCGCGGTCATCGGTATTCTGGTAAGCCAGTTTCTTGCCGGACGTTCCGATCGTAAAGGCGATCGCAAGCAGCTGATTGTCGCCTGCTGCCTGCTGGGGGTGCTGGCCTGCGTGCTGTTCGCCTGGAACCGCAACTACTTTATTCTGCTGTTCGTCGGCGTCTTTCTCAGTAGTTTTGGCTCTACCGCCAACCCGCAAATGTTCGCCCTCGCTCGCGAACACGCGGACAAAACCGGGCGCGAGGCGGTGATGTTCAGCTCCATTCTGCGCGCGCAGGTCTCGCTGGCGTGGGTAATCGGCCCACCGCTGGCCTACGCGCTGGCGATGGGTTTTGGTTTTACCGTGATGTATCTCAGCGCCGCCGTGGCGTTTATTATCTGCGCGCTGATGGTCTGGTTTTTCCTGCCCAGCATGCGTAAAGAGAGCAAAACCGCCGTTGGTCATCTCGAAGCGCCGCGCACCAACCGCCGCGACGCGCTGCTGCTGTTCAGCATCTGTACGTTAATGTGGGGCACCAACAGCCTCTATATCATTAATATGCCGCTGTTTATCATTAATGAACTTCATCTGCCGGAGAAACTGGCCGGGCTGATGATGGGGACCGCCGCCGGGCTGGAAATCCCCACCATGCTGATTGCCGGGTATTACGCGAAACGCTTTGGTAAGCGCTTGCTGATGCGCATTGCCGCGCTTGCAGGGCTGCTGTTTTATATCGGTATACTGACCGTCCATACCCCGGCCCTGCTGCTGGGGATGCAGGCGCTGAACGCGATTTACATCGGGATCCTCGCCGGTATCGGTATGCTCTATTTTCAGGATCTGATGCCGGGCCAGGCGGGCGCGGCGACCACGCTCTATACCAATACCACGCGCGTCGGCTGGATCATCGCCGGCTCGCTAGCGGGCGTCGTCGCGGAAATCTGGAGCTATCACGCGGTATTCTGGATTGCGCTAGTGATGGGAATTATCGCCCAGGTCTGCCTGTGGCGTATTAAAGACGTTTAGGGCGCAGTCAGCGCTTCGAGATGAATGAGATAAGCCATCGCCTGCTGACGCGTGCTGCCGCACATTTCCGCCGTCGGTTGTAAACCCGCGCAGACTTTAGGGCGCAGCGGCGAGGCAAAAATCTTGCAACGCAGATGTTCATCCAGCTGCACGCACGGTGTATTTGCCGGCTTGCCGTCAGGCATTCCGGGAATGGGGCTTGAGATGGACGGCGCGGTGCAACAGGCTCCGCAGTCCGGGCGACATTCCATACCTGACTCCTTAATGAGTGGGAGGCGGACAGTAGCAAAATATCGGCTATCAGGAAAGCTGAAGCTGGCGAAACGGCTTTTTCAGCAGCGCCGATCGAAGATTTGCCAGGAGATAGCAAAAGTCGCGAATTCCGCTTGCCTGAAAGGCCCGGCGCGAGTAGTTTTACGCGATATTTTTGACCCTTTAAGTGACAGGATTACTGCAATGCCAAGAGCGAATGAAATTAAAAAAGGTATGGTGCTGAATTACAACGGCAAACTGCTGATTGTTAAAAATATTGATATTCAGTCGCCAAGCGCCCGTGGCGCAGCAACGCTGTATAAAATGCGTTTTTCCGACGTGCGTACCGGCCTGAAAGTAGAAGAGCGTTTTAAGGGCGACGATATTGTTGATACCGTCACCCTGACCCGTCGTTTCGTTGATTTCTCCTACGTCGATGGCAACGAATATGTATTCATGGATAAAGAAGACTATACCCCGTATACCTTCACCAAAGAGCAGATCGAAGAAGAGCTACAGTTTATCCCGGAAGGCGGCATGCCGGATATGCAGGTTCTGACCTGGGATGGCCAGCTGTTGGCGCTGGAGCTGCCGCAGACCGTTGACCTGGAAATCGTAGAAACCGCACCGGGTATCAAAGGCGCTTCCGCCAGCTCGCGCACCAAACCGGCCACTATGAGCACCGGGCTGGTCATTCAGGTTCCGGAATACCTGACCAGCGGTGAGAAAATCCGCATTCATATCGAAGAGTGCCGCTATATGGGCCGCGCGGACTAACCCCCCTCCTCTGACGGTTGCCCGGCCCCGCGTCGCGCAGGCCGGGTCTGTTCCCGGATGGCGGCGCTGCGCGCCTTATCCGGGCTACAGTTCGTGCCATTGTGAGCTTAAGATCTCTATTTTGTACCCATGGTTACTGAAACTGCCGGTGTTGGTGGCCTCAAAATCGCTGAGACGTTCCCGGAAGGCCGGGGCAGCCCGCATGGATGCGGGCTGAGGGCCGTGTTTTGCAAGGACGCTGCCTCGGCCCGACCCGAAGCCTTCAGGGATAAGTCGAAGGAACCACGAAGTGGCGATTTTGGCGGCCAGAGCCCGGGAGTACAGAGGGCGGCGGCGACTGGCCGCCCTCTGTGCGCTCCCTGCGCCACGGAAAACATATTGCAGAAAAATTAACCGGGAGCGCAAGATACTCTGGAGCGAAACGAGATAAACGCTTTTCTCAAGCTAAAAGTTTGCAAACCGATAACAGTATCTACTCGCTGCCGATATCAGGCACAAAAAAGGACAGCCGTTGGCTGTCCTTTTGCTTTCCCTCACGCCATGATTACAGCAGCTCAGGGTATTTGGTCATCTTCAGCGCCAGCTCAACCCCGCGCACTTCCGCCATGCCTTTCAGACGGCCAATCGCCGAATAACCGGGGTTGGTTTTCTTACGCAGATCGTCAAGCATCTGATGGCCGTGATCCGGACGGAACGGGATCGGGCGCAGATCGCCGGCTTTCTTACGACGCAGCTCTTCGCTCAGGATAGCATTGACCACCGCCACCATATTGACGTCGCCGTTCAGGTGCGCCGCCTCGTGGAAGGTTTTTGGATTTTCTTCACGGCAGGTAGAGCGCAAATGGGTAAAGTGGATACGATCGCCGAAGGTTTCCACCATCTTCACCAGATCGTTATCGGCGCGCACGCCGTAGGATCCGGTACACATGGTAAAGCCGTTATAAATGCTGTCTACCGTCTCTTTCAACCACTGCATATCGTCGATCGTCGACACGATACGCGGCAGGCCGAGGATCGGACGCGGCGGATCGTCCGGGTGAACCGCCAGGCGCACGCCGACTTCTTCGCACACCGGCACAATCGCCCGCAGGAAGTAGGCCATGTTCTCACGCAGCTGCGCTTTATCGATGTGGTCATACTCCGCCAGCCGCGCGCGGAACTGATCGAGGGTATAGCCCTCTTCCGCTCCCGGCAGACCGGCAATGATATTGCGGGTCAGCTTGTCGATATCCGCCGCGCTCATCGCCTTGAAGTAAACGTCAGCCTGCTGCTGCTCTTCAGCGCTGTAGTCAGCTTCGGCGCCCGGGCGTTTAAGGATGTGCAGTTCAAAAGCGGCGAAAGCAATCTGGTCAAAACGCAGCGCTTTGGAGCCATCGGCCAGCTGATATTCCAGATCGGTACGCGTCCAGTCCAGAATCGGCATGAAGTTATAGCACACGGTATCAATACCGCAGGCCGCCAGATTGCGGATGCTCTGCTGGTAGTTGGCAATCCACTTATCATATTGTCCGCTGTGGGTTTTGATATCCTCATGCACCGGGATACTTTCGACCACCGACCAGCTCAGGCCTTTTTCCGCCAGCAGCGCTAAACGCTGTTGAATCTCGTCTACCGGCCAGACCTGGCCATTCGGAATATGATGCAACGCCGTCACGACACCCGTGGCGCCCGCCTGGCGCACATCATCAAGCGATACCGGATCGTTCGGTCCATACCAACGCCAGGTTTGCTCCATCGCAATGCCCTCTTTAAGTTGTTATACCAATAATGTGAAACATCATGACGACTACCATACATGCTTCTGCTGAATGGTCAATTTCGCCCGTAGCATTGATTGATCCAGCTCACACTAAGCGGATAAATTCGGCTTACCAATTTAAATTGCTGTCATATAACTTTACACTGCGTGATGTTAATCATTGGTTAATCAGGTGTATAAAAATGACAACTATCGCTACCGCCGCGCTGCCAGCAGGCGTGCAACTTCCGCAGTACGATCGCCGCCAATTGCGCTCGCGTATCGTGCACCTTGGTTTTGGCGCGTTTCACCGCGCGCATCAGGCGCTGCTAACCGACCGGGTGCTTAACGCCGGCGGCGGCGACTGGGGAATTTGTGAAATCAGCCTGTTCAGCGGCGATAAGCTGATGAGCCAACTGCGTGCGCAGGACCACCTGTTTACGGTGCTGGAAAAAGGCGCTGAGGGTAACCAGCCGATCGTGGTTGGCGCAGTACATGAATGCCTGAACGCCAGACTGGATTCGCTGGCGGCGATTATCGAGAAATTCTGCGAACCGCAGGTGGCTATCGTTTCGCTGACGATCACTGAGAAAGGTTACTGCATCGATCCGGCGACCGGTAAACTGGATCCAACCCAGCCGCGTATCGTTCACGATCTGGAAAACCCGACGCTGCCGCAGTCGGCTCCCGGTATTTTAGTTGAAGCGCTCAATCGTCGCCGCGAACGCGGACTCGCTCCCTTCACCGTACTCTCCTGCGACAATATTCCCGACAATGGTCACGTCGTGAAAAACGCCGTTCTCGGCATGGCTGAGAAACGTAGTCAGGAGCTGGCCGACTGGATTGCTGAACATGTCAGCTTCCCCGGCACTATGGTTGACCGCATCGTACCGGCCGCCACCGAAGAATCGCTGGCGGAGATTGTCTCCGTGCTGGGCGTTGAAGATCCCTGCGCCATCAGCTGCGAACCGTTTATTCAATGGGTGGTGGAAGATAATTTTGTCGCCGGGCGCCCGGCCTGGGAAACGGCGGGCGTACAGATGACCCGCGACGTCCTGCCGTGGGAACAAATGAAACTGCGGATGCTCAACGGTAGCCACTCTTTCCTCGCCTGGCTGGGCTATCTGGCAGGGCACGCGCATGTGAGCGACTGTATGCAGGATGATGTTTTCCGCCATGCCGCACGCCGCCTGATGCTTGATGAACAAGCGCCAACGCTATCGATTACCGGCGTGGATTTAGTTGCCTATGCTGACAGCCTGATAACGCGCTTCGCCAATCCGGCGTTAAAGCATCGTACCTGGCAAATCGCCATGGACGGCAGCCAAAAGCTGCCGCAGCGCATGCTCGATAGTATTCGCGTTCATCTGGCAAACGGCAGCCGCTGGCCGCTGCTGGCGCTGGGCGTGGCTGGCTGGATGCGTTATGTAAGCGGCGTCGACGACGCCGGGCAAGCCATTGATGTGCGCGACCCGCTGGTCGACAAAATCAAACAGTTGGTTGACGCCAGCCAGCAAGAAGAGCGCGTCAGCGCCCTGCTCAGCCTCGAAGAGATATTTGGCAAGGATCTACCGGGCAATCCGCAGTTTGTTGCCGACGTCACTGCAGCCTGGCATCAGTTGGTTAAATCAGGCGCCCGCGAAGCTGTGGCTAAGGCGCTACGCAGTTAACAATTTCTGCTGTTTAGCGGACAGAATGCATTTCTGTCCGCAGTATCCCTTCTCTTTTTCCCCTTTTTTCGTCAGGATAGTCGCAACTGTTACAACATTACATTTCTGTGCTGGAGAAATTGTGACCAAAACTAACCTGATCACGGGCTTTCTCGGCAGCGGCAAGACGACCTCAATTCTTCATCTACTGGCCAATAAACCTGCGGATGAAAAATGGGCCGTGCTGGTCAACGAGTTTGGGGAAGTCGGCATCGACGGCGCCCTGCTGGCGGAAAGCGGCGCGTTGCTAAAAGAGATCCCCGGCGGCTGCATGTGCTGCGTCAACGGTCTGCCGATGCAGGTTGGGCTCAATACGCTGTTGCGCCAGGGAAAACCTGACCGTCTGTTGATTGAGCCTACCGGGCTGGGCCATCCGAAGCAAATTCTCGATATCCTCACCGCCGCCGTCTATGAACCGTGGATCGATCTGCGCGCGACGCTGTGCATTCTCGATCCGCGCCAGCTGTTGGAGGAAAAGATCGTGGCCAATGATAATTTCCGCGATCAGCTGGCCGCAGCCGATGTCATCGTCGCCAATAAAAGCGATCGGGCGACGCCGGAAAGCGATGCCGCTTTTGCCAACTGGTGGCGGCAGTACGCCGGGAAGCGCCTGCAGGTAAACGCCACCCAGGGGAATATCAAGCTCGCGCTGCTGGATCTCCCGCGCCGTAACACCACCCCGCTGCCGGCAAGCCCGGACCACGTGCATAGTCACGGGCAAAAGCAGGGTCTGGCGGCGTTGAATCTACCGGCGCATCAACGCTGGCGTCGCAGTGTTAACAGCGGCCAGGGATACCATGCCTGCGGCTGGATTTTTGATGCTGATACCCAATTTGACACCGTTGGGTTGCTGGAATGGGCGCGCCTGGCGCCGGTTGGCCGGGTGAAAGGCGTGATGCGTATTGCTGAAGGATTGGTGCGTATCAACCGTCAGGGGCTCGATCTACACATCGAAACCCAAAACGCGCCGCCGCCGGATAGCCGCATCGAACTGATTTCCGAGTCAGAAGTTGACTGGAATGCCCTGCAGTCCTCGCTGTTGAAGCTTCGTTTAAGTTAATGCGGCTATGTTTGGCCGCTGTTTAAAAAAATCGCATCTGTTATGACTAAAAACCGTATCCCCCTTATCTTGCTGCTGAACGTCGCGGGCGTAGCCTTATTTTGTTCCTGGTATCTACCGGCAAATCACGGTTTCTGGTTCCCGCTTGACTCGGCTATTTTTCACTTCTTTAACCAGGGCGTCAGCACCAACCGCGCGTATGCCTGGCTGTTAGCCATTATCAACAATCGCGCGTTCGACGCCTGCTCGCTGCTGGCGATGGGCTGTCTGATGCTCAGTTTCTGGATCAAAGCGCAGAGCGCTGAACGCCGTCGCATTATCCTTATGGGGCTGGTGATGTTGCTCGCGGCGGTGATTATCAATCAACTTGCCCAGCATCTGATGCCGGTACAGCGCGCCAGCCCTTCGTTGTTCTTTACGGATATTACGAAAGTCAGCGACGTGGTCTCACTGCCAACTAAAGACGCTTCAAAAGATAGCTTCCCGGGCGACCACGGCATGATGTTGCTCATTTTCGCCTCGTTTATGTGGCGATATTTCGGCCGCCGGGCATTTATCATTGCACTGGTTATTTTTGTGGTTTTTGCTTTCCCGCGAGTGATGATCGGCGCCCATTGGTTCACCGATATTGCCGTAGGGTCGCTCAGCGCGGTGCTGATAGGTGCGCCGTGGGTATTAATGACCTCGCTTTCCGATAAGTTGATCGCCTGGTTTGACCGTTCGCTTCCGGGTGGAATAGCAAAAAAATAAGATCATTTTTACATTTTATTAATATTATCCATAAGGGGTCGTTCTGACCCCTTTTTTTATATTTGCTGATGATTTATTCGCGACATCATCTTCCTGTCACATTAATCATCATTGAAATGAAGATATTGCATATTTTTCAGCCAAAAAAGGCGCTATTTTTCCCTTTGCCGATGATTCACTTTTTGTCGCAAAAATACTTATAAGAAATCGCGCAAAACCGCTCGCCATCCCACGTTTGATAGGGTAATCTCTTTCTCGTTTTGCCCTTCCAGGCAACACAATTCATCATTTGAATAAATTTGTGCGGTACTCCACATTTTTAGGCTTAAGGAATTGTCTCATTGCTTTCTGGAATCTAGGCTCTACCACGTTTGGCATTTTTTATAACGACATTGTCGTTAAGGACAACAAGGGAAAATAAACATAATGGTCAAATCTCAGCCGATTTTGAGATATATCTTGCGGGTCGTCCCCGCGATTGCAGTTGCGGTTCTGCTTTCCGCGTGTAGTTCAACAAGTACCGCCAAGAATATGCATTCTGAGACGCATGCTGTGGGTAGTGGAGATTTATCATCACTGCAAGCCTCTCAGGATGAATTTGAAAAAATGGTCAGCAACCTGGACGTTAAGTCCCGCTTGATGGACCAGTATGCTAGCTGGAAAGGCGTGCGTTACCGCCTTGGCGGCAGCACCCGGAAAGGGATCGATTGCTCGGCGTTCGTGCAGCGTACTTTCCGTGAACAATTTGGTCTGGAGCTGCCGCGCTCAACTTCCGAGCAGCAGGATTCCGGCAAATCGATTTCGCGCACTCAACTGCGTACCGGTGATTTAGTACTGTTCCGTGCGGGCTCTACGGGCCGTCATGTCGGTATCTACATCGGCAACAACCAGTTTGTACATGCCTCTACCAGCAGCGGCGTCACCATCTCAAGCCTGGATGAGCCATACTGGAAAAAGCGCTATAACGAAGCGCGTCGCGTTCTGAGTCGTTCCTGATACCTCTTCTTACCGTCGGTTATCCCTTGGCTGACGGTAAGAAATGAAAAAACACTGCCCCGGCAGTGTTTTTTTGCTTTTCCGCCGATGATCTCCGCAAAATAAGCTATGTCTTTACAAGCTATGCCTTTTAAAGGAAATGGAACCATACTCTTCTGGCACCCCATTGGCATGATTCAATTATACGGACAGATTCTGGCCTATGCTAACCCGCTACTTTTCACCCCGACGTAAAATCTGGCTCACCAGTATTTGCATTGGCGTTGCCGTCGCGCTACTGGCCGGCAGCATCCAGTTTATGGTTATCTACCACAACCGCTCTGAACGTTTCGATCAGATAATCAATAACGTCAGTCACTACCTTAATAGTTATTTCGCCGATTTAAGCGAAACCATCGAGGGCCTGCAGCCTCTGCTCGATCAACCCTGTGAGCATATTGACTCCGGCCTGGCTGCCAGCGCCGCCTTCAGTCCGAACGTACGCGCCTTCCTGCTGGTGAAAAACGGTAAAGCGTTCTGTTCATCCGCCACCGGCGCAATGAACACACCGTTTAAACAATTGATACCGCAGCTTGATATCAATAAACCCCTGGATATGGCCATCCTCCAGGGCACACCGATGATGCCGGACACCGCCGCGTTGGCAATGTGGGTGCAACACCCCGGCGATCGAGACAGCGGCATTTTTGTATCCATCAATGCTAATCTGACGCCTTACATCCTCTATACCGCACGGCAGAATGACTTCAACGGTATTGCGCTGGCCATCGGCCATACTGCGATTTCGACCTTCAGCAGCAAAATTATCGATCCGCTATCATTGCCCAATGAGCCGATACGCCAGATTCAGGTTCCGGGGCTACCGCTAAAAGTGTATCTCTTTTCCAACAGCTGGTTTGGCGAGAATACCCAGTTCGCCCTGCTGCTCGGCGTGGTATGCGGCATGCTTGCCGGCTTACTCAGCTACTACATCCTGACGATCAAATCCGATCCGCGGAAATCGATCCAACTGGGCATCAAAAACAACCAGTTCTACGTGGTCTACCAGCCGGTGGTAAAGGCCGATACCCTGCAGATTAGCGGCGTTGAAGTGCTGATGCGCTGGCGGCATCCGGTGGTGGGTGAAATCCCGCCAGACGTCTTTATTAATCTGGCGGAAACGCAGCAGATGATCGTGCCGCTCACCCATCACCTGTTAATGTTGATTGCCCGCGATGCGCCGACTCTGCAGCGCATTTTGCCGCGCGGCACCAAGCTTGGCCTGAATATCTCCCCCGCCCACCTGCATGCCGCCGAATTTCAGCAAGATATGCGACGTTTTGCTGCCGCGTTACCCGCAAACTACTTCGACGTCGTGCTGGAAATAACCGAGCGTTCGATGATCGATAAAAACCGGTCGATGGCTATTTTTGAGTGGCTGCACCAGCAGGGCTTCGAAATTGCTATTGATGATTTTGGTACCGGCCATAGCGCGCTAATTTATCTTGAGCGCTATAACTTTGATTATCTGAAGATCGATCGTGGTTTTGTGCAGGCGATCGGTACCGAAACCGTCACCTCTCCCGTCCTGGATGCGGTATTAACGCTAAGCCGCCGCCTGCAGTTGAAAACCGTGGCAGAAGGCGTAGAAACACCGGAGCAGGCGGAATGGCTGCGCGCTCACGGCGTGAAATATCTGCAAGGTTACTGCTTCAGCCGGCCGCTGCCGCTGGATAAACTGGTTGCCGCTCATGATGAACCGGCAAATTATTTCACAAGCCGCTAAGGGTCGCTTATGATGCGAAACCATCGGGGTTAATGGTCAGAGGATGATATTCCAACTATGTTTGCGCGCATCGGCCTGCTGCTGCTGGCTTTATTTAGCCTTAGTAGCCAGGCGCAAACCATTAAAGAGAGCGAGGCGTTCGCTATTATCGGCGAGCCAAAGTATGCCGTTGACTTTCATCACTTCGATTACGTCAATCCGGATGCGCCAAAAGGCGGTGGTATTACGCTTGCCGCCATTGGCACCTTCGACAATTTCAATCGCTATGCCCTGCGCGGTAATCCCGGCGTACGCACCGATGCGCTGTATGACACTCTGTTTACCACCTCGGACGATGAACCGGGCAGCTACTACCCGCTGATTGCCGATCGCGCGCGCTTTACCGATGATTTCTCGTGGATGGAAATTACCATCAACCCGCGGGCCCGCTTTCATGACGGTAGCCCGATTACCGCCAGCGACGTTGCTTTCACCTTTCAAAAATTTATGACCGAAGGGGTCCCGCAGTTCCGTCTTATTTATAAAGGGACGACCGTCAAAGCTATCGCCCCGCTGACGGTGCGCATCGAACTGGCCAAGCCGGGCAAAGAGAATATGCTCAGCCTGCTGTCCCTGCCGATAATGCCCGCGTCATTCTGGCGCCATCATAAGCTGAGCGACCCCCTTTCAACGCCGCCGCTCGCCAGTGGCCCCTATCGCATCAGCAGTTGGCGGATGGGGCAATATATTGTCTATTCGCGAGTCGAGAACTACTGGGCCGCCGACCTGCCGGTGAACCGCGGGCGCTGGAACTTCGACACGATTCGCTACGACTACTATCTCGACGATAACGTCGCTTTCGAAGCCTTCAAAGCCGGAGCGGTAGATATGCGCGAGGAGAGTTCGACAAAAAACTGGGCGACGCGCTATATCGGGCGCAACTTTAGCAACGGTTATATAGTGAAAGACGATCGCACGACTACCTCGGCAAAGGATACCCGCTGGCTGGCTTTTAATACTCAGCGCCCGGTCTTTGCCGACCGCCAGGTGCGTGAAGCCATCACCCTTGCATTTGATTTCGAATGGATGAATAAGGCGCTGTTTTACGGCGCCTACAGTCGGCCAAACAGTTACTTTCAGAATACAGAATATGCCGCTCGTGATTACCCGAAGGCCGATGAACTCACTTTGCTGGCGCCGTTGAAAAAAGATTTGCCGCCAGAGGTCTTTACCCGGATTTATCAGCCGCCCGTTTCCAACGGCGATGGGTTTGATCGCGCCAATTTACTTAAAGCAGATGCCCTGTTGAACCAGGCGGGATGGGTGCTAAAAAACCGTCAGCGGGTAAACCGTAAAACCGGCAAACCGCTGCGCTTTGAGCTGCTGCTCGCTTCCGGCGGCAACGTCAGTTGGGTACTACCGTTCCAGCATAATTTACAGCGTTTAGGCGTGACGATGGATATCCGTCAGGTGGATAACTCCCAGGCCACCAGCCGACTGCGGAGCCGCGATTACGACATGATGCCTTCGCTGTGGCGCGCCACCGCCTGGCCAGATACGGGTTTACAGGTTTCGTGGGCCTCGGACTATATTAACTCCAGCTATAACGCGCCGGGAGTGCAGAACCCGGCGGTCGACGCGCTGATTGCGCAGATCGTTCGCTGGCAGGGCAACAAACAGAAACTCCTGCCGCTGGGCCGCGCGCTCGACCGGGTGCTGACCTGGAACTATTACATGCTGCCGATGTGGTATATGGCGCAGGACAGGACGGCTTACTGGAATAAATTTTCCTTCCCGCAAACACGCCCGGCCTACTCCTCCGGTTTTGATGGCTGGTGGTACGATGTTAACAAAGCCGCCAGGCTTCCCGCGGACCGACGTTAAGGATTAAAGATGGGCGCCTACCTGCTCCGCCGACTATTACTGGTGATCCCGACGCTTTGGGCCATCATCACCATCAATTTTTTTATCGTGCAGATTGCGCCAGGCGGTCCGGTCGATCAGGCGATCGCCGCCGTGGAGTTCGGCGACCGCAGCGGGTTGCCCGGCGCAGGAGATAGCGGTATGGGCGCCAGTCATGCGCGTACCGGCGTTGGCAATATCAGTGAAGGTCATTATCGCGGCGGGCGTGGGCTCGATCCGGAAGTGATTGCCGAAATCACCCACCGCTACGGCTTCGATAAACCGATTCACGAACGCTACTTTAAGATGCTCGGCGACTATCTGCGCTTTGATTTTGGCGATAGCCTGTTTCGCAGCGCTTCGGTGCTGCAGTTGATTAAAGACAGCCTGCCGGTGTCTATTACCCTCGGCCTGTGGAGCACGCTGATTATCTACCTGGTGTCGATACCGCTGGGGATCCGTAAAGCCGTCAGTAACGGCAGCCATTTCGACGTCTGGAGCAGCACATTTATCATCATCGGTTACGCCATCCCGGCATTTCTGTTCGCGATATTACTGATCGTGATTTTCGCCGGCGGCAGCTATTTCGATCTTTTTCCGCTGCGCGGCCTGGTCTCCGCTAATTTTGATAGCCTGCCGTGGTATCAGAAGATCGCCGACTATCTCTGGCATATCACCTTACCGGTGCTGGCGACGGTGATCGGCGGTTTCGCCGCCCTGACGATGCTGACTAAAAACAGTTTCCTTGATGAGATCCGCAAACAGTATGTGGTGACGGCCCGCGCCAAAGGCGTCGGGGAAAAACAGATCCTGTGGAAACACGTTTTTCGCAACGCCATGCTGCTGGTGATTGCCGGTTTTCCCGCCACCTTCATTAGCATGTTCTTTACCGGTTCGCTGCTGATTGAGGTGATGTTCTCGCTCAATGGTCTTGGGCTGCTCGGCTACGAAGCCACCGTGTCGCGCGATTACCCGGTGATGTTCGGCACTCTGTATATCTTCACGTTAATCGGCCTGCTATTAAACATTGTCAGCGACATCAGCTATACGCTGGTCGATCCGCGTATCGATTTCGAGGGCCGCTAATGTCATTTCTCTCCCCCGTTAATCAGGCCCGCTGGGCGCGTTTTCGCCACAACCGCCGCGGCTACTGGTCGCTATGGATCTTCCTGGCGCTGTTTATTTGCAGCCTGTGCGCCGAGCTTATCGCCAACGATAAGCCACTGCTGGTGCAGTATCGCGGTAGTTTGTACGTACCGGCGCTGAAAACCTATAGCGAAACGACCTTCGGCGGTGATTTTGCCACCGCCGCCGACTATCAGGATCCCTGGCTGCAAAAACGGCTGGCTGAAAACGGTTGGGTGCTGTGGGCCCCGGTGCGTTTCGGCGCCACCAGCATCAATTTCGCCACCGACAGCCCCTTCCCTTCGCCGCCGTCCAGGCACAACTGGCTGGGTACCGACGCTAACGGCGGCGATGTATTCGCACGGATCCTCTATGGCGCGCGGATTTCATTATTATTCGGTCTGCTGCTGACGCTCTTCTCCAGCGTGCTTGGCGTGCTTGCCGGGGCGCTGCAGGGCTACTACGGCGGTAAGCTCGACCTGTGGGGGCAGCGTTTTATCGAAGTATGGTCCGGAATGCCGACGCTATTTTTAATTATTCTGCTCTCAAGCGTAGTGCAACCTGATTTCTGGTGGCTGCTGGCAATCACCGTTTTATTTGGCTGGATGACGCTGGTCGGGGTGGTTCGCGCCGAATTCCTGCGCACCCGTAACTACGATTATATTCGCGCCGCACAGGCGCTGGGGGTCAGCGATCGCCATATTATCCTGCGCCATATGCTGCCGAATGCGATGGTCGCCACCCTCACCTTCCTGCCGTTTATTTTGTGCAGTTCGATAACCACCCTGACCTCGCTCGATTTTCTCGGCTTTGGCCTGCCGCTAGGCTCGCCGTCGCTGGGCGAACTGCTACTGCAGGGGAAAAATAACCTGCAGGCGCCGTGGCTGGGGATGGCGGCATTTTTGTCGGTGGCGGTGCTGCTGACGTTGCTGATTTTCATTGGCGAAGCGGTCCGCGACGCCTTCGATCCGAGTAAGGCGGTATAACATGAGCCAGCCGTTATTAGACATTGACGACCTCTCTATCGCCTTCCGCCAGCAAGGGGCAAGCCAAACGGTAGTTAGCAACCTGACGCTGCAGATTGCCGCGGGTGAAACGCTGGCGTTGGTCGGCGAATCCGGCTCCGGCAAGAGCGTCTCCGCGCTGTCGGTACTGCGCCTTCTGCCCTCGCCGCCGGTTAGCTATCCCAGCGGCGATATCCGCTTTCACGGCCAGTCGCTGCTGCACGCCGATGAGCGTACCCTGCGCGGGATCCGCGGCAACCGCATCGCGATGATTTTCCAGGAGCCGATGGTCTCGCTCAATCCGCTGCATACGCTGGAGAAACAGCTGTACGAGGTGCTCTCGCTGCACCGCGGCATGCGCAAAGAGGCGGCGCGCGGCGAAATCCTCGACTGTCTGGATCGGGTTGGCATCCGTAACGCTTCACGGCGGCTTGCCGACTATCCGCACCAGCTTTCCGGCGGCGAACGCCAACGGGTGATGATCGCCATGGCGCTGCTGACGCGCCCGGAGCTGCTCATCGCCGATGAACCAACCACCGCGCTGGACGTCTCGGTGCAGGCGCAAATTCTGCAACTGCTGCGCGAACTGAAGCATGAGCTCAACATGGGGATGTTGTTCATCACCCACAATCTAAGTATTGTCCGCCAGCTTGCCGACCGGGTGGCGGTGATGCAAAACGGCCGCTGCGTCGAAGAAAACGGCTGCCGGGAGCTGTTTCAGGCGCCCGCGCATCCGTATACCCGCCGCCTGCTGGATAGCGAACCGACCGGCAAACCGGTGCCGCTATCCGCCGATGCGCCCATCCTGCTGCAGGCCCGCGATCTCAACGTCGCCTTCCCAATCCGCAAAGGGATCCTGCGCCGGGTGGTCGATCACAATCGGGTGGTCAACCATCTGACTTTTACCCTGCGGGCCGGAGAAACGCTGGGGCTGGTGGGAGAATCCGGCTCTGGCAAAAGCACCACCGGGCTGGCGCTGCTGCGGCTGATTAACTCCAGCGGAGAAATGCAGTTTGCCGGCGAGTCGATCCAGGGGCGAAATCGCCGCCAGATGCTGCCGCTGCGCCGACGCATTCAGGTCGTTTTTCAGGATCTGAATTCATCGCTCAACCCGCGCCTGAGCGTCCTGCAGATTATCGAGGAAGGATTACGCGTTCATCAGCCAACGCTGACGCCCGCGGAACGTGAACAGGCGGTGATTCAGGTGATGCAGGAAGTGGGGCTCGACCCCGCGACGCGACAGCGCTATCCGGCGGAATTCTCCGGCGGCCAGCGCCAGCGTATCGCCATTGCCCGGGCGCTGATCGTCAAACCGCAGCTGATTGTGTTAGATGAACCGACTTCATCACTGGATAAAACCGTGCAGGCGCAGATCCTGGCGCTGCTGAAGACGCTACAGCAAAAGCATCAGCTGGCCTATCTGTTTATCAGCCACGATTTACGTGTTGTACGGACGCTCTGTCATCAGGTGATAGTGCTGCGGCAGGGAGAAGTCGTCGAGCAGGGTGAATGCGAGCGCGTATTTACGGCACCGCTTCAGGAGTACACCCGCCAGCTGCTGGCGTTAAGCTGACGGTCAGAAGGGGTTGTTGCCAGAGAAAGGCTCGGCAATGGCCACGCCGAAATTTTTCAGTCGGCAGGTAGCGGCAAACTCATCCTGCATATTAACGAACAGGCACGGCTCGCCTTCACACTCAAGAATGGAACAATCCACTTCAATGTCGCTCAGCGCCTGGCTCAGCGTACGCATCACCGGCCACGCTTTCTCGCCGTCCGGGCTGAGCAGTTTTAATGCCACCAGGCTATTTTCACCCTGCGCGCCGTTTTGCGGAATCGGTTCAACTCTTGAACCCGCAAAACCGGCCAGCCAGCGATAGCTCTGCGGCAGTCGGTGTACGATAGAGAGTTGCTGTGTATTCACTTGGTTTCCCCGGAAGCAAAAGGCTTCACAATAAATTTACATCAATATTAACACATTGTTGACAAATAGTCCTGCAACAGCTTAGAAAACGCTTACACCCGCATCGGGCCAGGGCTAACAGCTTATTATCCAGAACTTTATAGTTGCCTTGCGGAAACAGTTCGCGGCTATATGTACCCGTTTCTGTGATCCAAAACAACTTTTTTATCGCAACATTGCGACTTTTTACACTAATTGATTTTACATAAAAGAAACAAATAGCTAAACAGGGAAGCCGATTTCGGTTGATATGTATCAAAAAAGGGGCGGAAATCGCCCCTGAAAATGTGACTTAATGTGCGACTTTTCGTCGCCGGCTGGCGTACAGATAGAAGAGAATGGAGCTCGCGGCGCAAAAAGCGATAGAAATCAGCATCGGCCAGGCGGTGGTAAAGGTGGCCATCGACAGCAACGCGCCGATAATCGCGCCAATCCCAAAACGAAATGTTCCGGCCAGCGACGATGCGGTTCCCGCCATATGCGGAAACTCGTCGAGGATCACCGCCATGGCGTTAGAGGAGACCATTGATACGCAGCCGACGAACGCCGCCACGCCCACCACCAGCGACCAGAAACCAACATCAAGCAGCGCGCAAACCACCATCCACACCGCCATCGCCAGCTGGATCCACAGCCCGGCGCGGAACATATTCAATGCGCCGACCCGGCGAACAAAGCGGCTATTAATGATGGTCATGATGAACAGGAACACGATATTCAGCGCAAAATAGTAGCCAAAGTGCTGCGGCGACACGTGATTAATGTTGATGTAGACGAATGGACCCGCGCTGAGAAATGAAAACATGCCGGCAAAACTAAAGCCGCTGGCCAACATATAGCTGAGTACCCGCTTGTGGCGGAACAAGGTGGCGAAGTTGCCAAGCGTGGTGCGAATATGAAATTTCTGCCGTCTTTCAACCGGCAGCGTCTCGCTAATAAAGAAAGCGATCATCGCCGACGCCAGCAGCGCCGCCAGCGCCAGGATCCAGAAAATCGCGTGCCAGCTGAACCACACCAGCACCGCGCCGCCGACCATCGGCGCCACCAGCGGCGCAATGGTGGTGACCAGCATGACAAATGACATCATGCGCGAGAACTCTTCTTTCGGGTAAATATCGCGCATCAGGGCGTTGATCACCACGCTGGCCGCCGCGGCCGCCAGGCCGTGGAAGAAACGCATAGTAATCAGCATCTCGATGGTCTGCGATAACGCGCAGGCCACCGCCGCCGCGGCGAAAATCAGCGTCCCGCCGAGGATCACCGGTTTACGGCCAATGCTGTCGGCCATCGGCCCGTACAGCAGCTGGCCCAGCGCAAAGCCCAGAATATAGGTGCTGAGCGTCATTTGCGCGCTGCCGTCCGGCACGTTGAACTGCGACGAGATAACCGGTAGCGCCGGCAGATACATATCAATCGACAGCGGCATTAACATGGCCAACAGGCCAAGAATAAACACAATCCCCAATGAAGAATTCTGCTTTGTCGTCACGTTTTACTCCGTGCTTGTGGGGCGCCAACGCTGGCGATTTCGTCAGCCGTCAGCGGGCGGTATTCGCCGGGCTCCAGCGACGCATCAAGGGTAATATCGCCGATACGTTCGCGATGTAATCCCACGACGTGGTTACCCACCGCCGCGAACATGCGTTTTACCTGGTGGTAGCGGCCTTCGCTGATGGTCAGGCGCACTTCTGTCGGAGTGATGACTTCGAGGACAGCAGGTTTGGTGAGATCTTTTTCATTATGCAGCTGCACGCCTTTGGCAAACTGCTCGGCGACGCCCTCTTCCAGCGGATTTTCCAGCTCCACCAGATAGGTTTTTTCGCAGTGATGGCGCGGCGAAGTAATGCGGTGCGACCACTGCCCATCATCGGTCATCAGTACCAGACCGGTGGTGTCGATATCCAGACGCCCGGCGGCGTGCAGCTTATGGGCAACCGGCTCATCGAGAAAATAAAGCACCGTTGGATGATCGGGATCGTCTGTTGAACAGACATAACCCTGCGGCTTGTTGAGCATAAAGTAACGGGGGCCGTGCTGCTGGGTCAGCGTATTGCCGTCATATTCCACCTCGTGCTCCGGCTGGAGCTTAAAAGAGGCATCTTTCACAATGTCGCCGTCCACGGTAACGCGGCTGCCGCGGATTTCACGCCCGGCAATAGCACGGCTGACGCCAAGCTGCTGAGCGATAAACTTATCAAGTCGCATGAGATTTTTTAGCCTGTAATAATGCTGGAGCGGGCATCTCGCCCGGAAAAGAAGAATTCCATTGGTTAGTATAACGGGCTCTTAACACCACTCAAGGGAAAAGATTCATGGCATACTATTTGCGAGTTAATTAACCCCCGAGAATTGATGACTTTTACACTACGTCCCTACCAAAAAGAGGCGGTCGACGCCACGCTCGCCTGGTTTCGCCGTCACCATGAGCCGGCCGCCATCGTGCTGCCGACCGGCGCCGGCAAAAGCCTGGTGATCGCCGAACTTGCGCGGCTGGCGCGCGGACGCGTATTGGTTCTGGCCCACGTTAAAGAACTGGTGGCGCAGAATCACAGTAAATACTGTGCGCTTGGCCTGGAAGCCGATATTTTCGCCGCCGGTCTGCAGCGTAAAGAGAGCCAGGGCAAAGTGGTCTTCGGCAGCGTGCAGTCGGTGGCGCGCAATCTTGAGCAGTTTCAGAGCGAATTCTCCTTACTGATCGTCGATGAGTGCCACCGTATCAGCGACGATGACGACAGCCAGTATCAGCAAATCATCAGCCACCTGCGGCAGGTGAATCCACAGCTCAGGCTGCTTGGCCTGACCGCGACCCCCTTCCGTCTCGGCAAGGGGTGGATCTATCAGTTCCACTATCACGGTATGGTGCGCGGAGACGAGAAAGCGCTGTTCCGCGACTGCATCTACGAGCTGCCGCTGCGTTATATGATTAAGCACGGCTACCTGACGCCGCCTGAGCGCCTCGATATGCCGGTGGTACAATACGATTTCAGCCGCCTGCAGGCGCAGAGCAATGGCCTGTTCAGCGAAGCCGACCTTAACCATGAGCTGAAAAAACAGCAGCGCATCACGCCGCATATCGTCAGCCAAATCGTTGAGTTTGCCGAAAGCCGTCAAGGCGTGATGATCTTTGCCGCGACCGTCGAGCATGCGCGGGAAATTACTGGCCTGCTGCCGCCCGCGCAGGCGGCGCTGATTACCGGCGAAACGCCGGGGCCGGAGCGCGATCGCATCATCGAAGCTTTTAAAGCGCAGCAGTATCGCTATCTGGTGAATGTCGCGGTACTGACCACCGGCTTTGACGCGCCGCACGTCGATCTTATCGCGATTCTTCGGCCAACCGAATCGGTAAGCCTTTACCAACAAATTGTTGGCCGTGGTCTGCGTCTGGCTCCGGGCAAAACCGA
Source organism: Klebsiella sp. 141153 (assembly GCF_032601995.1). NCBI lineage: Bacteria > Pseudomonadati > Pseudomonadota > Gammaproteobacteria > Enterobacterales > Enterobacteriaceae > Klebsiella > Klebsiella sp. 141153. Next base: position 157,406 of record NZ_JAQIRJ010000008.1, on the reverse strand, counting down.
CTGCCTGATCCTCGACTATGCCGGTAACCCTCACGACCTGTATGCGCCGGAAGTCGGCACGCCAAAAGGCAAAAGCGATAATGTCCCGGTACAGGTTTTCTGCCCGGCCTGCGGTTTCGCCAATACTTTTTGGGGGAAAACCACCGCCGACGGCACGTTGATTGAGCATTTTGGCCGTCGCTGCCAGGGCTGGTTCGAAGACGATGACGGCCATCGCGAACAGTGCGACTTCCGCTTTCGTTTTAAAAACTGTCCGCAGTGCAACGCCGAGAATGACATTGCCGCCCGCCGCTGTCGCGAGTGCGATACTATTCTGGTCGACCCGGACGACATGCTGAAGGCGGCGCTGAAGCTTAAAGACGCGCTGGTGTTGCGCTGCAGCGGCATGGCGCTGCAGCATGGCAGCGATGAAAAAGGCCCGTGGCTGAAAATCACCTATTACGATGAGGACGGCGCCGATGTGAGTGAGCGCTTCCGTTTACAAACGCCCGCGCAGCGTACCGCCTTTGAGCAGTTGTTTATCCGCCCGCATACCCGTACTCCGGGCGTGCCGCTACGCTGGATAACTCCGGCAGACATCATTGCCCAGCAGGCGCTGCTGCGCCATCCGGACTTTGTCGTCGCCCGGATGAAGGGGCAATACTGGCAGGTGCGGGAAAAAGTGTTCGATTATCAGGGCCGTTTCCGTCGCGCCAATGAGCTGCGTTAATCCGCCAAAAACTGAGGTTTTGATTGCCGCTGTGCCGATAGGCGGCTATAATGCCGCCCGCTTTTGCATTCGCAAAGCAGATAATCTGCCTGCTGCTGGGTCGCCTGTTGCAGGCTTTATATATAGAGAGACATCAATGTTTACTATCAACGCAGAAGTACGTAAAGAGCAGGGTAAGGGTGCGAGCCGCCGCCTGCGCGCAGCTAACAAGTTCCCGGCAATCATCTACGGTGGCGAAGCTGCTCCGGTTGCTATCGAACTGGACCACGACAAACTGTGGAACATGCAGGACAAAGCTGAGTTCTACGGCGAAGTTCTGACCCTGGTTGTCGATGGCAAAGAAGAGAAAGTTAAAGTTCAGGCTGTTCAGCGTCACGCGTTCAAGCCGAAACTGACCCACATCGACTTCGTTCGCGCTTAATCGCCGATAGCAAGTTGTATGGCAAACGCCCTGGTGTCTTCTGACCCGGGGCGTTTTGTTATCTGCACCGCCATAACCCTGGCGCGTCGTCAACAATCTCTCCCAGCGCGCGGTGTTTATTCATTCCCGGCAGCCACAGCATCACCATGGTAACGTTAAGCCCCTGATTACCGACCTCGGTGGCTATTTCAGCAACTCCTTGCCACTCGTCGGGCCGTAAATGGTCGGGTAAAAAACCCCAGCCCTGCCCCTGCTCCATTGCGTGGCGCAACATGGTGATTTCATTCATATACAGCGTATGGCCGGATATCTGCAACCGGCGGGCGATTTGATCGTCGCTGCGCCGGTGCATGACTAACTGCGGGGTGAGCGATAAATTCAGCAACGTCAGCGGCCTTGCGGCATCAGCGAACAACCGCTGCGCGGCGTAAAAGCGTAAATCAACGGTACCCAGCGCCCGCCACTCCATTTCGCTACCCAGCGTACGATTGTTAGCCTGGCAAATGGCCATATCCGCGACGTCATCGCTCAACGCCTGCTCGGCTTCGCGACGCGAAGCGCTCCAGCAGCTTAAACGGATCTGCCGCCGGGCAAGCGTATCGGCCAGCAAACAGAGAAATTCACGCGGCACGAACGGATCGTACACCAGGCGTAACTCCTGCCAGGCCGTTTGCGGCAGCGTTTGCGCAAAAGACTCGAAAGCCTGCGCCTGTCGCAACAACAGGTGCGCCTGGCGAAAAAGCTGCTCTCCCTCGGCCGTTAAAGTCAGGCTACGCCCTTCACGGCTGAATAGCCGGTAGCCCAACGCATCTTCCAGGTAATCCAGCAGATCGCGAAGCGTCGTACGGTCTTTCCCTAAACGGATCGCCGCCCGCGACAGGCTGCCGGTCTCAGCAATCGTCGCGAAGGCTTCAATCTGTGCAAATGAATACTGCAGGGTTTTCATCCTTCTCTCCCTTTCGGGGGAAAATCCCCCATAGAGTGATTTTAGCCGCCGCGCGCCGGTTTATATACTGCGATGCGAATCTATGGCAAACGAGGGAATGAAAATGATAAGAAAACCACTGGCTCTGGCGTTAATTTTGGCGGCGCTGCCGGCGGCGGCAATGGCGCAAAACTGCGGCGGCCTGACGCTGGATGTCTGCCCCACGCCTTACGATCAAACGCTACCCGCGGCCAAAGACATGCTCACCTGGGATCAGGCGTCACGCGTCGTTGGCTTTCGTAATGACTATCGCAACTATGCTGGCGATGTTTTCCGTCACGGCGACTCGGTCCCGCTGGAGCGCGCTAAAAAGCAGCTGACCGATGCCCGCTACACACTCAACGGCCACACCTGGAATTTGCAAGATTACCTGAAGCGCGAAAACGTCAGCGGTATGCTGGTGCTGAAAGATGGCAAAGTCGCCTGGAAATATCTCGCCGAAGGTAATACCGACACCACGCTGTGGACCTCGCGCTCGGTGGGTAAATCGGTCGTCTCGACGCTGGTCGGTATCGCTATTCAACAGGGTAAAATCCACTCCCTTGATGACCTGATTACCGTTTATGAACCCGAACTGAAAGGCACCGCCTGGGATGGCGTGACGCTCAAGCAGCTCATTCAACATACCAGCGGCGTGGAATGGAATGAAGATTACACCAATCCACAGTCGCACTTCGCCCGCCTGACCCAGTGTGAAGCGCAGCCCGGCGCCTATGATTGCGTGCGTAAAATTGTGTCGACGCTGTCGCGCAAACACCCGGCAGGCGAGCAGTGGTCCTACTCTTCCGGCGGCGCCTGGCTGCTGGGCGATGTGCTGGAACGCGCAACCGGTATGTCGCTGGCCGCCTGGCTTGAACAATCACTGTGGCAGCCTGCGGGCATGGCCCACGATGGCGTGTGGCACGCCTACAAAAAAGGACAACATGATGTCGGCGCCCACGGCTTTAACGCCACCCTCGAAGACTGGGGACGCTTTGGCGAGTTTGTCGCCCGCGATGGCCGCCTGAGCAACGGTGAACAGCTGGTGCCTGCAGGCTGGTTCGATCAAGCCGCGAGCTGGACAAAAGCGCTGAACTCGGTTTCAGCAGCGCATCCGGAAGGTATCTACGGCTATCAATGGTGGAATAACGCCATTCCGGCCAATGCGCAAAACGTGCAGCCGACGCCGCAGGAAGGGCTCAAAGGCTCGCTGTGGGCGCTGGGGATCTATGGCCAGGTGATAATGGTCAACCGTGCGGAACATCTGGTGATCGTGCAGTGGTCAACCTGGCCACAGGCGGAACCGTCCTTTAACGCGCAACCGCTGGAAGCGGCGCTGATGTACAGCGCCATTGCCCGCGAATTGCGCTAATCTTGCCGGCTCCTTGCCGCTTAACCGGCAAGGAGCGTGTCGGCATTTAACGCCAGGTGCTGCAGCAGCATAATGGTTTTCGCATCCACGATTTCGCCCTCGCGAATGGCCCGTAACGCCCGCGCCAGCGGCCACTCCAGCACTTCAATATCCTCTCCCTCCGCCGCCAGCCCGCCGCCATCGCCACGGCGATCGTCAGCGGAGTATTCGGCAATAAAGAAGTACAGCTTCTCGGTCACCGACCCCGGGCTCATAAACGCGGTGAATACCGGTTCAATACGGGTGACGCGAAAACCGGTCTCCTCTTCCGCTTCGGCGATAATGCGCTCTTCCGGCGAGGCGTTATCCAGTAACCCCGCGGCAGCCTCGATCAGAAAGCCGTCGTGACCGTTGATCCACACCGGAAAACGAAACTGGCGGATGAGCACCACGCTCTGCTTGTGGCGATTGTAGAGCAGAATAACCGCGCCGTTGCCGCGGTCGTAGGCTTCCCGGCTCTGCTCCTGCCAGCGTCCATCACGACGCAGCAGTTCGAAGGTATATTTTTTCAGCGTGTACCAGTTATCTGACAAGAGCGTTTCGCGAACGTGGCGAACGCGCGGTGCGTCTACATGCATGTTTTTCCCCTTCTAAGGTGACAGCGGGCAACATAACATGCATAATCGTGCATAAACAAGATCAATCGTGAAGTGAACAACATGCTCGCCAGCCAGAGAAAACAGCACATCCTGCAGATCCTTGCCGCAGAAAAACAGGTGATGTCGGGAGAGTTAAGCCAGCGCTTTAAAGTCTCCGAAGACTCCATTCGTCGCGATCTGCGCGAACTGGCGGCGGAAGGTAAACTGCAACGGGTCCACGGCGGCGCGCTGCCTGTATCCGCCGCTATCGCGCCAATCGAAAGCAGAAAAAGCGTGCAGATGGCTTCCAAACAGGCGATAGCCCGCCGGGCGGCGGCGCTTATCCAGCCAGGACAGGTGGTCATCGTCGACGGCGGCACCACCACCACGGCGATGATCGCCGCGCTACCCGCCGACCTTGCTTGTACCGTGGTGACGCACAGTCCAGGGATCGCCATGGCGCTGGTCGAGCATCCGCTGATCGACGTGATCCTGCTCGGCGGCACAATGTTTAAACATTCGGTAGTCACGGTCGGCGCCGAGACGCTGGCGGCGATGTCGCGGATTAATGCCGATCTGTTCTTTATGGGAGTAACGGGTGTGCACCCGCGGGTGGGCTTTACCACCGGTGATTATGAAGAGGCGGGCATCAAGCGCGCGCTGGCGGCCAGAGCCGCAGAAACCGTGGTGATGGCCTCTGCCGAGAAAATCAACTCCGCCTCCGCATTTGCCATCGGCGAGCTTAATCTTGCCAGCACAGTGGTTATCGACAGCGAACTGGATGACACGTTACGCCAGAAGCTTAAACAAAGCGGCGTCGGGATTATTCAGGTAGAAGGTTAACCCGGCGGCATCATGTTCCGCCGGGATAAGCAGCAGGGATTAATTACCGCCAGAAGTACGGCGCTGCAGCTGATCGCGCAGGTTCGGCGGCGTACCTTTGATGGTCAGCGTATCCGTTGCCGGATCCCAGAATACGCGTTCGCCTAACAGCATCGCATCAAAGTTAATGGTCAAACCGCCGCCGCTACCGGCAAATTTGGTCAGCTGGCGCAGCGTACTGCGGTCCGCCGGGAAGCTCTCTTCCAGCTCATAACCCTGTTCAGCGGTAAACTCCTGGAAACTCTTTTCGCTGACGCCGGAGAGCTCTTTAGACAGCGACTCCAGCTCGATCTCTTCGCCCGCCTGCAGCTGTTCGTTACAGTAGGCGTACACCTGCTGGCGCACGTTCTGGCGCTCGGATTTATCCAGCTGCGCGTCAGCGGCGAAATCATCCACCGCCTGCAGCAGACCGCGGTTCTGCGCTTTGGCGTTGAGCCCTTCGCTGGCGCCGAGGAAGTCCATGAAGAAATCAGCGACTTTACGCCCCACCCGCCCTTTCAGGAAGGTCAGGTAACGGGTCGATTCGGGATTGGTTTCCCACTCGGTCAGATCGATACGCGCCACGATGTCGGCATGGTTGATATCGAGGTAATGCGTGGAACTGATATCCAGCTCTTCGTTAACGCGCATGCTGCTCAGATTATTGAGCACCGCCACCAGCAGATACTCGACCGCCAGATAACGATACTGACAGAACAGCACAATGCCGCCTTCGGCAAACGGATACTTCGCCAGCTCATCGCGCAGGCGACCGGTTGCCGCACGGCTGAAAGGAAGAAATTCTTCTTCACCCTGACGCTGTAAACGCAACGCTTGCGCCAGCTCGCTCTCTTCATTAAAGAGGCCATAGGCTTTGCTTTTTGCGCTGTAGACACGATGCAGTTCAGCCATCATTTCCACGACAGTGGCATTTGGTTCCAGCAGCGACTCGCGCAGCACCAGTTCCAGATTCTGTTCATCACGTTTGATCAACTGATGCAGGGCAATCTGGTCGATATCCAGACTCATGTTAAACTCTCCTTTTAGACCGGGCGGTATTCAACCACCACCGGGACGATGACGCAACCGGCAGATGTCTGTTTCACGCTTGGGACTCGCGTTGCTGGGCGCTTTTACGCCGTGGCGAAAAAATGCGGAAAAAATGCTGCTGCTACGGTAATATGTTGCCCTTTCACGAACAAACAGATTTTGAGTTTATGCCACAAATATCCCGCTATAGCGATGAACAGGTCGAGCAGCTGCTCAGCGAGCTGACGAACGTCCTGGAAACACACAAAGCGCCGGTTGACCTGTCACTGATGGTGCTGGGCAATATGGTGACCAACCTGATTAACAGTAGCGTCGCGCCGGCGCAGCGTCAGGCAATCGCCCGTTCTTTCGCCCAGGCGCTGCAATCGTCCATTAACGACGATCCCGCGCACTAAGGATAACGAACAACAGTATATGGTGACTCTACGTCAGCCCTACCGAGAAAAAGTCTCCCAGATGGTCAGCTGGGGACACTGGTTCGCCCTGTTCAACATGTTGTTGGCCATGGCGCTCGGCAGCCGCTATCTTTTTGTCGCCGACTGGCCAACGACGCTTGCCGGGCGGGTTTTCTCGTATGTCAGCCTCGTTGGTCATTTCAGTTTTCTGGTGTTCACCAGCTATGTACTGATTCTCTTCCCGCTGACCTTTATCGTCGGCTCGCAGCGGCTTATGCGCTTCCTGTCGGTCATCTTCGCCACCGCAGGGATGACGCTGCTGCTGATCGATAGCGAAGTCTTCACTCGCTTCCACCTGCACTTAAACCCCGTCGTCTGGGAACTGGTGATTAACCCCGACCAGAACGAGATGGCTCGCGACTGGCAGCTGATGTTTATCAGCGTACCGATCATCTTCCTGATCGAGATGCTCTTCGCCACCTGGAGCTGGCAAAAGCTGCGCAGCCTGACGCGCCGCCGTCACTACGCGCGCCCCGTCGCCTGGTTTTTCTTTATTTCGTTTATCAGCAGCCACCTGATTTATATCTGGGCGGATGCTAATTTCTATCGCCCGATCACCATGCAGCGGGCCAACTTGCCGCTCTCTTATCCGATGACCGCTCGCCGCTTCCTTGAGAAGCATGGCCTGCTCGACGCTCAGGATTACCAGCGCCGTCTGGTTGAACAAGGCGCGCCGGAAGCGGTTTCGGTGCAGTATCCGCTGAGCGATCTACGCTATCGAGACCTCGGCACGGGCTACAACGTGCTGCTCATTACCGTGGATAATCTCAACTATTCACGCTTCGAGAAGAACATGCCGCAGCTGGCTGCTTTTGCAAAAGAGAGCGTCAACTTTAGTCAGCATATGAGCTCCGGTAATAGTACCGATAGCGGAATGTTCGGCCTGTTCTACGGCATATCGCCGGGTTATATGGATGGCGTGCTCTCGGCGCGTATCCCGGCGGCGCTGATTACCGCCCTCAACCAACAGGGTTACCAGTTGGGCCTGTTCTCATCTGACGGTTTCAGCAGTCCGCTCTATCGTCAGGCGCTGCTGTCGGACTTCTCGCTGCCGGCGGCCAAAACGCAAAGTGACGAGCAAACGGCAGACCAATGGATCGGCTGGCTGGATCGCTACGCCCAGGATGAGAACCGCTGGTTCTCGTGGGTATCGCTGAACGGCACTAATATTGATAACAGCCAGCAGCAGAATTTTGCGCGCACCTATGGCCGCGCCGCAGGCGACGTCGATACGCAAATTGGCCGCGTGCTCGACGCGCTGCGCAAAGCGGGCAAACTGGATAATACGGTGGTGATTATTACCGCCGGGCACGGTATGCCGCTGGATAACAAGCAGGGTAAATTCGACTGGTCACGGGGCAATCTGCAGGTGCCGCTGGTTATTCACTGGCCGGGAACCCCAGCGCAGGAGATCGCCACGCTCACGGATAACAAAGACGTGATGACGACGCTGATGCAGCGTCTGCTGCACGTGTCGACGCCAGCGAATGAATATTCGCAGGGCGAAGACCTGTTTAGCCCGGCGCGCCGCCGCAGCTGGGTCACCGCGGCCAATAGCGATACTCTGGCGATTACCACGCCAACGATGACCGTGGTGCTCGACCACAACGGCACCTATCACACCTGGAACAGTAACGGCGAGAAGGTGAAAGACCAAAAACCACAGCTCAGCCTGCTGCTGCAGGTGCTGACGGATGAAAAACGCTTTATCGCTAACTGATTGATTAATTTTGAATCAATCAGTTGTCGGTCGCTTGCATTCGATGGGGGAACGGGTAATATTATCCTCCACGCGTCGGCACGTAGCGCAGCCTGGTAGCGCACCGTCATGGGGTGTCGGGGGTCGGAGGTTCAAATCCTCTCGTGCCGACCAAAAACCTTCGAAAAACCAGCCTCTTATGGCTGGTTTTTTTGTGCCTGTTTTTTGCAGGGGGTGAAACCCCGTCGAAAAACTCGATCCTTCCTTCACTCCAGACCTGAAACGTGTCCCCCTGCCCGGCCTTTCTCTATAGATCATTCACCGCGTAACCGCCGGCTGTAACTACCCCTGCCCATCATGATGAAGCAGGACATCCGCCCCTCGCTCAGCGGAAATTCAACTCAGTAAATATACACTTCTTACTCAACCTGTTTTCCCATATTTGTTATATGACGGCAGGAAACTTATATGGCATAAGAGCAATAAACGCACATCGAAAGGAATGACGTTATGTCGCTTTATGACCTCAGAACCGAAGCGCATGCATTACCTGAAGCCTGGCACTCTCATGTATTAGGCCGTATTGGCACTGCAAATCTTAAAGTTGTACGAATGGATGAACGCTCAGTAGCTGAAGAAGTACATGAGTATGACGAGGGGTTACTGGTCATTAATGGACAACTGGAGCTGAGTGTGAAGGGAGAAAAAATCACTGTATCGTCTGGCCAGCTTTATGTGGCAAAAGCTGGCATTCCTCATACGGTAGATACGGGCAGCTTTGGTATACTGGTTATCATTGATTTACCCGAAACGGACGTTGTCTAAACGTTGATTGCAAGGATGTTAAAGACCGCTTTATGGATATGTTCAAGTTAACACCCTGGCTAAATTGCTGGAATCTCATTCCTGATGGCCCCCCATTTGTCACTCATACGTCACAGTTGTATCCGGTCAAAACAGCAACCCATGGTATTAAAGCCATGTTAAAAGTCACTGATGATCCTGACGAACAAGCCGGTAATGCACTCATGGTATGGTGGGAAGGGAACGGCGCTGCCCATGTGATTGCACATGAAAAGGAAGCTATTCTTCTCTCAAGAGCCACAGGTTCCGCGTCTTTATCAGCAATGTCTCGTGGAGATAGGGATGATATCGCTTGTCGTATTTTATGTATGACTGCGAACCGGCTTCATTCATTCGCCAAAAGACCGTTCCCCCGGCTAACCTCCCTGCGTGAATGGTTTTATCCTCTAAAACCAGCCGCCTTGCAGTATGGCGGTATCCTGACACGTTGCGCAGAAATTTCAGAAGAGTTGCTTTCTTCTCCACGAGATGTGGTTGTATTACATGGCGACTTACATCACGGTAACGTGCTTGATTTTGAAACGTCCGGTTGGTTAGCCATTGACCCCAAAGGGCTGATAGGTGAACGGGGATTCGACTTTGCTAATATTTTTACTAATCCGGATCTTGGTTATCCGGTACCTGCTGTTGCGACTGTACCAGAGACCTTTAAACAGCGTCTAAGCATCGTTACCAGGATGGCAGACATGGATAAAGAGCGCCTGCTCAAATGGATAATTGCGTGGTGCGGTCTTTCAACCGCCTGGTCACTCTCAAGTAACGAAACGACTTCAATAACAATAAAAATTGCCGAACTGGCGATTGCTGAATTGGAATCGTGAGTGGGATATCGCCACTGGGTATGGTGATTTCCTGCACGCCCGCTTCGCGTCAAGAGTAGATACATCAGGAAACAAGCCAACAAGCACCTGAATATGAGTGTTTGCCAGACAGATTTTATCCCTTGGTATAAATATCAGGCCTGGTAATAGTCCAGGCGTAGTTTTCCTGGTTTACTGGCTGGTAGCCGAACTTTTCGTAAAGCCAGGGCGCGGTGGTGGTGAATAACATAATTCTGCGAAGCTGTTCAAATAAAGGATGATTATGCAAACATTCCATCATCCACCTTCCAAGCCCTTCTCCCTGATATTCTTCGAGCACATACACATCACAAAGATAGGCAAATGTAGCAAAATCCGTAATCAGGCGAGCGAAGCCTATCTGAGTATCATGATGATAAATGCCAAAATTAAGGCTGTTTTCAATTGATGTAGCGACAGTGTCAAGATTGATACCCTTGGCCCAGGTCGACCTTGTCAGATACCGATGGATAGCCTTAACATCCAGTTTTTCTCTGTCTGTACTGACCAGGTAGCTATTCTTGCGCCACTCGTAGATCTCGGAAATATTCACTTTCGGCCATACCTCAAATAGTTAGATAAACCCAAGCCTATCACCTGACGAAAAAATGTATGATTTAAATTGCACGGACGGATCGCCACACATGATCATGTCGTCTTGTAGCACATCTTTTTAATGTTTGTACTCCCCTTCCCGCTAAGACTGCGATTATCCTGATGGCAAATTGTTAAATTCCATCTATTATTCGACTGTATTCGTTATCATCTGGAGCGGACCCAATGAGAGTTAAAGGACTTCCCAAAGGATTTTTTATCCTTATTTTACTGATCGTTACCCTGGCCTTTTTTGACGTACTCTCCCCTTACTATTCCGCTATCCTGTGGGCCGCAATCCTGGCGGTGATATTTAATCCGATAAAAAACAATATCCGTACGCGCATCGGTGAACGCAACGGCATCGCGGCGCTCCTGACCGTCGTCATTATCTGTCTTATTGTTTTCACCCCGTTGGCGATTATCATTTCGTCGCTAGCCTTCGAGCTGAACGTGGTCTACACCAAGCTACAGCATAATGACACCCAGTTTCCGACGGTGGTCGCCAACCTGTTTGCCCATCTCCCGAGCTGGGCCAGAAGTTTCCTCTCAGAGCACAATCTCGATAGCGCGGAACAGATTCAGCAGCAACTATCCGATGCCGCCCTGAAAGGCGGACAATATCTGGCCGGTAGCGCCTTCCTGATCGGTAAAGGGACGTTCGGCTTTACCGTCAGCTTCGGCATTATGTTATATCTGCTGTTCTTCTTGCTGAAAGATGGCCCTTATCTGGTGCTGTTAATCCTCGAATCTTTGCCGCTATCCAATTATGTCAAACAGCACCTGTTTGCCAAATTCGCCGCCGTCGCGCGGGCGACGGTTAAAGGTACCGTCGCCGTCGCGCTGGCACAGGGGGCGCTCGGCGGCTTTGCATTCTGGATCGTCGGTCTTGATGGCAGCATTCTATGGGGCGCTTTAATGGCCTTTCTGTCGCTCATCCCGGCGGTGGGCTCCGCCATTATCTGGGTGCCGGCGGCGATTTATCTGTTCGCCACCGGGCAATTGTGGCAAGGGGCGTTTATTGTCGGTTTCTTCGTCATTGTCATCGGCCTGGTGGATAACATTCTGCGTCCGCTGCTGGTGGGAAAAGATACCAAAATGCCGGATTACCTGATCCTGATTGCCACTCTTGGCGGCATGGAAATCTACGGTATCAACGGTTTCGTCATTGGCCCGCTGATTGCCGCCTTGTTTATTGCCTGCTGGAACCTGTTATCGGGGCGTGAACACGCCGGGAACGCCGACTTACTGGACGAAGAGTTTATTGAAGAAGCCAAAAACAGCCGCGATGAATAGCTGGCGCACGCTTCACTTTACTAGTGCATTTCACTATTCATATTGAAAATAATGGTAAATAACTCTTACCATTCAGGGCAATGATGTTAGTCTGTATTGGTTAGTAACGATAATAAAGGATGATCAACCGTGAAAAAAATCGCTACGCTTGCTGTTTCTCTGCTGGCCGTTGCCTGTGTTTCCACCAGCGCGTTAGCCGCTGAGCAGCCGTTGGAGAAAGTCGCCCCCTATCCGAAAGCGGAAAAAGGGATGAAGCGTCAGGTGATTCAGCTGCCGCAGCAGCAGGATGAATCCGCGTTAAAAGTTGAACTGATGATTGGCCAGACGCTGGAAGTCGACTGCAACCATCACCGCCTCGGCGGTCAACTGGAAAGCAAAACGCTGGAAGGCTGGGGCTATGACTACTATGTCTTTGATAAGCTGACGTCCCCGGTTTCCACCATGATGGCCTGCCCGGACGGTAAGAAAGAGAAGAAATTTGTTACCGCGGGTCTCGGCGATGCAGCCATGCTGCGCTACAACAGCAAGCTGCCGATCGTGGTTTATACTCCGGCCAACGTTGAAGTGAAATACCGCATCTGGAAAGCCGAAGAAACTATCGGTAATGCCGTGGAGCGTTAATCGCCAGCGGTAATACAAAACGGCAGCCCTCGGGCTGCCGTTTTTGTTATAGCGCGATATCCGCCATCGGTTTGCCGCCGGTCAGCGGCTTGAGTTCAGCCTGCGGCACGTCGTCTGCCGCGGTCGTCGGCTCGTAGTGTAGCCCCAGCACTTCACTGGTCCACGCCAGCGCCTGCTCAATAGCGGCCGGATTACCATCCAGACGCATGCCGTAGCTCGGCACGATCTCTTTCATCTTCGCCTGCCAGGCCGGCGTCTGTACTTTGTCTTTGAAGACTTTCTCCAACAGCTGCACCATGATCGGCGCCGCCGTCGACGCGCCAGGAGAAGCGCCCAGCAGAGCAGCTACGGTGCCTTCATCATCGCACACCACTTCGGTGCCAAGGCGCAACACGCCGCCCATCTTCTTATCACGCTTGATAATCTGTACACGCTGGCCGGCCTGCCACAGGCGCCAGTCTTCTTTGCGCGCCTCCGGGTAGTACTCGCACAGCGCGGCATGACGATCTTTATCTTTCTGCAATACCTGGCTAATCAGATATTTCACCAGGTCAAAGTTATCCATCCCGACGTTAAGCATCGGCAGAATATTCGAGGTATTGGTCGACGCCAGCAGATCCCAAAGGGAGCCGTTTTTCAGGAAGCGGGTCGAGAAGGTCGCGAACGGCCCGAACAGCACCACGCGTTTGCCGTCGATAATACGGGTGTCGATATGCGGCACCGACATCGGCGGCGCGCCAACTTCCGCCTGGCCATAGACTTTCGCCAGGTGATGATTAACCACTTCCGGGTTCTCACACACCAGGAACTGTCCGCCAACCGGGAAGCCCGCATACTCTTTCGCCTGCGGAATGCCGGTTTCCTGCAGCAGCGTCAGGGCAGCGCCGCCCGCGCCAATAAAGATGAATTTGGTTTTGATCGTCCGCTTCTGGTGACGATTGTTGGCATCCGCCAGCGTCACCGTCCAGCTGTTGTCCGCATTGCGCTTAAAGCGGCGAACGACGGTACCCAACTGGAGAGAGAAGTTATCATGCGTCTGTAGCCCGGCGATCAGCTGGCGAGTGATCTCGCCGTAGTTAACGTCGGTACCCATTTCGGTACGCGTTGCCGCGACTTTTTGCTGCGGATCGCGCCCTTCCATCACCAGCGGCGCCCACTCTTTGATCTGCTGATGATCTTCAGAATAACGAATACCGCGGAACAGTTCGCTCTGCTGCAGCGCCGCGTAGCGCGCGCGCAGGAAGTTAACGTTGTCTTCGCCCCACACAAAGCTCATGTGCGGCACGCTGTTAATAAAGGATTTCGGCTTAGTCAGGATGCCGCGGGTCACCTGGTGGGCCCAAAACTGACGAGAAATATGGAAGGACTCATTGATATCGACCGCTTTGTCGATATTGATCCCATTGGCGGTTTGCGGCGTGTAGTTGAGCTCCATCAACGCCGCATGGCCGGTACCCGCATTGTTCCAGCCGTTCGAGCTTTCCTCGGCAACGCTGGTCATCTGCTCGACCACGGTAATAGACCAATCCGGCTCCAGTTCCTGCAGCCAGGTTCCCAACGTGGCGCTCATGATACCGCCGCCAATCAACAATACATCCGTCTCTTGCTCATGGCGGGTGTTGGTCCGATTTGTATTGGAACCAACCGCCTGTGAGCTGGGTACGGCCATCTTTTTCTTCATCGGATTTGAGCCTTACTTTTACTCGCTTTTTTTATTTAGCGCAGGTGAAACGATTCTCGGGATCAAAGGTACCACCTGTACTCAAAAATTTAAATATTGTTTAAATTTTAAGTTGAGTTTTGAGATCTGTTATAAAAATGTTTAATAAATGTGTACACAAAATCACTTTTTGTACTGGTATGATGGCCCTTTCCGCGCTATCATCTCCCGTTCTGTGATGGAGCGCACGCCAACGGCGGCTTGTCTTCATTCAAATTTTTTATCATCCGCGAACTTTTATGCCCTCAACTTCCCGCACTCTCTCACCGGCGTTGATAACACGCGAGACCCTCGCTGGCGTGCTAACTGCCCTGGCGTTAATCCCTGAAGTCATTTCATTTTCGGTCATTGCCGGCGTGGACCCGCAGGTCAGCCTGATTGCTTCAGTGGTGCTCTGTCTGGCGATGTCGGTTCTCGGCGGGCGTCCGGCGATGGTGACGGCGGCGGCAGGTTCTGTCGCCCTGGTAATTGGCCCGATGGTACATCAGCATGGCGTAGGGTATATTCTGCCTGCTGTCATTCTGGCTGGTATTATTCAAATTTTGTTTGGGGTATGCGGTATGGCGCGGTTAATGCGCTTTATCCCGCCAGCGGTGATGACCGGTTTTGTTAATGCGCTCGGCATTCTTATTTTTTTCGCCCAGGTTCCCCATTTCTGGAGCAGGCAGCCGCTCATCGTTGGCCTGTTCGTTCTGACGCTGCTCATCGTGCTGTGGGCGCCGCGTTTTATCAAAGCCGTGCCGGCGCCGCTTATTGCTATCGTCCTCCTTACCGCTTATACCGTCACCAGCGGACAGTTGCTGCCGACCGTGGGTGATGAAGGCGCCATGGGCGGCGGTCTGCCGGGCTTCAACGCGCTGGCGGTGCCGCTGGATTTAAGCACCTTGAAAATTATCTGGCCCTGCGCCCTGAGTATCGCCTTTGTCGGCCTGATGGAATCGCTGTTGACGGCAAAGCTGGTTGACGATCTCACCCATACGCCGTCAAATAAGTCGCGTGAGAGCGCAGGACTGGGGGTCGCCAATATCCTCGCGGGCTGCTATGGCGGCATCGCCGGGTGCGCGATGATCGGCCAGACTATCGTTAACGTGGAAATGGGCAAGGCGCGTAGCCGCCTATCGACGATAGTGGCCGGTCTGGTACTGCTGCTTCTGGTGACGGCGCTTAGCCAGGTGATGGCCAAAATTCCAATGGCGGTGCTGGCCGGGGTCATGGTGATCGTGGCGGTGAAAACCTTCAGCTGGCAGAGTATTCGCCCAACCGCGCTGGCGCGCAATCCGTGGCCGGAAACGGTAGTCATGGCGGCAACCGTCGTCGTGACGGTCACGACCAGTAATCTGGCGATCGGCGTACTGGCGGGGCTTATCGCAATGGCGCTCATCCCTCGCCGCCTGCGCGTAAAAGCGCAGCTTACATCAGAAACAGCGTCGCCAGACCAAGGAAAATAAAGAACCCGCCGGTGTCGGTAATCGCGGTGATCATCACGCTGGAGCCGACCGCCGGATCGCGCCCCAGCTTGACCATCACCATCGGGATGATAACCCCCATCATCGCCGCCATCAGCAGATTGAGCATCATCGCCAACGTCATCACCCCGCCAAGCTGCGGGTCATCGTATAACCACCAGGTGATAGCCCCCATAATTCCGCCCCATACGAGGCCATTAATCAGCGCCACCCCCATCTCGCGCAGGATCAGGAAGGTAAAACTTCCCGGCTGGATCTTTTGCAGCGCCATCGCACGGACGATCATGGTGATCGTCTGATTGCCGGTATTTCCGCCTATCCCGGCGACGATCGGCATCAGCGAGGCCAGGGCCACCAGTTGAGAAATGGTATGTTCAAAGCCATCGATCACCCGTGAAGCGATAAACGCCGTACAGAGGTTCACCGCCAGCCACGCCCAGCGGGTTTTCACCGCTTTGCTTACCGGCGCAAAAACATCATCATCTTCGCTCAGACCGCCCATCCGGCGCAGATCGTTATCGGTCTCTTCGTACACCACATCGACGATTTCATCGATGGTCAAACGCCCCATCAGCTTGCCGTCGGCATCAATCACCGCAGCACTCAGTAAGTCATCACGTTCGAAGGTACGCGCCACTTTCTCCGCCTCTTCCTGCGGCTGGAAAGTCACCGGATCGCCTTCCATCACCTCGCCAACGCGCTTTTGCGCATCGTTGAGCAGAATAGTCTGCAGCTCCAGCTCGCCGAGCAGCAGTTTATTGCGCGTGGTGACGAACAGTTTATCGGTGTTTTCCGGCATTTTGCCCAACCGGCGCAGATAGCGCTGTACCGCCGCCAGAGTGGCTTCCGGGCGAACGGTAATCACCTCAAACTCCATGATCGCGCCGACGGTGTTATCGGCGTAGCGCATCATCTGGCGAATGCGCGCGCGTTTATCCGGCGGCAGCGTCGCCAGCAGGCGGCCGGTTAAGTCGCGCGGCAGGTGCTGCAACAGGTAAACCTGTTCATCAATATCCAGCGATTGCAGGGCAAATATCAGGTCGTGGTCGCTCATCTTGTCGATGAGATCGCCCCATACGCTCTCTGACGCCTCCAGCAGCACTTCGCCGCGCTTGTCATCGGCAACCAGCCCCCACAGCGCGGTACGCGCGTCATAAGGCAGCGCTTCCAGGGCATCGGCGAGATCCGGCGGCGGCAGATGCGACACCAGCACTTCCACTTCCGCCAGGTCATCGGCCAGCGTCCCTTCATCATAGCGCTCCGCGAGGGTGAGTTTCCCCAGCAGCGCGGAGGTGACGGCTTTATCAGTGCTCAATAGCCAAATCAGGCGGGCGCGTTCTTCATCGCGTAATCGGGCGCTTTTTTTATGCAAAACGGACATCGCTCAGGCAATCCTTGTGAGAATAGAAGTCGACCTGCATGGCCGCAGCCATAAGCATAGCGCGAGGAGGGGGAAATAATAACCGCCAGCAATTTATCTGCTGTAAAAACCAGCAATATGTCCCGAACGGACGAAAACGCCCGATCGGGTAACCAGCAAAAACGTTAAGCAGTACGTGCTACCGCGTCGCGGGTCGCCAGTTCGCGCTCAACGCCGGTGAGCTCGCTCAGCTTGCCGCTGCGCATCTCCAGCAGGCGATCGGCATGCTGGAAATAGTGATCATCGTGGCTGATGGCAAACACGGTTTTCCCCATTTGCTGCATCAGCGGCAATAGCACCTGATAAAACTCGCGCCGGAAATGCGGATCCTGATCCGCGGCCCACTCATCGAGCAAAATGATATCGCGCTCTTCGGCCAGCGCCAGCAGCAGCGCCACACGCTTTTTCTGCCCTTTAGACAGCTTCAGATCGAGGATTTTCCCCTCTTCCAGCTGCAGCTTGTGGTCCATCTTCAGATACGCCAGCCACTTCGCGACCAGCGCCGGATCGGCGCGTTCGCCTTTTGGCCCTAACAGACGATCAAATAGCCAGACATCGGTAAATACCGCCGAGAATAGCTTGCGGTAATCTTCTGGTTTTTCCGTCGCCAGAGGTTGACCATCGAGCAGGATCTGCCCGGAGAGCGGTTGATACAGCCCGGTCAGCAGCATCGCCAGCGTCGACTTGCCGCTGCCATTGCCGCCAATCAGAAACACCAGTTCGCCGCGTTTGAGAGTCAGATTAATCGGCCCGACGGCAAAACTGTTATCCGGGTAGCGGAACGAGACATCGCGCAGCTCCAGAGTCTGCCAGTGCGGATGCGCCTGCGGCTCGGGGAAACCGGGGCGGTAAGGCGCCAGCGCGAACTGATGCAGTTTATTGAATGCCACCTGGGCGCTGAGCAAGGTCGGCAGCGCCCCCACTGCCGACAGCAGCGGCGTACGCAGGAATAGCAGCGTCAGGGAATAGGTCGCCGCCACCGCGGTATTGGCCCACCCGAGGCCATTAGCCATCCAGAACACCAGACCGATGGCGCCAAGCATCATGATATTCGACCAGTTCACCGCGCTCAGGTGGAACGTATCGGCGCGAATGATGTGGTGGCGATAATCGCGGGCATCCGGCAGATACAGCTGATTAAAAACATATTCGGCGCGTTCGCGGTTCAGCGTCAGCTCTTTGCGCCCTTCCAGCACCGTCTGATAATCATGATACAGCTTATCTTCGGTCTCGCGCAGCGTCGCCATATGCTTATAGACGCGCGCCACCAACACAAAGCCGCCCCAGATGGTGACCGCCATCCAGACCGCGGTCACCAGCATCATTTTACCTGACAGAAAAGCCAGGTAGGCGGCGGACCCGAAGGTCAGGATAATCCCCTGCACCAGCTCCGGCAGGCGCACAAAGGCGATGGTAATGTTACGCACGTCGCTGGTTAAGCCCGCCAGCAGCGAAGCGCTGCCGATTTTTTCGATCTTTTCGATTTGGGTGTCGAGAATGCGTTTTATAAATTCGCCGCGCAGGCGATAGACGAAATGGTGGCCAAGGGTGGTTAACGCCAGCTGCGAGCCGAGCGTGACCGCCATCAACAGCAGCAGCAGGCCGAGAAACTCCGGCAGCACGGTGAGCGAGGTATCCACAAGGGAAATCAGGCGCAGGTTAATAAAGGCGATAAGCCCGATACCCAGCGCCGCGCTGAGCAAACTCAGCGCCATGACGGCAATGAACGGCCAGCGGTACTGGCGCCAAACAAGAACAAGTAATTCCATAAGCTACGATCCGGACAAGCAAACAGCCAGCAGTTTAAACGGCTTGCCGACGACAGCAAGAATAATTCTTATTTTTGTTTTTGCCGGCCTCCCGCGAGGCGAAACGTGAGGTTATAACGACAGGCGCCGGTCAGCGGGTGCTCCCCCGGTTTAAGCGGCTGGATGCCGTGGTAAAAGAGCCGTGATTCGCCGCCCCAAACCACCACATCGCCATGCTCCAGCAGCAGCCGACGCAGCGGATCGTTACGTTTCAGCCCGCCAAACTGAAACACTGCCGGCAGTCCCAGCGACACCGAAACGATAGGCGCACGCAAATCCCGCTCGTCTTTATCCTGATGCAGCGACAGCTTCGCGCCCGGCTGGTAGCGGTTAATCAGACAGGCGTCCGGGGAGAAATGCGCATAGCCCGCCTCCTGCGCTGCCTCCGCCGCCAGTTGCTGAAAGAGCGGCGGCATCGGCGGCCAATGTTCGCCGGTCAACGGATCGCCCGGCGCATAGAGATAGCCGTGCATATCGGTCGTCCAGCCGAGTTGGCCACAGTTGGTCATAGCCACCGACATGGTATAACCACCGGGGGTCACCATCTGGCGGAACGGAGAAGCGCTGGCCACTCCGGCGATGGCCTGCAGCAGCGCCGGCGCGCGCTGAACGGCAAAACGGCGTAACATCATCGCCCCGGGGGCCAGCGGCTCCTGCCAGGGTGGCGTATCGGCAAACAGATCGAGCATTATTTCTCCCGTATTTTTGCTTCGCGCGCCAGCAGCAGCGCTTTGCGTTCGCTGCCCCAACGATAGCCGGAAAGCGCCCCGCCCTCACGTACTACTCGATGGCAAGGAATGACTATCGCCAGTTTATTAGCCGCACAGGCCCCGGCAACCGCTCTGACCGCACGCGGTTGACCAATGCTGTGCGCCACCTCGCGGTAGCTGCGGGTTTCGCCTGGCGGGATCTGGCGCAAGGCTTGCCACACCCGTTGCTGGAAAGCGGTACCGCGAATATCCAGCGGCAAATTCACCGCCTGCTGCGGATTATCCAGATGGGCAACCACCTGCGCCACGCGTTCGGTAAACGTGTCATCACCCGGCTGTAATTGGGCGCCGGGAAACAAGCTCGCCAGCTGCGCATATAACGCCTTATCGTCATCGCCCAGCAACACGGCGCATACGCCACGTTCGCTGAACGCCACCAGGCACCGGCCAGAGGCGCTATCGCTGCAAACCCAGCGAATCACCACATCTTCGCCGCCGCGTTTAAACTGGCGGGCGGTCATGCCCAGCGTCTCGTTTGCCTGGCGATAATAGCTGGCGGAATCAGGGAAACCGGCGGCTAATGCCGCGCGGGTGACATTCTCGCCCTGGCTTAATGCTTCGCGTAGACGCCGCGCGCGCCACGCCTGCTGCCAGGCCTTGGGCGTAAGCCCGGTGACGGATTTAAAAATACGATGGAAGTGAAACGGGCTGACCGCCAGCTGCTGCGCCAGCGCCTCAAGGGTGATTGGCGCCTCTTGTTCCAGCAGGCGACAGGCGGCGGCCACCTTCTCGACCCGCTGTTGGTCGGGGTCGAGATTATCCGGCCGACAGCGTTTACAGGGGCGATATCCGGCGGCCTTTGCCGCTTCGACATCAGAATAAAAGCGGACATTCTCCCGTAGCGCGCGCCGTGAACGGCACGAGGGACGGCAGCAGACGCCGGTGGTCAACACGGCGAAGACAAACTGCCCGTCGGCGCTGGCGTCACGTTCGCAGACCGCCTGCCAGCGGCGGTCATCGTTAGTCATATCGGCAATCATCGGTTTCATAGCGGGCTCCTGCTGTAAGTGTATCCTTACTTTGCGCCTTGCTCCGATCTAAAAAACTGCGCTTCTTGCTTTTTAATTCTGCTCGCCGACCAGGAAGGTGCGGAACTGCGGCGACATCCAGGTCTTAAAGCCGTCGCCCTCTTTGACAATCATATAGACCGCCAGCCCCTGCTCGTGTGCCACCTGTTGGGCTTTTTCCGGCCCTAATACCATCAGCCCGGTATCCCAACCGTCGGCTTCCAGCGCCGTCGGCGCAATCACCGTCACCGAAACCAGCTTATGGTTGATGGGGTGCCCGGTTTGCGGATCGATAACGTGAGAAATACGTTTGCCGTCCAGCTCGTAGTAGTTGCGATAGCTGCCGGAGGTGCTGATGCCGTGGCCGTTGATATCGACTATCGCCTGGACGGCGTTTTCGCGGTCGGTTGGTTTTTGAATCGCCACTCGCCAGGGTTTATCGTCGCCGTTCATCCCGCGGCTGACCAGCGCGCCGCCAACCGATACCAGATAGCGGGCAATTCCTTCCTGCTCCATCAGCCGCGCCAGATGATCGGCGGCATAGCCCTCGCCGACCGTGGAAAGATCGACAAATAAATCGGCAATATCTTTTTGCAGATACTGTTGATCGGCGCGGTTAATCACCGTCAGATGCTGCAGCCCGGTACGCGCTTTTGCCGCCGCGATTTGCTGCGCCGTCGGCGTTTTTACCGGTTGCTTATCCGGGCCAAATCCCCATAGATTGACCAGCGGCCCGACGGTAACATCCATCGCTCCGGCGGTTTTTGCGCCAATACGCAGCGACAGAGTGACGATATCCGCCATCGCTTCGTTCACCGGCCACGGTTCGGTAGTGGCGGCATGATTGAAGCGCATCAGCGCGGAGTCGTTTTTCCAGGTCGAAAGCAGCAGATCGTCACCATCGAGCTGCGCCTGAACTTTATGGCGTAAATCTTCGGCTTTCGCCGGATCCAGCCCGACGACGCTAACGCGCCAATAGGTCCCCATCGTTTTGCCATCGAGCACGGTGGCGGCGGATTTTGGCGTGGCCGGGGAGGTCGCGGAATCACAGCCGGTAAGCAGAACGCAGAGGCCGATAAAGGCGGCGCGGAAAAAGGTGGTATCCATGAAAACGGGCTCCTGTTACAAAGGCAGCCAGAGTATACCAGCGAGGTTAAACCGGGCATAAAAAAAGGCGCCCACAGGCGCCTTTTTCAACACTTCAGCTTGCTTAGAACTGGTAAACCAGGCCCAGAGCAACGACGTTGTCGGTAGAGATACCGGCAGCGCGGGTGAAGTCGTTGTCGTCCAGCAGGTTGATTTTGTAATCAACGTAGGTGGACATGTTTTTGTTGAAGTAGTAGGTCGCGCCCAGGTCAACGTATTTCAGGATATCCTGGTCGCCATAGTTGATACCGGTGCCACGAATGGACAGGTCCTTACCTTTAGACTGCAGGTAAGCGATGGACGGACGCAGGCCGAAATCGAACTGGTACTGAGCAACCACTTCGAAGTTCTGCGCTTTGTCAGCAAAACCGATGTCGCCAGTGCGAGTTGCGTTGTAAGTCTGGGTGTACTGAGTCGCCAGGTATACGTTGTTAGCGTCGTATTTCAGGCCACCGGTATAGGTTTCAGCGTCGTCGCCGTGACCCATAACACCATTAACGTTCTGATCGTCAGTACGTTTAGAGTGGGAGTACGCGAAACCAGCGCTGATGCCGTCCCAGATATCATAAGTAACGGAGGTGCCGTAGCCTTCGCCGTTCTGTTTCTGGAAGCCGCGACCGTTGTTGGTCATGTCTTCACCGCTCGTGCTGCCGTTTTTACCCTGGTACTGCAGAGCAAAGTTCAGGCCGTCAACCAGACCGAAGAAGTCAGAGTTACGGTAGGTAGCAACGCCGTTAGCACGGGACTGCAGGAAGTTGTCGGAACCGTAGGTGTCGCCGCCGAATTCCGGCAGAACGTCGGTCCAGGAAGTCACGTCGTATACAACGCCGTAGTTACGACCGTAGTCGAAAGAACCCGCGTCGCCGAATTTCAGACCAGCGAATGCCAGACGGGTCCAGGACTGCTTGTCAGAACCTTCGGTGTTGTTAGCCTGAACGTTGTATTCCCACTGGCCGTAACCGGTCAGCTGGTCGTTGATCTGGGTTTCGCCTTTCACGCCGATACGCATGTAGGTCTGGTCGCCGTCTACGCTCTTGTCGTCAGAGAAGTAGTGCAGACCATCAATTTTACCGTACAGATCTAATTTGTTGCCGTCTTTGTTATAAATTTCAGCCGCATTTGCTGCGCCCGCTACCAGCAGTGCTGGTACCAGGAGGGACAGTACTTTAACTTTCATGTTATTAACCCTCTGTTTGTTATATGCCTTTTATTATTGCCACTGCTTACTGATTACCCTTCTAATCAGTCGGCTGTATTCATTGTGCTGCAAAATGCAGAATAATCCAACAAGAATATGATACGAAAACTTCTAAGGTGTTTCAAAATGCGCACAAGATGTTTCAATTTGTAAATATCAAGGAACTTTTCAGGCACGATAATGGTCGCCAAAATAAGCATCAAAAATCAAAAAAATAATATTTATCTTTAAAATCAAATTATTGAAAGCATGTAAATGTATAGCACTGAATGGTAAAACAAAATCTTCCCCGAAGACTAAAATAATCCTCGCTATCATCATTAACTTTATTTATTACCGTCATTCAGTTCTGAATGTCTGTTTACCCCTATTTCAACCGGATGCCTCGCATCCGGTTTTTTTTACCCTTCTTTACGTATCTTTAATTATGCTGTGCTATCGCATAAAAAAATAACGACTATTAATCAATCAATTCCGAATGAAAGTTAGCCTATTTCGCCAATTTCTTGTTTTTTCGTGCTATTTACCTGCAACAAATGCCAGTTAATTGTACAAGATCAATTCCACTGTACATATTCGTGGTCGCTATGGTTTTGAGACAAATCTCAGCATTAAAAGATCCCTCAGCGTCAATCTGTTGTATGGATTTCCCGTTTTAGCCTTTATACTTCCAGCCAGTATTCGTTGTGCTGCCCGTCACTATGGCGCAACATCTTGTTTACAAACACTACTGAGCAGCTCTGCTACGCGATGACCCAAAAAAAATTCTCCCTGATCCCAGGCAACATCACCCGCTTCTTCATTTTGATGGTTATCGTCTTGCTCGCGACGATGGGCGTGATGATCCAAAGCTCGGTCAATACGTGGCTAAAAGACAGAAGTTACCAGGTGGTTGATATCAGCCACGCGTTGCACAAACGCATCGATACCTGGCGTTACGCCACCTGGCAGATTTACGACAATATCGCAGCCACCAGTTCCAGTACTTCAAGCGATGGGCTGCAGGAAACCCGGCTAAAGCAGGATGTCTACTATCTGGAAAAGCCTCGGCGCAAAACCGAGGCGCTGATTTTCGGATCTCATGACAGCTCGACGCTTGAGATGACGCAGAAAATTTCTAATTACCTCGATATTCTATGGGGCGCGGAAACCATCCCCTGGTCGATGTATTATCTGAACGGGCTGGATAACAGCTTGATTCTGGTCTCGACCCTGCCGCTGAAAGATCTGTCTTCGAGTTTTAAAGAATCGACGATTAGCAGCGTGGTGGAATCCCGCCGCGCCGAAATGCTGCTGCAGGCAAATACGCTGGACGAACGGGAAACCTTTTCTTCGCTGCGCCATTTGACCTGGCAAAATGGCCACTACTTCACGCTGCGTACCACCTTTAACCAACCGGGCCACCTGGCAACGGTGGTGGCCTTCGATTTACCGATTAACGACCTCATCCCCCCGAGCATGTCGTTGGACAGCTTCCGTCTGGAGGCAGATCCGGCGCAGAATGCCGCCAACAGCCCTGATAAAGAAGCCGTTGATAACGTTAGCGTCAGCTTCAATGGCCTGCGTATTGAGATAACTACCGCCATCAATACCACCGGCATGCGGCTGGTGTGGGTCGTGCCGTTCAGCACTTTGCTGATGGAATCCCTGCAGAATATTTTACTGCCGCTGCTCCTCACCATTGGTCTGCTGGCATTAACCCTGTTTGGCTTTACCACATTCCGTCACTATAGCGGTCGCCGTAATCCTGGCAGCGTTAGCGCGGCCCCCGCCGCCAACAGCGAGCTTCGCGCTCAGCGCGCAATTAATGAAGAGATTGTCTCTTTGCTGCCGCTGGGCCTGTTGGTGCACGATCAGGAAGCCAATCGCACTATTATCAGCAACCCGATCGCCGATCATCTGTTGCCTCATCTGAACCTGCAGAACATCACCAACATGGCAGATCAGCATCAAGGGGTCATTCAGGCGACGATCAATAATGAACTTTATGAAATCCGCCAGTACCGTAGCCAGGTTGCTCCTCGCACGCAGATCCTGATTATTCGCGACCAGGACAGAGAAGTACTGGTGAACAAAAAGCTCAAACAGGCCCAGCGTCTGTATGAAAAAAATCAGCAGGGGCGTATCGCCTTTATGCAGAACATCGGCGCCGCGCTGAAAGAACCGGCGCAGGCGCTGGCGCATGAAGCGGCGGCCATCGGCATTAATGAGAGCCGTAAACTGGCGCAGCGCGCGGATGAACTGGTTCATCTGGTCGATGAGATTCAGTTGGCGAACTTACTGGAAAGCGACGCCTGGAAAACTACCCCCGGTTTATTCTCCATTCAGGGCTTAATAGATGAAGTGGTTCCTGAAGTCCTACCGATGGTAAAACGCAAGGGACTTCAGCTGTTAATCAATAACGCGCTGCCGGCCAACGAGCAGCGCTACGGCGATCGCGACGCGCTGCGCCGCACGCTATTACTGCTGATTCAGTACGCGATCACCACTACCTCTATCGGTAAAATCACCCTTGAGGTGAGCAAAGATGAATCTGCCGACGATCGGCTGACTTTCCGTATTCTTGATACCGGCAACGGCGTAAGCGCTAATGAAATCGATAATATGCACTTCCCGTTCCTTAACGAGACGCAAGCCGACCAGTACGGCAAGGCCAATGCCCTCACCTTCTGGTTATGCGACCGTTTAACCCGCAAGCTTGGCGGGCAGCTTAATATTAAGGCGCGAGAATCGCTCGGCACCCGCTACTCGCTACACCTTAAAATGGCGGCAAGCGAGGAAGAGAGCGACTCCGGCGAACACCTGTTAGACGATGTAGTCGTGATGATTGACATTACCGCCAATGAAGTACGCCGCATCGTGACGCGCCAGTTAGAGAGCTGGGGCGCAAGCTGCATCACCCCGGACGAAAGACTCGCAAGTCAAGAGTACGATCTCTTTTTAACTGATAATCCGTCTAATCTTACTGCTTCAGGCTTGCTTTTAAGCGATGATGAGGTTGGGATACGCAAAATTGGCCCTGGTCAGTTGAGCGTCAATTTTAATATCAGCACTGCCATGCAGGAAGCTATCCTGCAGCTGATTGAGCAGCAGCTGGCGCAAGAAGAGATTCAGCCCACCTCCACTGGAAATGAAGGGAATGCTGAACTCCATGCCAGCGGTTATTACGCGCTGTTTGCCGACACTGTTCCGGATGATGTTCAGAGATTGTATACTGAATTAACCATCAGCGATTTCGCTGCGCTGGCGCAGACCGCTCACCGCCTCAAAGGGGCGTTTGCGATGCTTAATCTGATACCCGGCAAGCAGTTATGTGAAGCGCTTGAGCATCTGATTCATGAAAGAGATGCTCAAGGTATAGAAAAATACATCAGCGACATTGACGGTTACGTCAAGAGCTTGCTGTAGCAAGGTAGCCTAATACATGAACAATATGAACGTAATTATTGCCGATGACCATCCGATCGTACTGTTCGGCATTCGTAAGTCACTTGAGCAGATCGAGTGGGTGAATGTTGTTGGCGAATTTGAAGATTCCACAGCTCTGATTAACAATCTTCCTAAACTTGACGCGCACGTCCTGATTACCGACTTGTCGATGCCTGGCGACAAATATGGCGATGGGATCACCCTGATCAAATACATCAAACGTCATTTTCCTGAACTGTCGATTATCGTTCTGACCATGAACAACAACCCGGCTATCCTCAGCGCAGTACTGGATCTCGATATTGAAGGGATCGTACTGAAGCAGGGTGCGCCGACCGATCTGCCGAAAGCGCTGGCCGCGCTGCAGAAAGGCAAAAAGTTTACTCCGGAAAGCGTCTCCCGCCTGCTGGAAAAAATCAGCGCCGGCGGTTATGGCGACAAACGCCTGTCGCCGAAAGAGAGTGAAGTTCTGCGTTTGTTCGCTGAAGGCTTCCTGGTCACCGAGATCGCCAAAAAGCTGAACCGCAGCATTAAAACCATCAGTAGCCAGAAGAAATCGGCAATGATGAAGCTGGGTGTCGAAAATGATATCGCACTGCTGAACTACCTCTCTTCCGTTTCTCTTACCTCAACGGATAAAGAGTAATTCACTTTTCCCGGATGGCGGCCAGCCGCCGTTTCCGGGCCATTCTGAAACTTTATTCCCGCCCCGGAGAGCATCGCGCGCCGGGGAGCTCTCAGCACCATTCCGTGCGGCCTCAGCTTGTTTTTCTGGCTTTACGTACCTGTGCGGCATAGGTGGCCAGCGTGTGCTTAAGGATATCCAGCGTCACCGGTTTTGACAGGCAGCTATCCATTCCCGATTCCAGACAACGCTGTTTTTCTTCCGCCAGCGCGTTAGCCGTCACGCCAATAACCGGCAACGTCATCTCCAGCTGACGGATCCGCTGCGTCAGACGGTAACCATCCATATTGGGCATGTTCACATCGCTGAGAACAATATCAATATGCTGTTTACTGAGGACGTTAAGCGCATCGATGCCATCATTGGCCGTTACGCATTGATAACCCAGCGAGCCAAGCTGATCGGCCAACAGGCGGCGGTTAATCGGATGATCGTCGACCACCAGAATCATCATGTCGTCATTGCTGGCCGTTGGCGCGTCATGGGCCGATAGCGCCGGACCATTCTCTTCCGCCGCCAGCGCCAGATGCAGCAGACGCCCCAGCAAGGGCAGGAGCTCATGCGGCGTGGTAACGCTATGTAGCCACTCTCCCGGCGCGCGCTCAACAGGAATGCCGATATGGCGGCGGCAGAAGATCACCGCAGCGCTTCCCGGCCAACCCTCATAGCCTTCATCATCGGTTAATAAAATATCGTCGGCGGCCGGCGTCTGACCAGCAAATTGACGTACCGTCAGGCCATGATATTGCAGCAGCGATTCGACAAAAAGCGCCAGTGACGTGTTATGAATCGCCAGCCAACAGGTGCTGTTGCTGTGCCGATCGGCCAGCAGCGGCGGCATCGGCTGCATGCCGTATAGCGGAATACGAATTGTGAAACGGCTTCCCATGCCGGGTTCAGTTTCCACGGCAATGTCGCCATCCATCATGCTGATAAGTTTTTCACAGATAGCCAGCCCCAAGCCGGTGCCCTGGAAATTACGCTGCACTCCGGTACCGACCTGGAAGAACGGGTCGAACAGGCGCACAACCTCTTTCGCCGGGATCCCCTCGCCGGTGTCACGTACGCTAATTTGCAGATAGTCGCCGGCGCGCTGGACGTGCAACACGATACAGCCGGTATCGGTAAATTTAATGGCGTTACTCAGCAGGTTGGAAATAACCTGCTGCAGACGCATCGGGTCGCCGATCATCGTTTGCGGGACATCCGGCTCGATGAAACAGTACAGCCCCAGCTGTTTGCGCACCACCAGCGGTAAATAGTTCGCCGAAATATGATTCATGACCTCGCGCGGCGAGAACTCTCGCGGTTCGATTTTTAGCTGCTCTGACTCAATCTTCGAGAAGTCGAGAATATCGCTGATAATCTTCAAGAGCAGGCTGGAGGAGTTATTCATCGCCGTCACCAGCCGATCGACTCCCTTCGGCAACGCTTTGGTCTGCAGCAGATCGAGGTTGCCAATAATGCCGTACAGCGGCGTACGCAACTCGTGGCTAACGGTGGCGAGGAACATCGATTTCGACTGGCTGGCCTGTTCCGCCGCCTGGGCCATCTCCTGCAGCGACTCTTCCATTTTCACACGGGCGGAAACATCCACCAGCACGCATATCGCTACGTTTTCATTACGATAGCGCGAGTGTACAAAGCTAATCTGCAGGTTGGTGTTGTTGCTGGTTAACACGTCGACGAAGTTGACCTGCTGGCCGCAGATAATCTGCGTGAGCCGCTGGCGGTCTTCGTGAGTCAGCATATTCAGATAGTTATGCGCCAGTTCGTTACTCAGTATGTTAGTGCCGTCCTGGGTACGCAGAATACAGATCCCTACCGGCGCGGAGGCGACGATTTTACGGTTGAACTGCTCATGCTCTTCCAGACGCTGGGCGTCGTTTTCCGCCGGAATAAATATCCGCCGTTCATACATGCGCGCCAGCGCGAACAGGATCGCGCCCGTCAGGATATTCAGCACGATAGCGTTGAGGATCAGCATCCTGATGCGCTCGAGCACCTGATCGACGGAAACCGAATAGACAATACTCAGCGATGACGGCAGCAGGCTCTTTTTCAGCACCAGTTCGCGGAAACCAGAGCTGTAGCCAAACCACATCCGCTCCTGCATCCAGCGGGTTTCCGGTTTAATACTGTTATCCGGCCCGGCAAGGGAAATGAGCTGCTGGCCGTTATCATCGAGGATCGTCACGCTCATCGGCAGGCTGCCTGGCGTAAAGAAGCTCTCCATGCGGATAGTCTGCTCGACGCCGAGCATCGCCTGCAGGCGGTTAGCCATATAGATTGGCGTCAGGGCATAGAAATAGCCGACGCCCGGACGCACGCCCTGGCTAATCCAGAACAGGTTATTGCCCCGCTCGTTTTGCGGCGCATCGCGATATTGTTCGATACGTTGATGCAGCACCTTCAGCGCCTGATCGCGCTCCAGCGGCATATCGCGCAGGCCGAAGTTAGCCATACAGAGGTTGTCGCTGCCAATTAAAAAGATACGGTTCAGGTCGTAGGCGGCGGAGAAATTATCGCGCCAGTAGCGCATGAACCACGCCAGCGATTGCAGCGAATTGCGCCAGGCGCCGCTCATTGCGCTGCAGTCGGAATCCGGATACAGCGGTTCAAAATTGGGGATAGTGATATTGCCGCTGTTGGCCAGCGCCGCGCTGCCCTCGCTCCCGGTCGCCGCGCGGTTGCCTGCGACGTACTTCAGCTCTTTAATGACATCCGCAGTCCGCTGGATATAGCGCTGCGCCTGGTCGGCGTTAAGATTCAGCTCCTGACGAATTTCCGATTCCCGTTCATGCAATGCGTTAACGATATAAAACACGGAGACAAAAGCAATCAGCATCCATAGCAGAACCGCCAGCGCTCTGAACAGATAACGAGAAACCTTTAAGGTCGTATGAAACGAGGCAAGATATTTCAATGGGGCAATGCTCGGTCGTCAGGGGCTCAACAGAATGGGGTTAAAGTAGCGGTAAATGGGCTCTGCCGCAATGTTAATGCAAAAAGGGCCGGGATAATACCCGGCCCTTTCAGAACATTTACCTGGGACGATTACTCTTCGTCTTCGGCGATGTCGTCGTCAGCATCGTTTTCCGGCGCGATATCATCATCGCCTTCCGCTACGCTGCCGTCGATGGCATCCAGTTCTTCGTCGTCAACCGGTTCAGCCACGCGCTGCAGGCCAACAACATTTTCATCTTCCGCGGTACGGATCAGAATCACGCCCTGAGTATTACGACCCACGATGCTCACTTCAGAAACGCGAGTACGCACCAGGGTGCCCGCATCGGTGATCATCATGATCTGGTCGCAATCATCGACCTGCACGGCGCCGACCACGGAACCGTTACGTTCGGTGACCTTAATAGAGATAACGCCCTGCGTCGCACGTGACTTGGTCGGATACTCTGCTGCCGCAGTACGCTTGCCGTAACCGTTTTGCGTCACGGTCAGGATAGCGCCTTCGCCGCGAGGAATAATCAGCGACACAACGCTATCTTCGCCCGCCAGCTTGATACCGCGTACGCCGGTTGCGGTACGCCCCATCGCGCGAACGGCGTCTTCTTTAAAGCGCACCACTTTACCAGCGGCGGAGAACAGCATCACTTCGTCCTGGCCAGAAGTCAGATCGACGCCGATCAGTTCGTCGCCTTCGTTCAGATTGACGGCAATGATACCGGCAGAACGCGGACGGCTGAACTCGGTCAATGCCGTTTTCTTCACGGTACCGCTGGCGGTCGCCATAAAGACGTTAACGCCCTCTTCGTACTCGCGAACCGGCAGGATAGCGGTGATACGCTCGTCAGCTTCCAGCGGCAGCAGGTTGACGATCGGCCGACCACGCGCGCCGCGGCTGGCTTCCGGCAGCTGATAAACCTTCATCCAGTACAAACGACCACGGCTGGAGAAGCAGAGGATCGTGTCATGGGTGTTGGCCACCAGCAGGCGGTCGATAAAGTCTTCTTCTTTAATACGCGCTGCCGATTTGCCTTTACCGCCACGACGCTGCGCTTCGTAGTCGGTTAATGGCTGATATTTCACATAGCCCTGGTGCGACAGGGTCACGACAACATCTTCCTGGTTGATCAGGTCTTCGATATTGATATCGGCGCTGTTGGCGGTGATTTCGGTACGACGCGCATCGCCAAACTGTTCTTTAACCAGCTCCAGCTCTTCGCGAATAACTTCCATCAGACGATCGGCGCTACCCAGAATGTGCAGCAGCTCGGCAATCTGATCCAGCAGCTCTTTGTACTCGTCGAGCAGTTTTTCATGCTCCAGACCGGTCAGTTTCTGCAGACGCAGATCCAGAATCGCCTGGGCCTGCTGTTCGGTCAGATAGTACTGGCCGTCACGCACGCCGAACTCTGGCTCCAGCCACTCCGGACGCGCGGCGTTATCGCCGGCGCGCTCCAGCATCGCGGAGACATTGCCCAGATCCCATGAACGCGCGATTAAACCCGCTTTTGCTTCCGCCGGCGTCGGCGCGCGGCGAATCAATTCGATAATCGGATCGATGTTAGCGAGCGCAATCGCCAGCGCTTCAAGGATATGCGCACGGTCGCGCGCTTTGCGCAGTTCGAAAATAGTACGACGAGTGACAACCTCGCGGCGGTGACGAACAAACGCCGCAATGATGTCTTTCAGGTTCATGATCTTCGGCTGACCGTGGTGCAGCGCAACCATGTTGATACCGAAAGAAACCTGCAGTTGGGTCTGGGAGTAGAGGTTGTTAAGAACCACTTCACCCACCGCGTCGCGTTTTACTTCGATAACGATACGCATACCGTCTTTGTCAGACTCGTCGCGCAGCGCGCTGATGCCTTCAACGCGTTTTTCTTTCACCAGCTCGGCGATTTTCTCAATCAGGCGCGCTTTGTTCACCTGATACGGAATTTCGTGCACGATGATGGTTTCACGACCGGTTTTCGCGTCAGCTTCGACTTCCGCGCGCGCGCGAATGTAAACTTTACCGCGACCGGTACGATAGGCCTCTTCAATACCGCGACGGCCGTTAATGATAGCGGCGGTCGGGAAGTCCGGGCCCGGAATGTGTTCCATCAGCCCTTCAATGCTGATGTCTTCGTTATCAACGTACGCCAGGCAGCCGTTGATCACTTCCGTCAGGTTATGCGGCGGAATGTTGGTCGCCATACCTACGGCGATACCGGAAGAACCGTTCACCAGCAGGTTAGGGATTTTTGTCGGCATGACGTCAGGGATTTTCTCCGTGCCGTCATAGTTGTCGACGAAATCAACCGTCTCTTTTTCGAGATCGGCCATCAGCTCATGAGCGATCTTCGACATACGGATTTCCGTATAACGCATCGCTGCGGCGGAGTCGCCATCGACAGAACCAAAGTTACCCTGGCCATCGACCAGCATATAACGCAAGGAGAACGGCTGCGCCATACGTACGATGGTGTCATAAACGGCGGTATCACCATGCGGGTGGTATTTACCGATTACGTCGCCAACGACACGGGCTGATTTTTTATAGGCTTTGTTCCAGTCATTGCCCAATACGTTCATGGCGTATAGTACGCGACGGTGTACCGGCTTCAGGCCATCTCGGACATCCGGCAGCGCACGGCCAACAATGACCGACATCGCATAATCCAGATACGAGCTTTTCAGCTCTTCCTCAATGTTGACCGGTGTAATTTCTCTCGCAAGGTCGCTCATCTAACCGCTATCCCTCTACTGTGTCCCGGATTCAAAGGTCGCAAATTATAACACAGCCGTCGTAATAGAGGTAAAGCAATACGGTTTATTCGTGGCAGTCTGCTGATATACTCGCAGGTCAGAACAGAAAAGGAGTAAAAGCGCCCATGAATGCCGAAAAACCGTCGGTGGCCCCCAACGTTGATCACAATGAAATCGCCAAATTTGAAGCCGTCGCCTCGCGCTGGTGGGATCTAGAAGGCGAGTTCAAACCGCTGCATCGCATCAACCCGTTGCGCCTTGGCTATATTGCCGAACGCTCCGGCGGCCTGTTCGGCAAAAAAGTGCTTGATGTCGGCTGCGGCGGCGGCATCCTCGCCGAAAGCATGGCGCGCGAAGGTGCGACAGTCACCGGTCTGGATATGGGCTTCGAGCCGCTGCAGGTCGCAAAACTGCACGCGCTGGAGAGCGGCGTTCAGGTGGAGTATGTGCAGGAGACCGTCGAAGAGCACGCGGCGAAGCACGCCCAACAGTACGACGTCGTCACCTGTATGGAGATGCTCGAGCACGTCCCTGATCCACAGTCGGTCGTGCATGCCTGCGCGCGACTGGTGAAGCCCGGCGGCCAGGTCTTCTTCTCGACCATTAACCGCAACGGCAAAGCCTGGCTGATGGCCGTGGTCGGCGCAGAATACGTGATGAAAATGGTGCCAAAAGGTACGCATGACGTTAAGAAGTTCATCAAGCCGGCGGAGCTCATCGGCTGGATCGATCAGACTTCTCTGAAAGAGCAGCACATTACCGGCCTGCATTACAATCCGCTCACTAATACCTTCAAGCTGGCGCCGGGGGTTGATGTTAACTATATGTTGCATACAACGGCGAAAAAAGCATAACGTCATACGTTTTTATGATGATGATTGCGCGGCATCAAGCTGCGCAATTTTCCCTTCCGACGAAGAAATCAGCACTCGATCAAATTTTGATTTTTTTTTCTGTTTTATTGACTTCTTCTCCAGGCCTTATACGGCGTGGACTTAGCGATTATTACGCCTGCGCAACCTCAAATTAACGTCAAAATCAACCCTTGTACTCAAAAGAATCCTTACTAAAATAACTCACCATATAGCGTTCTTTTTATCGACAACCCCCTACATATAGTATTTATCCACAGAGTTAGTCACAACGACTTGCTGTGGATAAATGGGGGGATATTTTTTCTCACGGACAGGTAAAAACCACATGAATCAGAGTCTGCTGGTGACAAAGCGCGACGGTAGCACCGAGCGTATCAATCTCGACAAAATCCATCGCGTACTAGATTGGGCGGCAGAAGGACTGAATAACGTTTCGATTTCTCAGGTAGAACTGCGTTCGCATATTCAGTTCTATGACGGCATCAAAACCGCCGACATCCACGAGACCATTATTAAGGCCGCAGCGGACCTGATCTCCCGCGATGCACCGGACTACCAGTACCTCGCCGCGCGACTGGCGATTTTCCACCTGCGCAAAAAAGCGTTTGGCCAGTTTGAACCGCCGGCGCTGTACACCCATGTGGTGAACATGGTCGAAAAAGGTAAATACGATCATCATCTGCTGGAAGACTACACGGAAGAAGAGTTCCAGCAGATGGACGGTTTTATCGACCACTGGCGCGATATGAACTTCTCCTATGCCGCCGTTAAGCAGCTGGAAGGTAAATACCTGGTGCAGAACCGCGTCAGCGGCGAAATCTATGAAAGCGCCCAGTTCCTCTATATTCTGGTCGCGGCTTGCCTGTTCTCTAATTATCCGCGTGAGACCCGTCTGGACTACATCAAGCGTTTCTATGACGCGGTGTCCACCTTTAAAATTTCGCTGCCGACGCCGATCATGTCCGGCGTGCGTACCCCTACTCGTCAGTTCAGCTCCTGCGTGCTGATCGAGTGCGGCGATAGCCTGGATTCGATCAACGCCACCTCCAGCGCGATTGTGAAATACGTTTCCCAGCGCGCCGGTATCGGTATCAACGCCGGCCGCATTCGCGCGCTGGGTAGCCCGATCCGCGGCGGCGAAGCTTTCCACACCGGCTGCATCCCGTTCTATAAGCACTTCCAGACCGCGGTGAAATCCTGCTCACAGGGCGGCGTCCGCGGCGGCGCGGCCACCCTCTTCTATCCAATGTGGCATCTGGAAGTCGAAAGCCTGCTGGTGTTGAAAAACAACCGCGGCACCGACGCCAACCGCGTTCGCCACATGGACTACGGCGTGCAGATCAACAAGCTGATGTACACCCGCCTGCTGAAAGGCGAGGACATCACCCTGTTCAGCCCGTCCGACGTTCCTGGCCTGTACGATGCGTTCTTCGCCGATCAGGACGAGTTCGAACGTCTGTACACTAAATACGAAAAAGACGACAGCATCCGCAAACAGCGTATTAAAGCCGTTGAGCTGTTCTCGCTGATGATGCAGGAACGCGCCTCCACCGGCCGTATCTATATCCAGAACGTTGACCACTGCAACACCCACAGCCCGTTCGACCCGGTTGTCGCGCCGGTGCGTCAGTCTAACCTGTGCCTGGAAATCGCCCTGCCGACCAAACCGCTGGACGATGTGAACGACGAAAACGGCGAAATCGCGCTGTGCACGCTGTCGGCGTTCAACCTTGGCGCCATCGATAGCCTCGATGAGCTGGAAGATCTGGCGGTGCTGGCGGTGCGCGCCCTGGATGCCCTGCTGGATTATCAGGATTACCCAATCCCGGCGGCCAAACGCGGCGCGATGGGTCGTCGTACGCTGGGCATCGGCGTTATCAACTTCGCTTACTATCTGGCGAAACATGGCAAACGCTACTCCGACGGCAGCGCCAACAATCTGACGCACAAAACGTTCGAAGCTATTCAGTATTATCTGCTGAAGGCCTCCAACGAACTGGCTATCGAACAAGGCGCCTGCCCGTGGTTCAACGAAACCACCTACGCGCAGGGTATTCTGCCGATCGATACCTACAAGAAAGACCTGGATGCGATCGTGAGCGAATCCCTGCATTTCGACTGGGAGCAGCTGCGCGAATCCATCAAAACCCACGGCCTGCGTAACTCCACGCTCTCCGCATTGATGCCGTCTGAGACCTCTTCGCAGATCTCCAACGCCACCAACGGCATTGAGCCGCCGCGCGGCCACGTGAGCATCAAAGCGTCGAAAGACGGGATCCTGCGCCAGGTCGTTCCGGATTACGAAAATCTGCAGAACGCCTACGAACTGCTGTGGGAAATGCCGAATAACGACGGCTATCTGCAGCTGGTCGGCATCATGCAGAAGTTTATCGATCAGTCGATTTCCGCCAACACCAACTATGACCCGACGCGTTTCCCGTCCGGAAAAGTGCCGATGCAGCAGTTGCTGAAAGACCTGCTCAACGCCTATAAATTCGGCGTGAAAACGCTGTACTATCACAACACCCGTGATGGCGCGGAAGACGCCCAGGATGACCTGGCGCCGTCAATTCAGGACGACGGCTGCGAAAGCGGCGCATGTAAGATCTAAGGTATTTTTGCCGGGTGGCGCGATGCCTACCCGGCCTACGGTTTTGTAGGCCCGGCAAACGCAGTGTTGCCGGGCGATACAATCTCAACAGGACCCACTCATGGCATACACCACTTTTTCACAGACGAAAAACAATCAACTGCTTGAGCCGATGTTTTTTGGCCAGCCGGTTAACGTGGCCCGCTACGATCAGCAAAAATATGACATCTTTGAAAAGCTGATTGAAAAGCAGCTTTCCTTCTTCTGGCGCCCGGAAGAAGTCGACGTTTCGCGCGATCGCATCGACTATCAGGCGCTGCCGGAACATGAAAAGCATATTTTCATCAGCAACCTGAAATATCAGACGTTGCTCGACTCCATCCAGGGCCGTAGCCCGAACGTCGCGCTGCTGCCGCTGATTTCCATCCCCGAACTGGAAACCTGGGTGGAAACCTGGGCCTTTTCCGAGACGATCCACTCGCGCTCTTACACCCATATTATTCGCAACATCGTCAACGATCCGGCGACGGTGTTCGACGATATCGTGACCAATGAGCAGATCCAGAAACGCGCGGAAGGCATCTCTCACTATTACGATTCGCTGATCGAAATGACCAGCTACTGGCATTTGCTGGGCGAAGGCACCCACACCGTCAACGGCAAAACCGTGACCGTGAATCTGCGCGAGCTGAAAAAGAAACTGTATCTGTGCCTGATGAGCGTCAACGCGCTGGAAGCGATCCGCTTCTACGTTAGCTTCGCCTGCTCCTTCGCCTTTGCCGAACGCAAGCTGATGGAAGGCAACGCCAAGATTATTCGCCTGATCGCCCGTGATGAAGCGCTGCACCTGACCGGCACTCAGCATATGCTGAACCTGCTGCGCTCCGGCAGCGACGATCCGGAAATGGCGGAAATCGCCGAAGAGTGCAAACAGGAGTGCTATGACCTGTTCGTGCTGGCGGCGCAGCAGGAAAAAGAGTGGGCGGACTATCTGTTCCGCGACGGCTCGATGATCGGCCTGAACAAAGATATTCTCTGCCAGTACGTCGAGTACATCACCAATATCCGCATGCAGGCGGTGGGCCTCGATCTACCGTTCCAGACCCGCTCCAACCCGATCCCATGGATCAACACCTGGCTGGTTTCCGACAACGTTCAGGTCGCGCCGCAGGAAGTGGAAGTCAGCTCTTATCTCGTCGGCCAGATCGATTCTGAAGTCGACGCTGACGATCTGAGCAACTTCCAGCTGTAATGAAGCGGATTTTCTTGAGGATTTCTGACACTCGCCTTGAGTGTCAGGATGAACATCCTTCCCTGTTGGCCGCGCTTGAATCGCATAACATCGACGTGGAGTATCAGTGCCGC
The DNA here is from genome assembly GCF_032601995.1 of Klebsiella sp. 141153. Classification (NCBI taxonomy): domain Bacteria; kingdom Pseudomonadati; phylum Pseudomonadota; class Gammaproteobacteria; order Enterobacterales; family Enterobacteriaceae; genus Klebsiella; species Klebsiella sp. 141153. Next base: position 119,853 of record NZ_JAQIRJ010000008.1, on the reverse strand, counting down.
GAAGGCTATTGCGGTTCCTGCCGCACGCGTCTGGTGTCAGGTCAGGTTGACTGGCTGACCGAACCGCTGGCGTTTATCCAGCCGGGAGAAATTTTGCCCTGCTGCTGCCGGGCGAAAGGCGATATTGAGATCGAGATGTAAGTGTTGTCGATGTGTGCGGCCTGATGCCCTCACCCCGGCCCTCTCCCACAGGGAGAGGGAAAAACATAAAAAAGGGCCTTACGGCCCTTTTGTTTTATTTCGCGTCCAGGAACTGCACCGCTTTATCCGGGAAATCGGTAAACAAGCCGTCGACGCCCGCCTGGTTATACAGCACGTCATAGAGCTGATTAACGTTAGTGGCGTACTCCGGCAACTGATCCGCGCGCACGGTGTACGGATGCACCTGCAGATGGCTGGCGTGCGCCTCTTTTACCATCGCCGTCAGCTTCACCGCGCCCGGCTTCGAGCCTTCCGCTACCAGCATATGGTAATCCGGGCCGATACCGTCGGCGTACTGCGCAATTTGCGTCATCGCCCCCGGCTTGAACATCCAGTCATAGCTGTAGTTCACCCATTTACCATCGGCCTGTTTCTGCTGCGTTTCATTCCAGTCGGTATAGGCGATGAGCTGCACCAGATTGAGATCCATCCCCATCTTCGGCTCCAGCTCATTCTTAATGCGTTTGAGCTCGTTGGCGTCAAAGCACTGCAGATAAACCTTATCCTGCTTGCTGGTGTAGCCATATTCCTTCAGCACTTTCAGCGTGCTGGCGGCAATATCTTTGCCTTCCTGATGGTGGAACCACGGCGCTTTGATTTCCGGGTAGATACCGATATTTTTACCCGTCGAATGGTTTAGCCCCTGTACAAACTCAATCTCTTCTTCAAAGGTATGAATACGGAAATCGGATTTACCCATCGGGAAACGCCCGGGATAGGTTTGCACGTTTTTACCATCTTTCGGCTCAAAACCTTCGGTGAACTTCAGCGACTTAATCTCGGCCAGGGTAAAGTCAATAGCGTAAAAACGACCATCTTTACGCGCCCGCTGCGGGAAACGCTGCGCTACGTCAGTCACCCGATCAAGATAGTGGTCATGCAACACCACCAGCCGGTCGTCTTTGGTCATCACCAGGTCTTGCTCAAGGTAATCCGCCCCCTGAGCGTAAGCCATCGCTTTCGCCGGCAGGGTATGTTCCGGCAGATACCCGCTGGCGCCGCGGTGGGCGATGACAATCTTCTCTGCCGCGACGGCGCTGAAGCACAGCGCCGAACTGGCCAAAATCATTCCGCTCATTAGCGCGGTAAGTTTCATTTTCATCGCCGCTCCTTAGGCTTGTTTCAGTTGTTGATGATGACGACGCTCGCCAAGCATAACGATAATCAGCAGCAGAACCGCCAGTACGCTACCGCCAATCATTACCATGAAGCCGCCGTCCCAGCCGAAGAAATCGACGGTATAGCCAACAATGGCGCTCGCGGCTACGGAACCGCCGAGATAACCGAACAGACCGGTGAAGCCCGCAGCGGTGCCGGCAGCTTTTTTCGGCGCCAGTTCCAGCGCATGCAGACCGATCAGCATCACCGGGCCGTAAATCAGGAAGCCAATGACGATCATACAGGCCATATCGACGCCCGGATTACCCGGCGGGTTCAGCCAGTAAACGACGGTGGCGATGGTCACAAGAGTCATAAAGAACACGCCGGTCGCGCCGCGGTTGCCTTTAAATACTTTGTCCGACATCCAGCCGCACAACAGGGTGCCCGGAATGCCCGCGTACTCATAGAGGAAGTAGGCCCAGGAGGATTTATCCAGCGCGAAGTGTTTGACCTCTTTCAGGTAGGTCGGCGACCAGTCCAGAATGCCGTAGCGCAGCAGATAAACGAAGACGTTAGCGATAGCGATGTACCACAGCAGCTTGTTCGGCAGAATGTACTGCATAAAGATCTGCTTCGCCGTCAGCTCTTCTTCGTGCTTTTCGCTATAGTCATCCGGATAGTCGTTTTTATACTCTTCGATCGGCGGCAGACCGCAGGACTGCGGGGTATCACGCATCATCGCAAAAGCAAAAATGGCCAGCAGAATCGCGCCGAAAGCCGGCATATACAGCGCCGCGTGCCAGTCGTTAAACCACGCCATCCCCAGCAGGAACAGCAGCGGCGGAATACCGCCGCCGACGTTATGCGCGCAGTTCCACACTGAGACAATCCCGCCGCGCTCTTTCTGCGACCACCAGTGCACCATGGTACGACCACACGGCGGCCAGCCCATCCCCTGGAACCATCCGCAAAGGAACAGCAATACGAACATGATCATGATGCTGGAAGTCGCCCACGGCACAAAGCCCATCACCAGCATCACCAGCGCCGCCAGAATTAACCCTGCTGGCAGGAAAATGCGCGGATTCGAGCGGTCGGAGACCGATCCCATGATGAATTTCGAAAATCCGTAGGCGATGGAGATACCCGAAAGCGCGAAACCGAGGTCGCCACGAGAGAACCCCTGCTCAATCAGATAAGGCATCGCCAGCGCAAAGTTCTTACGAACCAGATAGTAAGCGGCATAACCGAAGAAGATGCCAATAAAGATCTGCCAGCGTAATCGACGATACAACGGGTCGATTTCCGCCGCCGGCAAACGCGCTTTATGCGCTGCGGGTTTAAAAATACTTAACATATCAGCCTCCGTGGCCATTGCTGTTTCACTGACATCGACGCAAAAAATATAATTTATTCACGCACTTCTAATTAGGTCGCGATGGTAGGCAAAGCGTAGAACTAATACTGTGAAATATCGCACATTTTGTTACAGATATATGACAAAATTTTCCAATGTGAGCACAAAATCACAGCAAACGCTCGAATTGCGCGCAAATATGCTCGAAATCAAACATTCCACACTGTTGATATGGCTAAATGGTGTAAAACGAAAGTAGAGGGACCGGAAGATGGCCGAGACGCAAGAATTTGATGCGCTGATTATTGGCGGCGGCGCCACCGGCGCGGGAATCGCCCGCGACTGCGCCCTGCGCGGGTTACGCGTAGCGTTGATTGAGCGGCACGATATCGCCACCGGCGCCACCGGCCGTAACCATGGTCTGTTGCACAGCGGCGCACGCTATGCCGTCACCGATGGCGAATCCGCTCGCGAATGCATCAGCGAGAATCGCATTTTACGCCGCATCGCCCGCCACTGCATTGAACCCACCAACGGGCTGTTTATCACCCTACCCGAAGATGACATCGCCTGGCAGCAAACCTTTATCAACGCCTGTCAGCAGGCCGGTATCGATGCCAAACCGCTTACCCCCGCTGAAGCTTTGCGTCTGGAACCCGCGGTCAACCCGACGCTGCTTGGCGCCGTACAGGTACCGGACGGCACCGTCGATCCGTTCCGCCTGACGGCCGCTAATATGCTCGACGCCCGCGAACACGGCGCGCAGATCCTCACCGGCTGCGAGGTTACCGGCCTGCTACGTCAGGGCGATCGTGTGTACGGCGTACAGATCTACGATCATCAACGCCGTGAAGCGCGCAGTATGCGTGCACAGGTCGTCGTCAACGCCGCCGGGATCTGGGGCCAACGCATCGCGGAATACGCCGATCTGCGCGTCTCCATGTTCCCGGCAAAAGGCTCGCTGCTGATCCTCGATCACCGCATTAATAACCAGGTGATTAACCGCTGCCGCAAGCCGGCGGATGCCGATATTCTGGTGCCCGGCGATACCATCTCGCTGATTGGCACCACCTCGACGCATATTCCTTATGACGAAATTGACGATAACCGGGTGACGACGGAAGAGGTCGATACGCTGCTGCGCGAAGGTGAAAAACTGGCGCCGATCATGGGGCGCACCCGAGTACTACGCGCTTACTCCGGCGTCCGGCCGCTGGTCGCCAGCGATGACGATCCCAGCGGACGCAGCGTCAGCCGCGGTATTGTGCTGCTCGACCACGCCCAGCGCGACGGTATGGAAGGCTTTATCACCATCACCGGCGGTAAGTTGATGACCTACCGTCTGATGGCGGAATGGGCCAGCGACGCCGTCTGCCGCAAACTCGGCAATACTGAGCCGTGCCGCACCGCGGAGCGTCCGCTGCCGGGCTCGCAGGAAGCTACAGAAACCACGCTGAAAAAGATTATCTCGCTACCGACACCGCTGCGCGGGTCGGCGGTCTATCGCCACGGCGACCGCACCCCGGCATGGCTCGGCGACAGCCGCCAGCACCGCAGCCTGGTCTGTGAATGTGAAGCGGTCACCGCCGGGGAAGTGCAGTACGCGGTAGAGAATCTGGCGGTGAAGAATCTGCTCGACCTGCGCCGCCGTACCCGAGTCGGTATGGGCACCTGCCAGGGGGAACTGTGCGCCTGCCGCGCCGCCGGGCTGCTACAGCGCTTCAACGTCGCCACACCGGCGCAGTCGTTAACTCAGCTGTCGGAATTTCTTAATGAACGCTGGAAGGGCGTTCAGCCCATCGCCTGGGGCGACGCGCTGCGCGAAAGTGAATTTACCCGCTGGGTCTACCTCGGCTTATGCGGACTGCAAAAGGAGCATCAGGATGAAATTTGATTGCGCCATCGTCGGCGGCGGACTAGCCGGTCTACTGTGCGGGCTGGCGCTGAATCAATACGGCCTACGCTGCGTGATAATCAGCCGCGGGCAAAGCGCGCTGCACTTTTCCTCTGCTTCGTTAGACCTGCTCTCGGCGCTGCCGAACGGTGATACCGTCACAGACGTCGCACAAGGTCTTCAGCAACTGGCCGTTCAGCTTCCTGAACACCCTTACTCCCGCCTCGGCGCAGACGCGGTGCTCGAATACGCCAGGCAGACCGAAACGCTGCTGGCCGCTTGCGGCGCGAACATGCAAGGCGAAGCGCGCCAACCTCATCTGCGGGTGACGCCGCTGGGGACGTTGCGCCCGGCGTGGCTGTCGCCGGAAGAGGTTCCGCTGGCGCCCTTCGCGCAGCAACGGGTATGCCTGGTAGGAATTAGCGGTTTTGCCGATTTTCAGCCGCACCTGGCAGCCGCCGCCCTCGGGCAGAGCGGAGTGAATGCCACCGCCGCGGAGATTGATTTACCGCTGCTTGATGTGCTGCGCGATAACCCTACGGAGTTCCGTGCCGCCAACATCGCCCGCGTGCTTGATAATGAAAACCTGTGGCCTGCCCTGCAGTCCGCGCTGCTGCCGCTGGCGCAAGAGTACGAGCTGCTGATGATGCCCGCCTGTTTTGGGCTCGTGGATAATCGCCTCTGGCATTGGCTACAGGAACATCTGCCCTGCCCGCTGCGCCTGCTGCCGACGCTACCGCCTTCGGTGCCGGGGATGCGCCTGCATAGCCAGCTTCAGCGTCGGTTCATCCGCACCGGCGGTACCTGGCTTGCCGGTGACGAAGTGGTGAAAATCAGCCATCAGCAGGGCGCCGTCGAGGCCGTCTGGACGCGAAATCACGGCGATATCGCGCTGCGCCCGCGCTTTACCGTGCTGGCGAGCGGTAGCTTTTTCAGTAACGGTCTCGTCGCCACCCGTGATAGCGTGCGCGAACCGATTCTCGGCCTCGATCTGCAGCAAACGCTGGCGCGCGATAGCTGGTATCAGCGTGATTTCTTCGCGTCACAACCGTGGCAACGCTTTGGTTTAAAGACGGACCCCATGCTGCGCCCACACCTGCTCGGCCAGCCGCTGAGTAATCTTTTCGCTATCGGCTCGCTGCTCGGCGGTTTCGATGCCATTCAACTTGGCTGCGGCGGCGGCGTTTGCGCCGTCACCGCGCTGCATGCCGCCAGACAGATCCACGACCTTGCAGGAGGCCGGCCATGAACGATACCCGCTTTGAAAGCTGCATAAAATGTACGGTCTGTACCACCGCCTGCCCGGTGAGCCGGGTGAATCCGCGCTATCCTGGCCCGAAACAGGCGGGGCCGGACGGCGAACGTCTGCGTCTGAAAGATGGCGCGCTGTACGACGACGCGCTGAAATATTGTATTAATTGCAAACGCTGCGAGGTGGCCTGTCCATCTGATGTGAAAATCGGCGATATCATTCAACGCGCGCGTGCGCAGTACAGCCAGCAAACACCGACCCTGCGCGATGCTATCCTCAGCCATACCGACCTGATGGGTACCCTTTCCACGCCTTTTGCGCCGCTGGTCAACGCCACGACCGGTTTAAAACCGGTGCGCCGCCTGCTCGATGCGGCGCTGAAAATCGACCATCGCCGCACGCTGCCAAAATATGGCTTCGGCACCTTCCGCCGCGCTTACCGCCAGCTCGCCGCCGCACAGGCGCAGTACAGCGAGCAGGTGGCTTTCTTCCATGGCTGCTACGTCAACTATAACCACCCGCAATTGGGTAAGGATCTGATTCGCGTCGTCAACACGCTGGGTACCGGCGTGCAGCTCTTATCAAAAGAAAAATGCTGCGGCGTCCCGCTTATCGCCAACGGCTTTTTTGACAAAGCGCGCAAGCAAGCGCACAGCAACGTCGCCGCCATGCGCGAAAACACCTTGCCGATCATCGCCACCTCTTCAACCTGTACTTTTACCCTGCGCGATGAATATCCCCATCTCCTGGATATCGATAACAGCGATCTGCGGGATCGGGTGGAGTTAGCAACCCGCTGGATTTGGAAACAGCTCGATGCCGGCAAAACCCTTCCATTGCGCCCGCTGCCGCTGAAGGTGGTCTATCACACTCCATGTCACATGGAAAAAATGGGCTGGTCGCTATACACCCTTGAGCTTTTGCGCCAAATCCCGGGCCTACAGCTGGAAGTACTGGATTCGCAGTGCTGCGGTATCGCCGGCACCTTCGGCTTTAAGTCGGAAAACTATTCGTCGGCGCAGGCGATTGGCGCACCATTATTTCGCCAGATTGAGGAGAGCGGCGCGGACTTAGTGATTACCGATTGCGAAACCTGCAAATGGCAGATAGAGATGTCCACCAGCAAGCGCTGCGAACATCCCATTACTCTGCTGGCGCAGGCGCTGGGGGCGCCTGCCTGAATCAGTCGATAAACAGCGTCTCGACGACGTTGATCCAGCCATGCTCGCCGCTGACCGGCTTACCGTTGAGCCAGCGGCGCAGCATATTCAGCGCCATCATGGCGCACACTTCTTGTCGCACCGCCAGCCCGTGGCGATTCACGCTGAACTTAACCCGCAGCGCGTGCGTACCTTCCGGCGTCGCCAGCACAAAGTTCAGGTAATCGGCCTCCTGACCGCTGACCGACAATGCCAGTCCGGCAAAATGGTTTACGCGCCGCTCGGCGGCCCAGCGCGCCGATTGCGCCAACGTCTCCTCCTGCGCCGGCACCACTTCGCTGGCGAGAAGCGGCGCGTTCGCCCGCCTCAGCTGCAGCGCCAGCAGGCCGCTGGTGAACTGTTCGCTCAAGGTCAGGCTAAGCTGACGCTCCTGCAGGCAGCGCGCGATCTGCGCCGGTAACCCTTCCGTGCCCTCGAAGATAACGCTCTCCCCGGCCACTTTACGCACCTCTGGCCACAACGCCAGCATCGCATCGCGCTGCGTGGCAGGACCGGTCAGCTTCAGTTCGATAATCGGCATTGACGAGCGATAGCCCATCACCACACCCGGCGGTAGCTGCAGATGGTTGAGGCTCTGCGCCAACTCGCTTTCCGAACGTCCGAAGGTAGTTAAACGCAGACAAACCGGCGGCGACGGAAGCGTGAAGCGCGCACGTAAACGCGGTACGATCTCCTGCTCGACCATAACTTTGAATTCAGACGGCACGCCGGGGGTGAAAAACATCAGGCAGCGGTTGAGCTGTACGGCGAACCCGCAGGCGGTGCCCACCGGATTATTGATCATTTCGGCGCTGGCGGGGATTTCCGCCTGCTTGCGATTGCTTTGCGCCATTGGCCGACCGCGCTCGGCAAAGAATCGCGTCATCGTCTCCAGCCATTCAGCGTTGAGGACCAAACCTTCGCCTTTCGCCGTCGCCGCCGCCAGCGCGCTAAGATCGTCGCTGGTCGGCCCCAGACCGCCATTCACGATCAGCACATCCGCCTGTTCGCTGCGTTCGCGCAGAATAGCCACCAGCGCGTCGAGGTCATCGCCGACGGTATTGCGGCGCGTTAACGGTAAACCCTGATTAAAAAAGTAATCCGCCAGCCAGGCGGCATTGGTATCGACAATCTGCCCATGCAGCACTTCATCGCCGGTGGACAGCATTTCCACTTGTAGCATTATGAACTCCAGCCTGATAAGTCGAATTACTATAGCGCAAAGGCGCGGGCTGGCGACGAAGAAATTTGGCGCGGCGGCAGGCCGCGCCGGAGGATTAGAAGCTGGCGCTGGCGCCGATGTACGGACCGTCGGCGATAGTGTTATCACGGTTGCCGTCTTTACCCGCCAGGTTCAGATAGCGATAGCCTGCCTGGATGCTAAGCGGACGCATAATGGTCCAGCTGGCGCCGACGTTAGCTTCTTCATAGCTATCGATGCCGCTGGAGAGTGAATCAGGCGAGTAGTAATAGTCGCCGTACAGACGGAAGCTATCGCCGATTTTCCACTGCAGGCCGCCGCCGACCGCCGCCGCGTAACCTTCATCGCCCTGCTTCGGATTGGTGTAGATACCTTTGCCACCCACGGTCGCCAGGAATGGTCCCAGCGGAATATTCAGACCCAGACCCAGGCCCGCGGCGTCGCCGTCGTTATCGCTGTGCAGCCAGTTGCCGGAAATTGCCAGGCCGGTGGATTCGGTGCCAAAGCCAACGCCGAGGTTGGTATAGTGCTCGCCGGCTTCGCCGGTAACGCTAATAGCATGGGCCGCCGAGGAAACCATCATTACCCCGGCCAGGGCCATAAAAATGCTCTTTTTCATTATTTACTCTATCCAGAAAAGAAGAATCAAAGAAGTCCCGAAAAAACCAGAAAATTCTACTGCGCACCCGTCAGGAATCAATGACCTGGCGAAATGATTTTTCACAAGAGTGTAACCAGTTGCGTCTTTTTACATCAATACCGACGCGCATTTGCGAAAGAAAGTAAATTCCACCGAATTCAAATTCAGCGTAATTATATTTAATTAGGTCGTATTGATTAAATAAATCTATATAAACCTGCGCAATCAGCGTCGCGCAGGCCATTTGAAGGATGCAGAAAAATTAATGGGCGAGCAGGGCCAGACGCTCCGGCGCAAGCCCCGTCAGCTTCGCCACCAGCGCCAGGTCAAGCCCGTTTTCCAGCATCGCCTGGGCAATACGTTGCGCAGCCAATTGTTCTCCCTGTTCAAGACCTTGCTGCAGGCCCTGCTCAAGGCCCTGCTGATGGCCGCGTTGTTCCAGAAACTGGGCAATGTTCATTAGCGTCTCCTTATGCGGCCGTCTGGGGACATTTTGCGCAAGATTACGTAAAAAGGCGACCGGATCGGCGGCATTTCCTGCCTGCAATAAATAGTGAAGCAGCGTCCTGAGCTGTCTGCGGCTAGTGTATCCCAGCGCCAACAGGCTGGCTAGTTGCTCCTGCAGTTCCATCATATCGCGTTGCCGGATATGCTTTTGCAGCAACTCAAGCATCGCGACCCGTCGGTGCTGCATTATTGTATCGTCAGGAAGCACCGTGATATCGATTAAGTGAAAATCCTGATTGTATACCTGCCGCGCGGTTTGTGGATGAGCAAATCCTTCCAGCCAGCACATGGGATACGGCCAGGGCGAGACTTGCCCATGATAAAAAAGCAGCGGGATCACCAACGGCAGTTGCGTATGCCCTTTATCCAGATGCCGCTGCATCGCTGCTATCGCATAACGCATCAGGCGAAATGCCATATGACGGTCCACAGAGCTTTGATGTTCGATAAGCAGATAGATATATCCGTCTCCCGCCTGGGTTTGCAGCGAGTAAAGAATATCGGAATGGCTGGCGCGCAGGTCTTCATCGATAAAACTTCCGGACTCCAACTGCAGCGTTTGCAGATCGCATAATTCTCGCAAATGTTCAGGAAGGTGAATGTCCAGAAAATCCCGCGCCGTCGCCCGATGCGACAGCAGGTGTTTAAACACGGCGTCATGTGGGGAATGGGTGGTCCTTTCCATGGTGGCTCTCCATAAGATAATTTCGCTTAACTTAGCACTCTGTAGAGCCAGCGCCGTATTTCCCTTGCGGTTTGCCGAGGCGCCTCGCAAACTGTTTCCTCGATACCCGGCCCGACTCACTGCGAAGGAGAAAAATCATGCGTCAAAGGACGATTGTTTGCCCGCTCATCCAAAATGATGGCCATTATCTGTTGTGCAAGATGGCTGCCGACCGCGGGGTTTTTCCCGGACAGTGGGCGCTGTCCGGCGGCGGCGTGGAACCGGGGGAAAGTATTGAAGAGGCGCTGCGACGCGAAGTCCGCGAGGAGCTTGGCGAAAAACTGCAGTTGACCCACATCACGCCATGGAGCTTCCGCGATGATACCCGCGTGAAAACCTATGCCGATGGTCGCCAGGAAGAAATCTACATGATCTATTTGATTTTCGATTGCATAAGCGCCAACCGCGAGGTCACGATCAACGAGGAATTCGACGATTACGCCTGGGTGAAGGGCGAAGACCTGCAACATTACGATCTTAATGCCGCGACCCGCCTCACCCTCAGCCAGAAAGGGCTGCTTTAAGCCACGGTCAGCAGACGCAGCGTCACCTTTAATCCTCCCAGGCTTTCGCTGCGCGACAGTTGCGGCCGGCTACGATGCAGACGCGCGATATCGTTTACCAGCGCCAGGCCCAGCCCGGCGCCGGGTAGGCCGCCGCCATTCTCCAGCCGTCGAAACGGCGTCAGCGCCTGGTGAATCAGGTTTTCCTCGATGCCCGGGCCGCTATCCTCCACGCTCAGCGTGACGGCTTCGCCATCGCGATGCAGGCTCAGCGTCACCGTTCCGCGTTCCGGCGTGTAGCGAATCGCATTGTCGAGCAGGTTGGCGCACAGTTCGCCCAACAAAACGCCATCACCCAAAACGTACACCGGCGACTGTTCGCCCTCATAACCCAGATCGATGTTTTTACTGCGCGCCTGAGCAATACGCGAAAAACAGCTATGGTGCACGACCTCCTGCAGATCGACCGCGGCAAACGCCTGCTCGCCCTGCTCCCGGCGTTTCACCGTCGCCAGTTGCAACAAACGTTCGGTGAGTAAAATCGTATCATCCAGCGTCGCGCGCATGGCCTGCAAACTCTCGCGCCACAGCCGCGGATCGTCGCTGGCCAGCGCCACCGAAGCCTGGGTTTTCAGGACCGCCAGCGGCGTTTTCAACTGATGTGAAGCATCGGCGCTAAAGCGTTCCTGCCGGGAGATCATCACCCGCAGGCGGTCGATATAGCGGTTAAAAGCCACGATCAGCAGCCGCGTTTCCGACCACGGCAACAATTCCGGTAGCGGCGTCAGCAGGCCGGGTTCACGGCGCACCATCAGCGCCGAGAGCTGACGCATTGGCCGCAGAACGCGGCGCAGTAGCCACCCCGCCAGTACCAACGTCAACAGCACTAATAAGCCCTGCGACACCCAGGATGAAAACAGCAGTTGTCCGGCCAGCCAGCGCCGCGACTGCAGCGTTTCGGCAATATAAATCTCCGCCATACCAACGATACCGCCTTCGTTGACCGGCTGCAGCAGGCGCGCCACGCGGATGGCCTGACCGCGGTATTCGGTATGATAAAACCATGCCAGCGCCGGATAAAGTTGAGTTCGTGAAGTGGCCGGCGGCATCGCCGGCAGATCGTCAAAGCCGGAAATCACTTTCCCCTGCGGGTCGACCACCTTGTAATACAGCCGGTCGTTCATGTTGAGTTCAAAGCTGTCCAGCACCACCCAGGGCACATTGACCTCCAGATGGCCGCCGCGCACTACCAGCCGCTCCGCTACGGTACGCGCCGAGGAGAGCAGCGTACGATCGTAGGCCTGCGTCGCCGCCTGCAGTGCGCTCACGTAGCTATTGAATGCCGATAACCCCCATAACAGCGCCAGCGGCAGGCCGAGAAACAGCAGCAGTTGGGCATACAGCGATTGCGGTTTACCCCAGCTCATGCGGCTCACACTCCAGCAGATAGCCCAGCCCGCGTAGCGTAGTGACACGCACGTTACTCTGCTGGAGCTTCTTGCGCAGACGGTGAATGTAAAGTTCGATGCTTTCCGGACTGACGTCGTCGCTGAGGCTAAACACCTGTTCAAACAACTGCTGGCGGGAAACCGGACGGGTACGGCGAAACATCAGCACTTTCAATAGCGCCAGCTCGCGCGGCGTCAGGGGCAACATCTCACCGCGCAGCAGAAAATAGCCTTCATCGCGATATTCCAGATCGCCAAGCTGCTGCACCTCATGTACCTGCCCTTCGCTACGTCGCAGCAGCGCCCGCAGCCGGGCGTCGAGCTCCTCCAGCTCGAAAGGTTTAGGCAGGTAATCGTCGGCGCCGACGTTCAGCCCTTTCACCCGGTCAGCTACCGCGCTGCGCGCGGTCAACAGCAGCACCGGCAGCGTTTGTCCGCGCTTACGTAACCGCTGTACCACCTCGAGGCCATCTAAGCCCGGCATACCGATATCCAGCACCGCCAGCGCATATTTTTCGCTTTGCAGCAGGTGATCCGCCGCCCGGCCATCAAAAACGCAATCCACGGCAAAACCGCCCTGCACCAACGCTTTTTCCAGCCAGTGAGCCAGCTCACGGTTATCCTCGGCTAATAAGAGACGCATATCACATCCTGTAAAGTTGCTGCCGCATTGAAAGGGAAATGAAAGGTAACTGTTTTAACAATCACGCAACCGAATCGCCACATGTCGGTTCACATAATCAGAAAAACATTCCCTGTACCAACTGAGGAAGCCTATGAAAACGCCATTTTTCCGCCATCTTAGCGCCATCGCGCTGTGCCTCTGTACAACCACCGCTTTCGCGGCGCAAGCCCCGTCCCGCACCGAATGTATCGCGCCCGCCAAGCCCGGCGGCGGCTTCGACCTCACCTGTAAGCTGATTCAGGTGAGCCTGATGGAAACCGGCGCGATCGAGAAACCGATGCGCGTCACCTATATGCCCGGCGGCGTCGGCGCGGTAGCCTATAACGCCATCGTCGCCCAGCGCCCGGCGGAAGCCGGAACCGTGGTCGCCTTTTCCGGCGGCTCGCTGCTGAATTTGTCGCAGGGGAAATTCGGCCGCTACGGCGTTGATGACGTGCGCTGGCTGGCCAGCGTCGGTACCGACTACGGCATGATTGCCGTACGCGCCGATTCGCCATGGAAAGACCTGAAGTCATTCATGACCGCGATGGAGAAAAATCCCGCCACTATCGTCATTGGCGCCGGGGCCTCCATCGGCAGCCAGGACTGGATGAAAGCGGCGCTGCTGGCGCAAAAAGCCAACGTTGACCCGCACAAGATGCGCTACGTCGCCTTTGAGGGCGGCGGCGAGCCGGTAACCGCGCTGCTCGGCAACCATGTGCAGGCGGTCTCCGGCGATCTCAGTGAAATGGTACCGTACCTGCAGGGAAATAAGATCCGCGTCCTGGCGGTCTTCTCCAACGAACGTCTGCCGGGCGCGCTGGCCGATGTCCCTACCGCTAAAGAGCAGGGCTATGACCTGGTCTGGCCGATTATTCGCGGCTTCTTTATGGGCCCGAAAGTAAGCGATGCCGACTACCAGTGGTGGGTTGATGAATTCACTAAACTGCAGCAAACCGATGAGTTCAAAAAGCAACGTGAACTGCGTGGCCTGTTTGAATTCAACATGAACGGCAAGGAGCTCGATACCTATGTAAAACAGCAGGTCAGCGATTATCGCGAACAGGCGAAAGCCTTTGGCCTGGCTAAATAATCCGCGGAGGCGCTAATGAGCGATCGTATCTTTGCCGGAGTCTGGTTGTTGTTATGCATTGGCGGCCTGTTTATCGCCTGGCAGATCCACAGCGAATACTCGTATGAACCCGTCGGCCCACGCCCTTTCCCATTGGGTATTATCGGCCTGATGCTGCTGTGTTCGGCGCTGATGCTGCTGCGTCGCCCGGACGCCATCGAGTGGCCGGGACGACATGTCCTGCAACGGCTGTTAACCATGGTCGTGGTGCTGGTGATCTATGCCTGGGGATTTGAATGGCTGGGCTTTCCGCTAGCCACCGCGCTGCTGACGGCGGTGATCGGCCTGCTGTTCGGCGCCACGCTTCCGGCGGCAGGTATTGCCGGCGTGGTGATGGGCGTCTCGTTATGGTACGCCTTCGATACCTTACTTGATGTGACTCTGCCGCTTGGCGTCTGGTTAAATTAACGGAGAAGCTTATGGATACCTGGATCTATCTGTCGCAGGGTTTCGCCGTCGCCATGACGCCGGAAAATCTGCTTATCGCCCTCATCGGCTGCTTTGTCGGAACCATCGTCGGGCTGCTGCCCGGCCTCGGGCCGATTAACGGCGTCGCCATTCTGCTGCCGCTGGCCTTTGCCCTGCACCTGCCTGCGGAATCGGCGCTGATCCTGTTGGCGACGGTCTATATCGGTTGCGAATATGGCGGGCGTATTTCGTCTATCCTGCTGAACGTGCCCGGCGATGCCGCCGCCATCATGACGGCGCTTGATGGCTATCCCATGGCGCAGCAAGGGCGCGGCGGCGTCGCGCTGTCGATTTCCGCCGTCAGCTCTTTCTTCGGTTCGCTGATTGCGATCGGCGGTATTATTCTGTTCGCGCCGCTCCTCGCCCAGTGGTCGCTGGCGTTCGGCCCGGCGGAATATTTCGCGCTGATGGTGTTTGCCATCGCCTGCCTCGGCAGCATGATGGCGCAAAACCCGCTGAAATCGTTCCTCGCGGCGTTAATCGGTTTGGGCCTGGCGACGGTCGGCGTCGATGCCAACACCGGGGTTTACCGCTTCACCTTCGACAGCGTCCATCTCTCCGATGGCGTGCAATTTATTGTGGTGGTTATCGGTCTGTTCTCCGTTTCGGAGATTCTGTTGATGCTGGAGAGCACCAGCGGCGGGCAAACGCTGGTGCGTAAAACCGGGCGCATGCTGTTTAACACCAAAGAGGCCGCGCAGTGCGTCGGCGCGACCCTACGCTCTTCCGTGGTGGGTTTCTTCGTTGGTATTCTACCCGGCGCCGGGGCGACCATCGCCAGCGCCATCACCTATATGACGGAGAAAAAAATCAGCGGTAATAGCGATAACTTCGGCAAGGGGGATATTCGCGGCGTGGCGGCGCCGGAAGCCGCGAATAACGCCTCCGCCTGCGGTTCGTTTATTCCGATGCTGACGCTTGGCGTGCCTGGCTCCGGCACCACCGCGGTCATGATGGGCGCATTGACGCTGTATAACATTACGCCCGGCCCGGCGATGTTCACCGAACAGCCGGATATCGTCTGGGGGCTCATCGCCGCGCTGCTTATCGCCAACGTGATGCTGCTTATTATGAACATTCCGCTGATTGGCCTGTTCACCCGCATGCTGACGATCCCGCTATGGTTCCTGGTACCCGCCATCGCCGCCGTTTCCGCCGTTGGCGTCTATGCGGTTCACAGCACCACCTTTGACCTGTTGCTGATGGTTGGCCTCGGCGTGCTCGGCTACATCATGCGTAAAATGCACTTCCCGATGTCGCCGCTGATCCTCGGTTTTGTATTGGGCGAGATGCTGGAGCAGAACCTGCGCCGCGCGCTGTCAATCAGCAACGGTAATCTGGCTATCCTCTGGGAAAGCGGCGTAACCAAAACGCTGCTGATGCTGGCTGTCGCCGTGCTGGTGGTACCGCCGCTGCTGCGTCTGAGACGTAAACAGCGCCAGCGCCGCGCCGAGGCCAATATCGGCTAAACCGGCGAATTGACCCATTCGCGCAGCGCCCGGCGCGAAATCTTAATCCCGCCGTTCTTTAACGTTTCCGGCAGCCGTAGCCACTGTATCGGCTGCTGGAAACGCGCTAACCGTTCAGCACTCCATGCCGCCAGCGTGGCCATTTCGCAGCCATCCTCGCATTCAACCACCGCCACCGGGCGCTGGCCGTATTCGACATCATCCTGCGGCACAATAAACACCTGCTGAACCTGCGGATGGGCGAGTATCACGCGCTCAACCTCCTCAGGCTGAATGCCTTCGCCGCCGCTAAAAAAGAGATTATCCAGTCGCCCAATAACCGACAGTCGACCGGCACGTAACTCCCCGCGATCGCGCGTCGCAAACCAGCCTTCATCATTGGTTAATGACAACAGTTGACCATTCCGCCAGTAGCCGGCGGCCATGCTCGCCGCCCGCAGCCAGATCTCGCCGGCGACAATTTTCACCTCTCTTCCCGGCAGCGCCTCGCCCACATCCGCCTCGCCGTCGGCCTCTTTAGCGCAGACCGTGGAGGCGAATTCGGTGAGGCCGTAGCCGCAGAAGCTGCGTATCCCCTGCGCTCGCGCCCTTTCGGTCAGCTCGACGGGGATCGCCGCGCCGCCAAGCAGCACCGCCTTGAGTGAAACATCGGCATCGCCATTCAGCAGGCGCCATAGCTGAGTCGGTACCAGTGAAGCATGGGTACAGCCCAGCAGCGCTTGCTTCAGCGGTTGTCTATCGCGCACCGTCAGCCGCGCACCAGCCAGCAGCCAACGCCAGATGATCCCCTGCCCGGAGACATGGAACAACGGCAGCGACAGCAGCCAGTCGTCCTCCCCGGCAAACGGCATCAGCGCCAGCACGCCAGCGGCACTGGCCAGATGGGCGCTGGCGCTATGCACCGCCGCCTTCGGCAGGCCGGTTGAGCCGGAGGTTAACGTCATCGACACCAGCCGTTCGCCATGCCAGCAAACGGCATGGGCGGCTTCTGCCGCCTGCAGAGTTAACGCCGGTAAATTCCCCGGCAGCGTATCACCGTTAAGCACCAGTTGATGCTGTACGGTTAACGCAGGCAGCAGTTCCTGCAGCAATGCCATAGGCAGCTGCGGATTAAGCGGCAGCACCCGCGCCCCGCACTGCAGCAGCGCCAGCCAGGCGAGTAGCGTCTCCGGCTGGTTGTAGGCCCGTAGCGCCACGCCCTGACCTTCCATTACGCCCTGCGCGGCAAAACCAGACGCCAGCGCGTCAATCCGTGCGCATAGCTCACGCCAGGTCAACGCCTGGTCATTCAGGCGTAGCGCCTGCGACTCGCCGCGTAACTGACGCCAGTGGCGCCACGGCCAATCGGAAAACATCACAGCAGTTGCTCCAGTTCATCAGCATTGAATATTGGCAGCGTACTCTCCGGCCACGCTCGCACCAGCTGTGCGCCCATCAGCGCCAGCGTGTCGAGTCCGGGGATAGTCTGCGGGGTCAGCCAGGCGGCGATCCGCGCCAGCTGCGTTAACCCCAGGCTGGACTCGATCGACGAGCTAATCACCGCGGTCAGCCCCAGCGCATGCGCCGCGGCAACCTGTTGCTGAACCTTTTGCAAGCTGCCGGTCAGCGTCGGTTTGATCACCACCGCGCGCACGCCGGGCTCGGCGACAAAGCGGAAATCCGCCTCGCGCAGACTTTCATCCCAGGCGATAGCGATACCGCTCTGCTGGCTGAATTCGCGCGAATCGTCGCGGCTTTTGCACGGTTCTTCGAGAAAGGCAATGCGTTGGCGATACGCCGGATTAACGTATTTGGCGAACTGCTGCGCTTTGACCGGCGTCCACGCCCGGTTGGCATCCAGCCGCAGCTGCAGGTCGGGGATCGCTTCCAGCAGCAGATTCACCACCATGCCGTCGCGTACCGCCTCCCACAGCCCCACCTTCACCTTAGCGACTTTCTCGCCGGGCATCGCCGCCAGTTTGGCGAACAGTTCATCCGGGTCGCCGGAACAGAGCGGCGCCGCGCGATAATCCGCCGCCTGCGGTAGTTCGCCGCCAAGCTCCGCCTGCGCGCAGCTAATACCAAAAGCAACGGAGGGCTGCATGGGAAGCGGCGGCTCGGCGCCGTCGCGCCAGGCCCGCGCCCACGCCAGCAGCGTCATTTGCGCCTCTTCCAGCGTTTCGTCACTGAATCCCGGCAGGGGAGAAATTTCCCCCCAGCCTTCGCGTTCACCCTCCTGCAGGCGGATGAACAGCCCATCGCGGGTTTTTAACCGCCGTTCGCGCAGAACCACGCCCGCGTCCATCGGTATCTGCCAGCGGTAAACCTGCGAAACGCGCATTATGGATTCCGTTTAAATTTGCTGAAGTCCGGCTGACGTTTCTGGTTAAAGGCGTTACGTCCTTCTTGCCCTTCTTCCGTCATGTAGAACAGCATGGTGGCGTTACCCGCCAGCTCCTGCAGCCCGGCCTGGCCATCGCAGTCGGCGTTCAGCGCCGCTTTCAGGCAACGCAGCGCCATCGGGCTGTTTTGCAGCATTTCACGGCACCAGCGCACGGTCTCTTTTTCCAGATCCGCCAACGGGACCACGGTGTTCACCAGCCCCATATCCAGCGCCTGCTGGGCGTCGTACTGACGGCACAGGAACCAGATTTCGCGCGCTTTTTTCTGCCCGACGATACGCGCCATATAGGAAGCGCCCCAGCCGCCATCAAAGGAGCCGACTTTAGGCCCGGTCTGGCCGAAGATGGCATTATCCGCCGCGATGGTCAGGTCGCACATCATGTGCAGTACGTGGCCGCCGCCGATAGAGTAACCGGCGACCATCGCTACTACCGGTTTCGGGCAGGTGCGGATCTGGCGCTGGAAGTCGAGTACGTTGAGATGGTGAACGCCGGAGTCGTCCTGATAGCCGCCGTAGTCGCCGCGGACTTTCTGGTCGCCGCCGGCGCAGAAAGCTTTATCGCCTTCACCGGTCAGCACGATGACGCCGATATTGTCGTCATAGCGGGCATCCGCCAGCGCCTGAATCATCTCTTTAACGGTCAGCGGACGGAAGGCGTTGCGCACCTGCGGACGATTGATGGTGATTTTAGCAATCCCGTCAGTCGATTTTTGATAACGAATATCGGTATAGCCTTCTGAGCAATCGTGCCATTCAACGGGGGCATAGAGCATTGCTTCATCAAGAGAGATCATAGAATGTCCTTCAGTTAACTTGCCAGAATCTGCGCCAGACAGGCAATCACCGCCGCGGGGTTGTCCCGGTGCGCGTTGTGTCCGGCATGGTGAATGATATGGGTATCGGCGGCGAGCGCTTGCGCGATAGCGCGAAACTTCGCGTCGCGTTCGCCGCACAGGTAGTGAAAAGGAAAATCGCGAGCCTGCAGAGACGGGCGCAAATCGGCCTGCCGGGCAAGGGAGGTCGCCTCCAGCATCGCCGCCAGCGTAGCGCCGTTATTGTGGCGACGTAGGGCAACCAGCGACGCGCGCTGCGCCGCATTCAGCGAAGCGAAGACCGGCTGCTGATACCAGTCGGCGAAGACCTGCGCTAACGGCTCGCGGCGAAAGCGTTCCGCCCAGGCGCTATCATTGCCGCGCCGCGCCTGCCGCGACGCTTCATCCTGCAGGCCCGGATGTCCGCCCTCGACGATCAGGCCGCGCAGGCCCGCGCGCGGCTGGCAGGCGAAGTTCATCGCCACCCGGCCGCCCAGGGAGTAGCCAACCAGCCAGTAATCCAGGATGTTGTAACTATTTAGCGTAGATTGCAGTAATTCGCTGACCCCGGCAAAGCCATCGACCGCGATATCCGCCGATCCGCCGTGTCCCGGCAGATCGAGATACAGCCGCGGCCAGGCCGGAAACGCTTCGCCAACCGTACGCCACTCGTCGCGGTCTCCGGAAAAGCCGTGCAGGAATACCAGCCAGGGATAACCCGGTTGGCCGCTTTCAACCGCCGCGTTGAGCGTCACAGCCGGCTTACCTGCGCCAGCAGTTGCTGGAGAGTCTGCGTACCGTCGGTCTCGTTAACCGCCAGCTCAATCACCGTCGCCCCGGCGCGGCGCCACGCGCCTGCCATCGCCTCATCCAGCGACTGCCAGTCATCAGGGCGGTGATAAGCCAGACCGAACATCGCCGCCGCGTGGCTGAAATCCACGTCCTGCGGCATTAAATAGAACTGGCGGCGCTCGTCCTGCGGCGTCGGCAGCATAGAGAAAATCTGCCCGCCGTTATTATTGACCACGATCAGCACCAGCGGCGCCGACGCCTGGCGCAGCAGGGCCAGCGAGTTGAGATCGTATAACGCCGAAAGATCGCCGACGATCGCAAGCGTAGGCCGGGCGCTCGCGCGCTGCACGCCGGCGGCTGTCGCCAGTAGGCCATCGATGCCGCTGGCGCCGCGATTACTATAGACCGGATAACCCGCCGGCAGTTGCCCCAGCGCGTCTATCAGGCGTACCACTAAACTGTTGCCAACAAACAGCTGTCCCTGATCCGGCAAATAGCGCCGAATGCGCTGCGCCAGCTGCGCTTCGCCAAAGGGCTCGTTGCTGGCGACCGCGGCCTGCCACGCCTGCCCGGCAAGCTGCGGGATCACCGTCGCCCACGGCTGGCGTTTCTCCGCCGGATGCAGTTCGAGCCAGCGCTCAACGCTTGAGAGCAGACGGCGACCGCGGTGCTGCGCCGGATCGAGGCGACCGCGCAGATTATCCACCAGCCAGTATTCATCCGGCTCGCAGGTCGCCTGCCACTGGAGCACGCGTTTGCCGGTCAGACTGCTACCGAGTTGCACGACGATTTGCGCCTGCGCCAGTTCGCTTACCGCTTTACCGTTGCCCAGCCACAGGTCGGCGCACGGCAACGGCTGCCCGGTCTGCGACAGGACATCACCAATCAGCGGCCAGCCGAGGGTCTGCGCCCATTCAGCCACTTTTTTACCTTCCGCGGCGCTCATCCTGCCCGCGACCACTACGCCGCGCTTTTGCCGCCAGAAGAACCAGTCGCGCTGTTTCTCACTCTCCATCTGCAGCGCCTGACGCAACCAGGGTTTATCGCTCTGCCACCAGTTGCCGAGCTGCTGTTGCCACTCCAGCCCGCTATCGTCCATATCGCCATATAGCGGCTCAGCGAACGGGCAGTTGATATGCACCCCGCCGGCATGCAGCTCGCCCAGCGCCTGATCGATAGTCGAGACCAACCAGCGCGCGGAAATATCCTGCGAAGGACGCGGTAAAGAAACGGTCTGCGCAGGATGAGAAGCAAACATTCCCGGTTGGCGGATGGCCTGATTGGCGCCGCAGTCGATAAGCTCCGGCGGGCGGTCGGCGGTCAGCAGGATCAGTTTTTCACCCGTCAGGCCCGCTTCAATCAGCGCCGGATAGAGATTCGCGGTCGCGGTTCCGGAGGTGACAATCACCGCCACCGGCTGGCGGCTGGCCTTCGCCAGTCCCAGCGCCAGGTGGCCAAGGCCACGTTCGTCAAAATGAGTGTGATGAATAAAAGCGCGGTTTTCCGCCGCCGCCAGGGTTAAGGGCGTCGAGCGCGAGCCTGGGGCAATGCAAATGTGCTGCACGCCGTGGCGGGTTAAAGCTTCAAGGATCACCGCCGCCCAGCGTCGGTTAAATGCGCTTACTGACATGAAATTGTCCGGTATCAAATATTGATGCTAAGTATAGATAAGGCAGAGTTGCGCCGTTTTGATATACGTCGTCTCTCTACGTTTCTGAAAGTAATAACGTTCGTAGTCCCGCCGCTTTATTTTCTATTTCTTGCCACTCCTGCTGCGGGTCAGATCCGCTGACGATACCGGCCCCGGCATACAGCCGCAGGGTGTTGTTCTCGACTTTTGCCGAGCGCAGCGCCACGCAAAACTCGCTTTGCGCCAGTGAAAGATAACCTGCGGAGCCGGCATACCATTCGCGGGCGAAAGGCTCATGACGGCGGATGAAAGCCAGCGCCGCCTGGCGCGGCAGCCCCGCCACCGCCGCGGTAGGCTGCAGCTGCAGCAAGCAGCGGCTGTCGTCGGGCTCGGCCAGTTCGCTCCAGATACAGCGCCGCAGATGCTGTACCTTGCGCAGGCGTACGACCTGCGGCGGCAGAACGTCAAGCGTCGGCGACTCGCCCTGCAAACGCTGGCAGATATCCTCCACCACCAGCATATTCTCCCGCTGGTTTTTATCGTCTTTCATTAGCCAATCGGCTAACTGCTGCGCCCGGGCGTCATCGTGATGGTTAGCGACGGTGCCCGCCAGCGCTTCGGTGCGCAGCAGCGCGCCGCGTCGCCGCCACAGCCGTTCCGGCGTGGAGCCGAGAAACGCCTGCTGCGGGCTAAAGGCCATCAGGAAGTGGAAACAGTTAAGATTGCTGCGCCGACTGGCCGCCATAATGGCAAACGCCTGCAGCGGCGCGCTAAAGCGTAAATCCGTGACCCGCGCCAGCACAACCTTATCCATTTCGCCGGCGCCGATTGCCTGCGTCGCCTGCATAATCAGCTCGCGCCACTGCGGGTATTCCGGCGCATGCTGCTCGCTTCGCAGCGACGGCATCGATGCCGCCGTCGCCTGCTCGCTATTTAATGATTGAAGAAACGCCCGCGCGGCCACCGCGTCGTCAAGCAGCGAGGTCGCGCTATGTACCACCAGCCGTAAAGTCGCTTTACCGCCCAGGCGGCGCCACTCCAGCCGCGGCAGAAACAGATTACCCTGATGAGGGTCGAACGCGTTCAGCCCGCTGATGCGCAGATCTTCCCGCCCCTGCGCGCATAAAAAATCATGCGCCGCGGACAAAGAGGCAAAGGTGGTTACCGCCCCCAGCGCCGCCAGCTCTTCATCACCGTTACGCTGCTGCCAGTAGAATTGCGGCCAGCACGGCTGATGCGCGCACCACAGTAACGGGTCGAAGGCGTCGTTTAACGGGAAGGGGATATCAAAAATTCGCGTGCCGGGTGACGGAGGGAAATCTTCAGCCAGGCAACCCAACAGGCTTTCCAGCGCAGTGGAAACAGACAGCACGCGAACCTCCACGAAATTAAAAACCCCACATTATAAAGGGTAGCTGCGATAAATAGCAGTACCCATCATGAGGGAGCGAACCTTAACAGGCCCGGCGAACGCCAGCCACTGGATTCGCTACAGGAGGAAAAGTATAGATAATTGATAGCGATACGCTATTACTATTTAGCTTCTTAATGAGTTGTGATGTCACGCGCCATACCGATATGGGCAATCCCGTCTTCATCGTATACGTCCGTCACCGGCACAAAACCAAAGCTGGCATAAAATTTCTGCAGATGCGCCTGCGCCCCAAGATAAATCGCCTTCTGCGGCCAGTTCTGCCGGCAGCTGGCCAGCGCCTGCTCCATCAGCTGGTAGCCCAGCTTCTCGCCGCGCACGGTCGGGCTGACGATAACCCGGCCGATCACCACCGGTTCGAACTCCTCTTCGCTTTTGAGGATCCGCGCATAGGCCACCAGCTCGCCGTCGCGCCAGCCGAGCAGATGACGGTTCTCACCGACTAAATCATCGCCGTCGATATCCTGATAGACGCAGTGTTGTTCGACGACAAACACCGCGCTGCGCAGCTTCAGCAAGGCGTACAGTTGGGCAACGGTGAGCTCACTGTGATGTAAATCCTGCCAGGTCATCATTTGTTACTCCTTATTGATATACTGATGCTTTACCACTCGCCTGAGGACACTGGACGATGGAATTAACATTTTTGGGGACATCCGCCGGCGTGCCGACCCGTACGCGTAATATGACGTCGATAATACTGAATTTGCAACAACCCACCAGCGCTGAAATGTGGTTGTTTGACTGCGGCGAAGGCACCCAGCATCAGTTTCTCCACACCCCTTACCACCCAGGCAAACTGAATAAAATTTTCATCACTCACCTGCACGGCGATCATCTGTTCGGCCTGCCCGGCCTGTTGTGCAGCCGCTCGATGCAGGGAAATTCGCTGCCGCTGACGGTCTACGGACCAAAAGGGATTAAAGAATTCATTGAAACCGCGCTGCGCCTGAGCGGCTCGTGGACCGATTATCCGCTCAGTATCATTGAAGTCGGCCCCGGTCTGGTCTTCGACGAAGACGGCTATCGGGTCAGCGCGTACCCGCTCAGCCATCCGGTGGAGTGCTACGGCTACCGCATCGAACAGCATGACAAACCCGGCACCCTCGATGCCGCTCAACTGATTGCCGATGGCGTGCGTCCGGGGCCGCTGTTCCATCAGCTCAAGCTCGGCCAGCGCGTTGAGCTGGAAGATGGCCGGGTCATCGACGGTAGCCGCTATCTGGGGCCATCGACGCCGGGTAAAACGCTGGCCATTTTTGGCGATACCGCCCCCTGCCCGCAGGCGCTGGAGATGGCGCGCGGCGCGGATGTGATGGTCCACGAAACCACCCTTGAGCAGGCGATGGCGGAGAAAGCCAATAGCCGTGGCCACTCTTCCAGTCAGCAAACCGCGGCGCTTGCCAAAGAAGCGGGGGTCGGCACGCTAATCGCCACCCACTTTAGCTCGCGCTACGATGCCGAAGGCTGCCTGCGTATGCTGGCGGAATGCCGGGAGATTTTCGCTAATACGCTACTGGCGGAGGATTTTATGGTCTATCGGCTGGCGTAAACCGCAGGCATAAAAAAACCGCCGACAAGTCGGCGGTTTTTTATTTATAGCGCAGATTACATCAGCGGCGTCGCCAGCTGCACGATGCTAATCAGCGGCTGCGGCCACACGCCAAGCACCAGCACCAGCAGCGCGGAGATCAGCACCACGATACCGCCGGCGCTGTACTGCCAGTTTGACGGCGCATCGCGGTTCAGCTGCTCCGGGGCGCTCAGGTACAGGCTGACGGCAACGCGCAGGTAGTAGTAGAGACCAATCGCCGAGCCGATCACTACCGCGGCAACCAGCCACCACAGGTGCGCATGCACACCGACGGCCAGCACGTAGAACTTACCGATAAAGCCGAGGGTCATCGGAATACCGGCCAGCGACAGCATCATCACCGTCATTACCGCCGACAGGATCGGACGGTGCCAGAACAGACCGCGGTAGGAGAACAGCGAGTCAGCATCCGGGCCGCGGTACGGGCTGGACATCAGGCTGACCACGCCGAACGCGCCGAGGCTGCTGAACAGATAACCGGCCAGGTAGACGCCCACGGCTTCCATCGACATTTCGCCGCTCTGCAGGGCGATTAACGCCACCAGCAGATAGCCGAGGTGGGAAATGGAAGAGTAACCGAGCAGACGCTTAATGTTGGTCTGGCTCAGCGCCATCAGGTTACCGAAGATGATAGAGGCGAAGGCGATCAGGCCCAGCACCACGCGTACCGCTTCGCTGTCGCCCACCGGCATGTACAGGAACAGACGCATCACCACGCCGAAGATGGCAATCTTGCTGGCGGTCGCCAGGAAGGTGGATACCGGCGCAGGCGCGCCCTGGTATACATCTGGCGTCCACAGGTGGAACGGCACCAGCGACAGTTTAAAGCCAAGACCGACGATCATCAGACCGAGGCCCGCCAGCAGCAGCGGCTCGTGCAGCGCGTTGTCAGCCAGGCTCTTGCCCAGCGCGAGGAAGGACAGGTTGCCGGAGTTCGCATACACCAGCGCCATACCGAACAGCAGGAAAGACGAGGCTGCCGCGGAGAGGATGGTGTATTTGATGCTCGCTTCCAGCGAACGTTTCTGGCGGAAGGCGTAGCCGACCAGGCCGAACAACGGCAGCGAAATTAATTCGATACCGAGGAACAGCGAGGCCAGGTGATTGGCGCCGGCCAGCAGAATGCCACCCAGCGCGGCGATCAGCACCAGCAGGTAGAACTCTTCTTTATTGTCCTTGTAACCCTCAAGCCATGGGTAGGCGAAAGTACAGGTCGCGAGGCTCGCCAACAGCACCAGCCCGGTATAGAGCATCGAGTAACCGTCAACGCGGATCAGCGGGGTGACGTCCATCGCCCCGTTCTGACCGACAAACCAGAGCGAGACCAGCGCGGCGTTTAGTCCGAGAACCGACAACGTGGCATTGAGAAAATGATTGCGTCGCCACGCAATGGAGAGCATCACAACCACCACCGTCAAGCCGACGATCAGCAGCGGTAGCAGTGCGATCAGTTGTTGTGGAGTTATTGTCATGGCGAATTACGGCCTTGTAGTAGAAACAGAATTAACAAACCACTGCTGAATGTTGCTCATCGCAGCATGCGAGGTGTCGAGAATCGGCTGCGGGAAGAAGCCCAACAGCACCAGCAGCACCACCAGCAGCAGGATGATAGACAGTTCACGCAGGGACATCCCCGGCAGCTCTTTCGTCGCGATTTCGCTTTTCGCCTTACCGAAGTAGGCGCGATGCAGCATCGACAGCGAGTAAACGGAAGCGAATACCAGACCAAAGGTCGAGATAACGGTAATCACCGGCACCACTTTATAGCTGCCGAACAGAATCATAAATTCGCCGACAAAGTTACCGGTGCCCGGCATCCCCAGGGTGGCGACAGCGAAGAACATCGACATCGCCGGCAGCCATTTAATTTTGCTCCACAAGCCGCCCATCTGGCGCATATCGCGGGTGTGCAGACGTTCGTACAGCTGACCACACAGAATGAACAGACCCGCCGCGGACAGACCGTGGGCAATCATCTGAATCACCGCCCCTTGATAAGCCAGCTGGCTACCGGTGTAGATAGCAATCAGCACGAAGCCCATGTGGGAAACGGAGGTGTATGCAATCAGACGTTTGATATCGGTCTGGGCGAAGGCCATCCACGCGCCGTAGAAGATACCGACCACGCCCAGCCACATGGCGATTGGCGCAAACTCGGCGGAGGCGTTCGGGAACAGCGGCAGCGCAAAGCGCAGCAGACCGTAGGCTGCGGTTTTCAACAAGATGCCCGCGAGGTCGACGGAACCGGCAGTCGGCGCCTGGGAGTGGGCGTCCGGTAGCCAGCCGTGCAGCGGCACCACCGGCATTTTCACCGCGAAGGCGATGAAGAAGCCGAGCATCAGCATGTATTCCACGCCGTGCGACATCGGGGTTTTCAGCAGCTCTTCATAGTTGAAGGTCCACACGCCGGTGGCGTTGAAATGGACGAATGCCAGCGCCAGAATGGCGATCAGCATCACCAGGCCGCTCGCCTGGGTATAGATGAAGAACTTGGTGGCCGCCGTGATACGCGTTTTACCGTCAGAGGCTTTGTGACCCCACAGCGCGATCAGGAAGTACATCGGCACCAACATCATTTCCCAGAAGAAGAAGAACAGGAACATGTCGATGGCGAGGAATACGCCGATGACGCCGCCCAGGATCCACATCAGGTTGAGGTGGAAAAATCCCTGGTACTTTTCGATTTCGCGCCAGGAACAGAGCACCGCCAACACGCCGAGCAGGCCGGTCAGCACCACCATGAGCAGCGACAAACCGTCAATCGCCAGATGGATGCTAATGCCGAAACGTGGGATCCACGGCAGCACGAATTCCGACTGCCACTGCGGAATCCCCGCGGATTGCGTCAGAGAATAGCCGCCCTGCATCCACAGCTGCAGGCCAAGCACCAGCGTCAGTCCCATGGTAATCAGCGCAATCCAGCGCGGCAGTTTCACGCCAAAGCGTTCAGTCTGCCAGCACAGGAAGCCGCCAATAAAGGGGATTAATATCAACCAGGGTAATAACATAGCTAAGTATGTCCCTTATATTTACTCCTGCTCAGGCTATCTCACTCGTCAGCCCAAATCCCGGCAGTGCTCGCAATCCTCACGTACTTCAGTACGCTCCGGTTGCTCTGCGCTGGCGGTCTCCGGTCTGACTTCGCCGATGACGCCTGTACATCAGGAACAGATTTTCAACGAATTCTAAAAATTATTTTTGGGTTTGTAGGCCGGATAAGCGCAGCGCTATCCGGCAATCGTTCATCCAGCCAACAAACTCAACGCAGTACCATCAGCAGAGCCAGCACCACCACCGCGCCGATGCTCATTGAAGCCACATACCAGCGCAGATAGCCGTTCTCGCTCACCAGCAGACCTTTGCCTGCGAAGCGGGACAGAATCGCCGGGATATTCATCAACGAGTTCAGCGGATCGCTCTTCAGCAGCCAGGCAATACCGAGGAATGGTTTCACGAACACTTTGTCGTATAACCAGTCGAAGCCCCAGGCATGGAACCACCAGGTGCCGAAGAAGCGGCCAGGCGCGCTGTTGGCGATGGAAGTCACCAGCGTACGTTTGCCCAGCCACAGCCACGCGGCGATCAGGATGCCGGCAATAGCGATAATCCCGGAGGTCATTTCCAGCGTCATCACGCTACCGTGAGCGAGCTCAGTGGTCTGCGGCAGAACGCCTTCCAGCGGCGGCACAATCAGCGCGCCAACGAAGGTGGACAGAATCAGCAGCACAATCAGCGGCAGATGGTGGGTAATCCCCTTCCCTGCGTGCGCGTGAATTTGCTCTTTACCGTGGAACACGATGAAAATCATACGGAAAGTATACAGCGAGGTCATAAAGGCGCCGACCAGGCCCGCTATCATCAGATTGATATGGCCGTTGGCCATCGCGCCAGCCAGAATCTCATCCTTACTGAAGAAGCCTGCGGTGATAAGCGGCAGAGCGGACAGCGCCGCGCCCCCCACCAGGAAGCAGACATAAACCAGCGGAATGGATTTGCGCAGGCCGCCCATCTTGAAGATGTTCTGTTCGTGATGGCAGGCGAGGATCACCGAACCGGACGACAGGAACAGCAGCGCTTTAAAGAACGCGTGCGTCATCAGGTGGAAGATCGCCGCGTCCCATGCCTGCACGCCCAGCGCGAGGAACATGTAGCCAATCTGGCTCATGGTCGAGTAAGCCAGCACGCGTTTGATGTCGGTCTGCACCAGCGCGGCGAAGCCCGCCAGCACCAGCGTGATTGCGCCAACGATACCGACCAGATGCAGCACTTCCGGCGTCATCAGGAACAGGCCGTGGGTACGGGCAATCAGGTACACGCCCGCGGTCACCATGGTAGCGGCGTGGATCAGCGCAGAGACCGGCGTCGGGCCCGCCATCGCATCGGCAAGCCACGTTTGCAGCGGAAGCTGAGCGGATTTACCGACCGCGCCGCCGAGCAGCATCAGCGTCGCCCACTGCAGCGTGGTGCTGCCGTTAGCGAAGTGCTGCGGCGCCAGCTCAACCATTTCACGGAAGTTCAGGGTGCCCAGTTCGTTATAAAGAATGAACAGCGCGAAGGCGAGGAACACGTCGCCGACGCGGGTGACCACGAACGCTTTCATCGCCGCGGCGTTGTTCTTCGGAGCGGTGTAGTAGAAACCGATCAGCAGGTAAGAACAGAGACCCACGCCTTCCCAACCCAGGTACATCAACAGCAGGTTATCGGCCAGCACCAGAACGACCATGCTGGCGATAAACAGGTTGGTGTAAGCGAAGAAGCGAGAGTAGCCCTCTTCGCCGCGCATGTACCAGGAGGCGAACATGTGGATCAGGAAGCCGACGCCGGTAACCACGGAGAGCATGGTCAGAGACAGGCCATCCAGCACCAGGTTGAAGCCGATGTTGAAATCACCGACCGACATCCAGTTCCACAGCGGTACGCTGACCGCCTGTTTGCCGTTAGCGAAAAAGTCGACGCCGACGTACGCCGTCACCAGCGCCGCCAGGCCTACCGAGCCCATCCCAACGGTGGCGGAAAGATTTTCCGACCAGCGTCCGCGGGAGAAGGCCAGCAGCACAAAGCCAATCAATGGCAGAAGAATGGTTAAGGCAAGCATGTTCATCCACGCAACTCACTTACTGAATCGATGTTCAGGTTCTGGCGGCGACGATGGAGCTGCAGCAGCAGCGCCAGACCGATACTCGCTTCCGCAGCCGCGAGGCTGATAGCGAGGATATACATAATCTGACCATCAGTCTGGCCCCAGTAGCTTCCCGCGACCACGAATGCCAGCGCGGCGGCGTTAATCATGATTTCCAGGCTAATCAGCATAAATAGCAGATTGCGGCGGATCACAAGACCAGTCAGGCCGAGCACAAACAGGATGGCGGCGAGGATCAGTCCATGTGTTAAGGGGATCATGCGTGTTCCTCCGTTTTTCTTTTGTCGCTGTCGTTCACGCGGTTGCTCAGCACCTCACCGGCGCGCTCTTCGCGGCCAATGTGGAAGGCGACAACCAGGCCCGCCAGCAGCAGCATGGAGGCCAGCTCCACCGCCAGGACGTACGGCCCAAACAGCGCAATACCCACTTCTTTGGCGTTGATCGCCGCGCCGTCGATACCCTGGTCATTGATGCCCAGGATGGCGTAAACGATAACCACCAGCAGCACCGCGGAAAGGATGGCCGGGCCAATCCAGATCCCCGGCTGCAGCCATTTGCGTTCCTGTTCGATCTCGGTGCCGCCCAGGTTGAGCATCATCACCACGAACACGAACAGCACCATAATGGCCCCGGCGTAAACGATGATTTCCAGCGCACCGGCGAAGTAAGCGCCCAGCGAGAAAAACACCCCGGCAATCGCTAACAGCGAAATGATCAGGTACAGCAGCGCGTGCACCGGATTGGTGTGGGTGACGACCCGCAAGGTTGCGAGGATGGCTATCAGGCCACAGATATAAAAAGCGAATTCCATTGCCCCTCTCCTTACGGTAACAGGCTCTTGACGTCGATTGGCTTAGCTTCGTTTTCCGCTTCGCCCTTATCTTTGCCGTCGATTGCCATACCCGCCATCCGGTAGAAGTTATATTCCGGGTATTTGCCCGGACCGGAAATCAGCAGATCCTCTTTTTCGTACACCAGATCCTGACGTTTGTATTCGCCCAGTTCGAAGTCCGGGGTCAACTGAATCGCCGTGGTCGGGCACGCTTCTTCGCACAGGCCGCAGAAAATGCAGCGTGAGAAGTTGATGCGGAAGAACTCCGGGTACCAGCGGCCGTCTTTGGTCTCTGCTTTCTGCAGAGAAATACAGCCAACCGGGCAGGCTACCGCACACAGGTTACAGGCAACGCAGCGCTCTTCACCGTCCGGATCGCGCGTCAGCACGATACGGCCACGATAGCGCGGCGGCAGATATACCGGCTCTTCCGGGTACATCTGAGTTTCACGTTTGGCGAAGGCGTGCATCCCGATCATGCAAATACTGCGGACCTGGGTGCCGAACCCTACCAATAATTCTTTTAAGGTCATGTTCAATTCACCCCTTATTGCGCCTGCCAGAGAATGACAGCCGCCGTTACCAACAAGTTGACCAGCGTTAACGGCAGGCATACCTTCCAGCCAAAGGACATTACCTGGTCATAACGCGGACGCGGTAATGATGCGCGGATCAAAATGAACATCATCATGAAGAACGCGGTTTTCAGCGCGAACCAGATGAAAGGCGGTAACCACGGGCCATTCCAGCCGCCGAAGAACAGCGTAACGATCAGCGCTGAGACGGTGACGATACCGATGTATTCACCGACGAAGAACAGACCGAATTTCATACCGGAATATTCAATGTGGTAACCATCGGCCAGTTCCTGCTCCGCTTCCGGCTGGTCGAATGGGTGACGGTGACACACCGCCACGCCGGCGATAGCGAAAGTCACGAAGCCGAAGAACTGCGGGATGACGTTCCACAGATGCGCCTGGTTGTTGACGATATCGGTCATGTTGAATGACCCCGCCTGCGCCACCACACCCATCAGGGAGAGACCAAGGAACACTTCGTAGCTCAACGTTTGTGCGGAAGCACGCATCGCCCCCAGCAGCGAGTATTTGTTGTTGCTCGACCAACCGGCGAACAGGACCGCGTAAACCGCCAGGCCTGCCATCATCAGGAAGAACAGAATACCGATGTTCAGGTCGGCGACCACCCACGACGGGCTAACCGGCACGATAGCAAAGGCCAGCAGCAACGAGGTAAAGGCGATAACCGGCGCCAGAGTAAAGATCACGCGATCGGAGAAGCGCGGGATCCAGTCCTCTTTGAAGAACATCTTGATCATGTCGGCGACCAGCTGCAGCGAACCGCCCCAGCCCACGCGGTTAGGTCCGTAGCGGTTCTGGAACAGGCCGAGCAGACGACGCTCGCCGAAGCTCATGAACGCGCCGCAGGTGACGACCACCAGCAGAATGACCACGGCCTTCAGGATGCTTAACAGAATGTCGATAAGATCCGGCGTTAACCAACTCATGCTTGCGCCTCCTGCAGTGAATCAATACGCGCCCCGGCCAGTACCGGCGCGATGCCCGGCATGCCCATCGGTAAGCCAACCTGTCCCGCGGCCAGTCCTTCAGAAATAACCAGCGGCAGACTCAGCGTCTGGCCTTCTACGCTGAAGGAAACCATCGCTCCGGCGTTGACGCCAAGCTTTGCGGCATCCGCCGGGTTCAGCTTGATGTACGGCTCAGGCATCCGGCTCTGGAACACCGGAGAGCGCTGAGACAGCTCATCGCTGCCAAACAGGTGGTAGTAAGGCGCGATACGCCATTTGCCCTCTTCCGCGTGGAAGCTGGCCGGAACCGCCGTGAAGTACTCCAGCCCGCTGGCGGAAGCTTCAATCAGACGCACGCCCGGATCGCCGTGGCGCAGTTTACCGCCCACTTCATCCTGGAATTTGTTCCATGCCTGCGGGGAGTTCCAGCCCGGCGCCCAGGCGAACGGGATCTGCGAACGCGGCGCGGACGGCTGGTTGTTCCCTTCCATTGAGAAGGCGAACATGGTGTCTTTATCCTGCGGCTGACGCGGCTCGTGCACGCTGATGTTAGCGCGCATCGCCGTGCGGCCGCTGTAGCGGTGCGGTTCACGCGCCAGCTTCTGGCCGCGAATGCGGAAGGTCGCATCCGGCGCGGCATCTTTAATGCCCGCCAGCTGCGGCAGGGCGGCAATCGCCGCATCAATGACGTGGTCCAGCTGCGTCCAGTCAACCTGACGGTTGTTAACGGTACTGTGCAGCGAATGCAGCCAGCGCCAGCTTTCCAGCATCACGGTTTTCGCGTCGTAGTAAGCCGGGTCGTAAACCTGGAAGAAGCGCTGGGCGCGGCCTTCGTTGTTCACCACGGTACCGTCGCTTTCCGCAAAGCTTGCCGCGGAGAGCACCAGGTGCGCTTTGTCCATAATCGCGGTGCGCTGATGGTCAACCACCATCACCAGCGGCGCTTTCGCAAGCGCTGCGTCGACGCGCGCGGCGGAAGCATGACGGTGCAGGTCGTTTTCCAGCACGATAACCGCGTCTGCGGCGCCGCTTTCCAGTTCGTCCAGCGCCTCTTCAAGCGAGCCGCCGCCGATCATGCCCAGACCGACGCTGTTCACCGCGCGGGCAACCATCGTGATGCCAACATCGGCGCCGCGGCCTTTCAACGCTTTCGCCACGTTAGCGGCAGCCTGAATGATTTCCATGCTGCCGGCGTTAGTGCCGGAGATAATCAGCGGTTTTTTCGCCCCGGCCAGCGCCTGAACGATCACATCGACTTTACCCTGCAGGTCATGGCTCAGGCCATCAACCGCCGGCGCGCTGTCATCCAGCGCATGGGCGATAGCGAAGCCCAGACGCGCCTGATCTTCCACCGGCGCGCGGTAAGTCCACGCCGCGATGTCATCCAGACGCGTGTCGTCGATATTAGTGACAAATAACGGATGCTTGGCGCGCTGTCCGATGTTGAGAATTGCCGCAATCTGCCAGTCGGCCACTTTCTGCGCCGCCGCCATTTCACGTGCTTTCCCTTTCACCGCCTGGCGTACTGCCAGGGCAACGCGCGCGCCGGTCTGGGTAATGTCTTCGCCCAGCACCAGTACCGCATCGTAGGATTCGATATCGCGCAGCGTCGGGGTATGGATCCCGCCTTCACGCAGCACTTTAAGCATCATCTGCAGGCGCGCTTGTTCGCCTTTAGCGATGCCGGTATAGAAGTTTTCGCTACCGACCAGCTCACGCAGCGCGAAGTTGCTTTCAATGCTGGCGCGCGGAGAACCGATACCAATGACTTTCTTCGACTGACGCAGGATATCCGCCGCCCCCTGCATCGCCTGTTCGGCGTTGAGCGCGATCAGATCGTCGCCGCGGCGCTGAACCGGCTGACGCGGACGATCTTTGAGGTTTACGTAGCCATAGCCGAAACGACCGCGGTCGCAGAGGAAGTAGCGGTTAACGGTACCGTTATAGCGGTTTTCGATACGACGCAGCTCGCCATAGCGTTCGCCAGGGCTGATGTTACAGCCAATGGAACACTGCTGGCAGATGCTCGGCGCAAACTGCATGTCCCACTTACGGTTGTAACGCTCGGAGTGCGTTTTATCGGTGAAGACGCCGGTCGGGCAAACTTCAACCAGGTTACCGGAGAACTCGCTTTCCAGCGTGCCATCTTCCGGGCGGCCGAAGTAGACGTTGTCATGAGCGCCATAAACGCCCAGATCGGTGCCGTCGGCATAATCTTTATAGTAGCGAACGCAGCGGTAGCAGGCGATGCAGCGGTTCATTTCGTGAGAAATAAATGGCCCCAGATCCTGGTTGCGGTGGGTACGCTTGGTGAAACGATAGCGGCGGAAGCTATGACCGGTCATGACCGTCATATCCTGCAGGTGGCAGTTGCCGCCCTCTTCGCAGACCGGGCAGTCGTGCGGGTGGTTGGTCATCAGCCACTCCACCACGCTTTCGCGGAACTGCTTCGCTTCGCCGTCGTCAATAGAAATAAAGGTGCCGTCGGATGCCGGAGTCATACAGGACATCACCAGGCGACCACGCGTGTCTTCCGCGTTCTGATATTGCTTCACCGCACACTGGCGGCAAGCACCGACGCTCCCTAGCGCCGGGTGCCAGCAAAAGTATGGAATATCAAGACCAAGAGAGAGACAAGCCTCTAGCAGGTTGTCCGCTCCGTTGACCTCGTATTCTTTGCCGTCTACATGAATCGTAGCCATTTGCGTGCTTCCAAAAATAAAAAACCTTTAGATTACCAGCGCGTCTTAAGCAGGTTCGGCTGAATACCGTTAATTGCATGGGTATTGCTGAACTGCTGCTTAATGCCAGCCTCGAATTCTTCGCGGAAATATTTGATAGCGCTCTGCAGCGGTTCAACCGCGCCCGGCGCGTGCGCGCAGAAGGTTTTACCCGGCCCGAGGAATCGACACAGTTGCTCAAGGGTTTCGATGTCGCCAGGCTGGCCTTCGCCGCGCTCCAGGGCGCGCAGGATCTTCACGCTCCACGGCAGGCCGTCGCGGCAAGGCGTACACCAGCCGCAGGATTCGCGGGCAAAAAATTCTTCGAGGTTGCGCACCAGCGGAACCATGCCGATCTCGTGGTCGACGGCCATCGCCAGCGCGGTACCCAGACGGCTCCCTGCCTTACCAATGCTTTCAAACTCCATCGGCAAATCGAGGTGCGCTTCGGTCAGGAAGTCGGTACCGGCGCCGCCCGGCTGCCAGGCTTTAAACTTCAGGCCATCGCGCATGCCGCCGGCGTAATCTTCGAGGATCTCGCGCGCGGTGGTGCCGAACGGCAGTTCCCAGACGCCCGGATTCTTCACGCGCCCGGAGAAGCCCATCAGCTTGGTGCCGGCATCTTTGCTGGTTGAAATATTCTGGTACCACTCCACGCCGTTGGCGAGAATGGCTGGCACGTTGCACAGGGTTTCAACGTTGTTAACGCAGGTCGGTTTACCCCACACGCCAGAGCTTGCCGGGAACGGCGGCTTGGAACGCGGGTTCGCGCGGCGGCCTTCCAGCGAGTTGATAAGCGCGGTCTCTTCACCGCAGATGTAGCGCCCTGCCCCGGTGTGCACGAACAGTTCGAAGTCAAAACCGGTGCCAAGGATATTTTTCCCCAACAGGCCCGCCTCGGTGGCTTCGGCAATCGCGCGACGCAGATGCTGCGCCGCTTCGATATATTCGCCGCGCAGGAAGATGTAACCGCGGTAGGCCTTCAGCGCAAAGGCGGAGATCAGCATACCTTCCACCAGCAGGTGCGGCAGCTGTTCCATCAGCAGACGGTCTTTATAGGTGCCCGGTTCCATTTCATCGGCGTTACACAGCAGGTAACGGATGTTCATGGACTCGTCTTTCGGCATCAGGCTCCACTTCAGACCGGTGGAAAAGCCCGCGCCGCCGCGCCCCTTCAGGCCGGCGTCTTTTACCGCATTGACGATTTCATCCGGCGCCATGCCGCTTAAGGCTTTGCGCGCCCCTTCATAACCGTTTTTGCTGCGATACTCGTCCAGCCACACCGGCTGCTTGTCATCGCGCAGACGCCAGGTTAATGGATGCGTTTCGGCAGTACGAATAATGGTTTTCATTTATACCGCTCCAGGAGGTCAGGAATCGCTTCCGGCGTCAGATAACTGTGCGTGTCGTCATCAATCATCATGGTCGGCCCCTTGTCGCAGTTGCCAAGGCAACAGGTCGGCAGCAGCGTGAAGCGGCCATCAAAGGTGGTTTGACCCGGTTTGATGTCCAGCTTTTTCTCGATAGCCGACTGGATCCCCTGGAAGCCGGTGATATGGCACACCACGCTGTCGCAGTAGCGGATCACGTGACGGCCAACCGGCTGGCGGAAGATCTGGCTATAGAATGTCGCCACGCCTTCGACGTCGCTTGCCGGGATCCCCAGCACATCGGCGATCGCATAGATCGCGCCATCCGGCACCCAGCCGCGCTGTTTTTGAACAATTTTCAGCGCTTCGATGGACGCCGCACGCGGGTCTTCGTAGTGGTGCTTCTCGTGCTCAATAGCCTCACGCTCTGCCGCACTCAGCTCAAAAGCCTCGGTTTGTGGTTGTTGATTCTCGTGCATAATTAGCGGTCCACGTCTGACATAACAAAATCGATACTACCCAGATAGACAATAAGGTCGGATACCAGGCTGCCGCGGATCGCCGCCGGGATCTGCTGCAGGTGCGCATAGCTCGGGGTACGAATACGGGTACGGTAGCTCATGGTGCTGCCGTCGCTGGTCAGGTAGTAACTGTTAATCCCCTTCGTCGCTTCAACCATCTGGAAGGATTCGTTGGCCGGCATCACCGGGCCCCAGGAAACCTGCAAGAAGTGAGTAATCAGGGTCTCAATGTGCTGCAGCGTGCGCTCTTTCGGCGGCGGCGTGGTCAGCGGGTGATCCGCTTTGAACGGGCCTTCCGGCATATTATCGAGGCACTGCTGGAGAATGCGCAGGCTCTGGCGCAGCTCTTCCACTTTCAGCATCACGCGGGTGTAGCAGTCGGAAACGCCGCCGCCGGTCGGGATTTCAAAGTCGAAGTTTTCGTAGCCAGAATAAGGACGCCATTTACGCACGTCGAAGCCGATACCGGTCGCGCGCAGACCTGCGCCGGTGGTGCCCCACTCCAGCGCTTCTTTCGCGGTGTAGGCGGCAACGCCTTTCGAGCGACCAATCAGAATGGTGTTGCGCAGCGCGGCTTTCTCATAGGAATCCAAGCGCTTCGGCATCCACTCAAGGAATTCACGCAGCAGGCGATCCCAGCCGCGCGGCAGGTCGTGGGCGACGCCGCCGATGCGGAACCACGCCGGGTGCATACGGAAACCGGTGATCGCTTCGACCAGATCGTAGATTTTCTGACGGTCGGTAAAGGCGAAGAAGACCGGCGTCATCGCGCCGACGTCCTGAATAAAGGTCGAGATATACAGCAGGTGGCTGTTGATGCGGAACAGTTCGGACAGCATCACGCGGATCACGTTCACGCGATCCGGCACGGTGATCCCGGCCAGTTTTTCCACCGCCAGTACGTACGGCATCTCGTTGACGCAGCCGCCGAGGTATTCAATACGGTCGGTGTAAGGGATGTAGCTGTGCCAGGACTGGCGTTCGCCCATCTTCTCCGCGCCGCGGTGGTGGTAGCCGATATCCGGCACGCAGTCGACGATCTCTTCGCCATCCAGCTGCAGAATGATACGGAATGCGCCGTGAGCGGATGGGTGGTTCGGGCCGAGGTTGAGGAACATAAAGTCCTCGTTTTCGGTGCCGCGCTTCATGCCCCACTCTTCCGGCTTGAAGGTTAACGCTTCCATTTCCAGATCCTGCTTGGCTTTAGTCAGCTCAAACGGATCGAATTCGGTGGCGCGCGCCGGATAGTCTTTACGCAGCGGGTGGCCTTCCCAGGTAGGCGGCATCATGATGCGGCGCAGATTCGGGTGACCGTCAAAGGTCACGCCAAACATTTCCCAGGTTTCACGCTCATACCAGTTGGCGTTAGGGAAAAGTTTGGTGAAGGTCGGCAGATGCAGATCGTTTTCAGACAACGCCACCTTGAGCATGATATCGCGGTTGCGGTCTACTGAGATCAGGTGGTAGAAAACGGAAAAATCCGCGGCTGGCAAGCCATCGCGGTGCGTACGTAAACGTTCGTCCATGCCGTGCAGGTCAAACAGCATCACGTAAGGTTTTGGCAATCTCTTCAGGAAATCACCCACCTCAAGCAGCTGTTCGCGCTTCACCCACACCACCGGAACGCCGGTACGGGTAGGCTGAACGGTAAAGGCATCCGGCCCAAAACGGTTGCGCAGTTCGCCGATCACCGGGTCATCAAGGTGATCGCGGGTTTGCCAGGCTGGTGCGGCGTCATGCGCGGTTAAATCAGTCATATTGTTCACCATTGCAAAAGGTCCGTGGTGACTGCCGGGCGAGGCTTCGCTGCTTTTGTAGATTGATTTGCGAAGTCTGGTTCCCGCCCGCAGGCGCAAGTTAAATCTCGTCCGGAGTCCGCAGATTGGTCACCGCAATTCGTTCGCCGCGTTTACGCTCGCGCTCGGATTGCATGTTGGCGCGATAGACGCCCTGATCGCCAACCACCCAGGAGAGAGGACGGCGCTCTTTACCAATGGATTCCTGCAGCAGCATCAGCGCCTGCATATAAGCTTCCGGACGCGGCGGACAGCCCGGGATGTAAACATCCACCGGAATAAACTTGTCCACGCCCTGCACGACGGAGTAGATATCGTACATCCCGCCGGAGTTAGCGCATGCGCCCATAGAGATAACCCACTTCGGCTCCAGCATCTGATCGTACAGGCGCTGAATTACCGGGGCCATTTTGGTGAAGCAGGTGCCGGCGACCACCATCAGGTCGGCCTGACGCGGAGAGGCACGCAGTACTTCCGCGCCAAAACGCGCAACGTCATGCACCGCAGTGAATGACGTCACCATTTCTACATAGCAGCAAGACAGGCCGAAGTTGTACGGCCAAATCGAGTTCTTACGGCCCCAGTTCACCATGTCATGCAGCGCATGTTCGAGTTTCCCCATATACACGCTTTTATTGACTTCTTGCTCCAGGGGGTCGGTTACGATCTCCTGTTTTTGCAGGGGGTAACGGTCGTTCTCACCGTTAGGATCTATGCGGGTGAGCGTATAATCCATCTTATTGCCTCGCTTTTACTGCATATGACGGTTAGTGGGACTGTCTGTTTCCGGGTTAACCAGCGTGCGACGGGAACGCGCAGGCGTCCAGTCCAGTGCGCCGATGCGAACAAGGTAAACCAGACCAGCCAGTAGCACTAAAATGAAAATTGCGGCTTCCACAAAGCCAACCCAGCCGCTTTCGCGAATGGAGGTTGACCATGCGTAGAGATACAGGGCTTCCACGTCGAAGATAACGAAGAACATGGCGACCAGATAAAACTTCGCAGAAAGACGTAAGCGGGCCGAACCAACGGAGTCGATCCCCGATTCAAACGGCGTGTTTTTGCTACGCGCGCGCGCGCGACCGCCGAGGTACCAGCCGCCGACGAGCATCAGGCAGCACAGACCGATAGCGATGATGAGAAATATAGCGAATGCCCAATGATGAGCGATGACTTCAGTGGATGTTGACATACGCATTGCTTAACCAAAAAAGTGTAGCGCCAAAACCCTCTGCTCTTGATGGCAGATGAACGCCACAGCGTTTCACGGGAGGAATAAAAAAATGACCTTGCAAAAAAGCGTCCCTGGTTGATGAGGAAGCCCAAATGCCGTGGCTTTTTACCCCTTTCTTTAACCTTTTGTCAACTTTAACAAAAGTTTTAACTACATTAATTTACATTGGAATCTTTTCATTAACATTAAATGCCCTTTGTTGCGTAATAACCTTGCATATCATTCGGATTTAGTGTTGTTGAATCGTGTCCGTTTTAGACGTAAATCAGTTTCGCCAATCTATTTTGACAGGATTTGGCCGCGATTCCTCCCCCCAAGTAGGGGTATTTTCTTGATCTGTGACACGCTTTTGTTAATTACATCTGGAAAACGGCAACAATCCGTCCGGTTTTTTAACATTAGCAGGAAGTATTGAAACTGCAGCTAAAAACAGGGAAACAATGGCCACTTCCTGGCCAACCTATTGATTCATATATCAATAAATTATTAAACTGCTTAAAATCCTTGTAAAATATAAAAAAAAAGAGCCACTGACCTCATTTTGTCGATCGGCGGCTCTTTTTTACACTTACATTTTGTTACCGGATTATTGTGATCGATATATGATAATTTGGCTTTATGAAACCAGGGAGCCGTCTCCCCCTTCCGGGGTATAGAGCGTTTCTGTTTTCCACGGGTTATGGTCCTGGCTCAGCGACTGAAAAATTGCCTGCGCCAGCTCGTTTTCCCGCTGTGGATTACAGCTCAACACATAATGGGTATCCGGCAGGCCGGGCAAACCGTCGCTTTTACCCGGCACGCGCAGCTCAGGGCTCATCATTTCAACCGGTCGCGCGGTGACGCCAAGCCCCGCCTTCACCGCGGCTTTTACCCCGGCCAGAGAACTGGCGGCATGCGCCAGATGCCAGGGGACCTGCGCGGCATTAAGCGCGGAAATGATATCTTCACGGAACGGCCCGGACTCTTCGAGCAGCACCAGCGGAACAGATTCTCCGTGCGCCAGTACATAATCCGCGGCGCAGTACCACAGCGTCGGCGAGGTACGCAGCGTCAGGACATCAAATTCGCCGGTTTGATGAGTGGTTAACGCCAGATCGATCTCGCCGCTGCCTAACTTCGCAACGATATCGGCGTAATTCAGGACCTTAATTTCCAGCGTCAGTTTGGGATAGAAGCTGCCGATTCGATTGAGCAGATAAGGCAGGATGGTATCCGCCGTTTCATCGGCAGCGCCGATAGTCAGCGTCCCCTGCAGGCTGCCAAACATTAGCGACATGCAGGCTTCATCATTAAAACGCAGTATTTTGCGCGCGTAGCTGAGCAGTTGGATCCCCTGCTCGGTCAGTAATTTATTACGCCCATGTCGAGCGAAAAGCTCTTTGCCAACCAGTTGCTCCAGGCGCTGCATCTGCTGACTGACGGCGGACTGGGTACGACATACCGCGGCAGCGGCCGCCGCAAAGGTGCTCAGATCGGCGACGGCGACGAAGGTCCGCAGCAGATCGAGATCGAGATTCAGTATCGGACGATTTGCATTTATCATATTTCTTCACTTACAGGCGCTGATGCTGGCCTGCCTTGTTGATGCTGTATCCAGGTTTCCGGCTATTCCATGAGCCTCGTGCCGAGCGGACAATTGCCGCAGATGACAACTGGAAGAACGTCATTGCATGTGAAAGCACTCGTTCGCGACAAATGTGCGAAAAATTTGAGTAATATTTTGTTCGTAGCTCTACGCATTTTTAATTACTGAGACTTACGTTATGTGATGAATCTCAAACAAAGTCTGCAATAACAAATCTCGTTACGCCCGGAAGCCCGACACGCATAACAACGCCTGCTGGAACACAAACAAAAAAGCCTGCAATAACAATATATTAATAAAATCACGCCGTTAAACAGAGGTTTATACGTCGATATTAACCGTCATATCCTAACCGAAAACCACAATATTTATAAGCGCTAATCAGTATTATCTAAGGTAATTTTAAACATTTTTGCAGCACTATAATTAAATTAACAAAACCCGAAATAATCTATGCAATCAAATATACCTGATTCATTAATTGGCATGTTTTATTAAAAAAAATTAACATAGTTGCTACAGTTATCAGCACCCTCTTTCTTATTAGCATAGTGTCTTTTAGCGGTTAAAATTCAGGCAACCCGCTTTTTCCATCAGCAACAAACCAGATAAATATCCATGTATCTGCGCAATATGCGCAACATAAAACCATTCTAAAACCCATATCAGGCACATTATATAAAGAATAACGCCATTACACAGACAAATTCATTACTCTAAAAAAATACTATTCGCAAAATCTTCTCCTGTTAACCCTTCAAAACAGCGGGGATGCGGAGTACATTGTTCCGTGCTGACTTCCACGGCAGGGAGTGGCGATAACAGCTAAAAGGTCAAAGGTTCATGTCCCCTATCGAAAAATCCAGCAAGTTAGAGAATGTCTGTTACGACATCCGCGGTCCGGTTCTCAAAGAAGCAAAACGCCTTGAAGAAGAAGGCAACAAGGTACTCAAGCTGAATATCGGCAACCCGGCGCCGTTCGGCTTTGATGCGCCTGACGAAATCCTCGTCGACGTTATCCGCAATCTGCCGACCGCCCAGGGCTACAGCGACTCAAAAGGTCTCTATTCCGCCCGTAAAGCAATTATGCAGCACTACCAGGCGCGCGGAATGCGCGATGTTACCGTGGAAGATATCTATATCGGTAACGGCGTTTCCGAGCTGATAGTCCAGGCCATGCAGGCGCTGCTCAACAGCGGCGACGAAATGCTGGTTCCAGCCCCGGACTACCCGCTGTGGACCGCAGCGGTCTCGCTTTCCAGCGGCAAAGCGGTGCACTATCTGTGCGACGAATCCTCAGACTGGTTCCCGGATCTCGACGATATCCGCGCCAAAATAACGCCGCGCACCCGCGGGATCGTCATCATTAACCCGAATAACCCAACGGGCGCCGTTTATTCCAAAGAGCTGCTGCAGGAGATTGTCGAGATCGCCCGTCAGCACAACCTGATTATTTTCGCCGACGAAATCTACGACAAGATCCTGTATGACGACGCCGAACATCACTCTATCGCCGCACTGGCGCCGGATATGTTAACCGTCACCTTCAACGGGCTGTCGAAGACCTATCGCGTCGCTGGTTTCCGCCAGGGCTGGATGGTGCTGAACGGGCCGAAAAAGCACGCCAAAGGCTATATCGAAGGGCTGGAAATGCTGGCCTCGATGCGCCTGTGCGCCAACGTCCCGGCGCAACACGCTATCCAAACCGCGCTAGGCGGCTATCAGAGCATTAGCGAATTTATCATTCCAGGCGGGCGCTTGTATGAGCAACGTAACCGCGCCTGGGAGTTAATCAACGAGATCCCGGGCGTCTCCTGCGTCAAGCCGAAAGGCGCGCTGTATATGTTCCCGAAAATCGACGCCAAACGCTTTAATATCCACGATGACCAGAAAATGGTGCTCGATTTCCTGCTGCAGGAGAAAGTGCTGCTGGTTCAGGGTACCGCGTTCAACTGGCCGTGGCCGGATCACGTACGTATCGTCACCCTGCCGCGTGAAGATGACCTGGAAATGGCGATTTCCCGCTTCGGGCGCTTCCTCTCCGGCTATCATCAGCTTTAATCGCGCCGCCGCCGGTATTTGCATCCGGCGGCGATCCCTGCGCACAATGGAACCCGATGTTGTCACTGCTTAAGGGTTCCTATGAGTCAGAGTCATTTCTTTGCCCACCTCTCCCGCCTGAAACTAATTAACCGCTGGCCATTGATGCGCAACGTGCGCACCGAGAACGTCTCCGAGCACAGTTTGCAGGTGGCGATGGTCGCCCACGCGCTGGCGGCAATTAAGAACCGCAAGTTTGGCGGCCAGGTCAACGCCGAACGCATTGCCCTGCTGGCGATGTATCACGATGCCTCCGAGGTCCTCACCGGCGATCTGCCCACGCCGGTGAAATATTTCAATTCGCAGATTGCCCAGGAATATAAGGCGATTGAAAAAATCGCTCAGCAAAAACTGGTCGATATGGTTCCCGATGAGCTGCGCGATATCTTTGAGCCCCTGATTGATGAACACCATTACAGCGAAGAAGAGCAGTCGATTGTGAAGCAGGCCGACGCCCTGTGCGCTTATCTGAAATGTCTTGAAGAGCTTTCTGCCGGCAATAACGAATTTCTGCTGGCGAAAGGTCGGCTGGAAAAAACGCTGGAGTCGCGCCGTAGCCCGGAGATGGATTACTTTATGCAGGTATTTGTCCCGAGCTTCCAGCTGTCGCTCGATGAAATCAGCCAGGATTCACCGCTTTAATATTCAGGCCAGGCAGCCCCTGCCCGGCCTGAATGAATTAAAACGGAAAGAGTACCGGGATCAGCAGTACGCAGACCACCATCACCAGTACGGTGAAGGGCACACCGATTTTGACAAAATCACTGAACGAATATTTACCGGGTCCGAGCACCAGCGTATTAACCGGTGAAGAGACCGGGGTCATAAACGCCGCCGAAGCCGCCATCGCCACCACCATGGCAAAAGGATAAGGCGATACTCCCATCGATTTCGCCGCCGCC
Organism: Klebsiella sp. 141153; assembly: GCF_032601995.1. Lineage (NCBI taxonomy): Bacteria > Pseudomonadati > Pseudomonadota > Gammaproteobacteria > Enterobacterales > Enterobacteriaceae > Klebsiella > Klebsiella sp. 141153. Next base: position 75,704 of record NZ_JAQIRJ010000008.1, on the reverse strand, counting down.
AGAGCAATTGGCGCCATCAGCACCGCCGTCGCGGTATTCGAGATAAACAGACCAATCGCCGCGCACATCACAAACAGACAACCCAGCATCAAATAGGGGCCTTTACTTCCGGCGACGTCCATTAATCCCTGCACCACTAAATCCACGCCGCCGGTTTTCTGCAACGCCAGGGCGAAGGGCATCATACCCACGATCAAAATGATGCTCGGCCAGTGGATCGCCTTATAGGCGCTCTCGGCGTTAATACAGCGAAACTTGCCCATCAACAGGCAGGCGATGATTGCGGCGATAGGGTTGGGGATTTCATCGGTAAGCATCAGCGCTACCATTAACACCAGGCAGAAAATGGCGTGCGGCGCCTGGCTGTGCGCGGGCGAAGCATCGTTGACCTCTACCGGCATATTCAGCACCACAAAATCGCGGCCGCGTTTTGCCAGCATGGCTATCTGCCGCCAGTTGCCAACTACCAGCATAATGTCGCCTAACTGGAGTTGTTCATCGACTACCGCGCCGTCGAGCGCTTTACCATCGCGCTTCAGGCCAACGATATTCAGACCAAAACGGGTACGGAAGGCCATCTCGCGCACCGTTTTGCCGATAAGCTCTGAGTCAGGGATTAACGAAACTTCCGCCATACCGACGTCCAGCGCCTGGTCGGAAAAGTATTCGCCGCGCAGCACCATCGGCTCAAGCATCTGCTCGCCGCAAAACTGCCGCAGATCGACGTCGGATGCCGACATATCGATCAGCAACACGTCGCGGGCGCGAAACTCCGACACCCCGTTAACGTTGACGATCACCCGGCGAAAACGCCGCCAGCGTTCGACGCCGATAACGTTGGCGCAGTAGCGTTCACGCAGCTTTAAATCATCAAGCCGCTGGCCGATCATCGGCGAGCCCGGACGAATCGCCAGCCGGCGCGCCCTACCGGTGAGGTGGTACTCTTTGATTAAATCGCGGAAGGTGCTTTTCTTGCGGCCATCGCGGGCGGCGCTGTCATCTTCGCCCTTCAGCATAAAGCGCATCACCAGCATATAGACGATACCCAACACCAGCACCACCAGGCCAATCGGGGTCACGCTGAAGAAGCTGAAGCCATGCAACCCCTCGCGCAGCAGCTCACTGTTGACCACCAGGTTCGGCGGCGTCGCCACCAGCGTCATCATGCCGCTAATCAGCCCGGCGAAGCTTAGCGGCATCATCAGCCGCGACGGCGAGGTATTCATACGCAGCGAGACGCTGAGCACTACCGGAATAAATATCGCCACTACGCCGGTTGAGCTCATAAACGCCCCCAGTCCGGCAACGGTGAGCATCAGGTAGACCAGCATTTTGGTTTCGCTATTGCCGGCAACCTTGACCAGCCAGGAGCCCATTTTAGTCGCCACGCCGGTGCGCACCAGGCCGTCGCCAATGATAAATAAAGCAGCAATGAGAATAACGTTCGGATCGCTAAAGCCGGAGAAGGCTTCGCTGAGGGTTAAGGTACCGCTAAGCACAAACGCAACTATCACCATCAGCGCGATGGCATCCATGCGCACCTTGCCGGTCGCAAACAAGACAACCGCGATGGCCAGTAGCGATAACACCCAAATCAATTCACCGTTCACAACTTATCCTTGTCTGAAGAGGGAGCCGAAATTGTGGCACAAAAAAGCCCCGGCAACGCGGGGCTAAGTCATGAGATTATGCTTTAAGATTCACCTGAACATTGCCATCCGCCTGCCGCTCAATGCGCAAGCTTTCGAGGGTCGTCAGCACCAGATCGGCCTCATCAAGGCGCGGCGCATCGGCCGGAACGTTGACGGCGATGGTGCGGCATCCGGCAGCCAGCCCGGAAAGCAGACCCGCCGGCGCATCTTCCACCACCGCGCACTGTTGTGCCGGTATTCCCAGCAGCTCGGCGCCGAGCAGATAGGCATCCGGCGCCGGTTTCCCCTTCTTCACCTGCTCGGCGGTAACGAACACTTTCGGCATCGGCAGACCTGCCGCGCGGTGGCGGGCGTGAGCAACCGGAATGGAACCCGAAGTCACGATAGCCCACGGGATCCCCGCTTCATTAAGCGTATTCAGCAAGCTTAACGCGCCCGGCAGTGCGACAATGCCGTCGATATCGGTGGCTTCAATCTGCTCAAGGAAGCGGAACTCGGCCTGAATATCCTCTTCGCTGCGCCCCGGCATAAAATGACGAATCGAAGTGATGGCCTGTTTACCGTGAATGAAACCGAGAATCTCATCGTGCGGAATGCCGAAACGATCGCCCCATTTACACCATGAACGCTCGACCACCGGCAAAGAATCCACCAGCGTCCCGTCGAGATCGAACAGGAAACCTTTACACTGCACGGGCACCTCCATCAGGCATTGATAATTTGGTTAATTTCGTTACTACTCAAGTGATACTGGCGCGGGCAGGAGTGCCAGGCGGCCAGCATACGCTGGTATTTTTCCCACATCGGCGTCTGCGAGTTAAAGCCGTGAGTACCGGCATCGAAGTGGCTATAGCGCCCTTCTACATTGACCATAAAGCGCACGTAGCCGAGATAGCGGGCCTCGGTGGCGACGTCAAAACCAAGGAAGGTCACCCGACGTTCATCGATAGCGGAGGCGTCCTTCAGGTTGGTCCACGAAACGTGCAGCGCGTGGTACATCTCCATGATATCGATAATGGTCCGGCAGGTTTCTTCCGTCAGTTGGCCAAATTCGCGGTCCAGCTCGCGCATTTGCAGCCCATATCCACGCTCGATGATGGTCTGTAGACGGCGGTAACGTTCGGCGTTGTCCGGGTCGAGCATAGTCATCATCTTGTACTGATTGGACAAAATCAGACGCTGCGCATTGGTCATTTCCATTTTTGACTCCTGTAGCACTTACGGCGTGAAATAAAGAAGGCGCATAAATCATGCGCCTTCTTTTATATGCGTTTTCCGTATGGAATTACAAATCATCAAGGAAAGTTTTATCCAGTTGTTTGAAGGCGCGCTTAAGCGTGTCAGCCAACGCCTGGTAATCCGGCTTGCCGTCAACCGGCGCTAACGCCTGCCCGGCCTCTTGTAATTTGCCGCGCACTTCATAAAACCAGTTCAATATTGATGGCGGTAATGGCGTCACGGAACGCTTGCCCAACCACCACAGTCCCTGCATCGGCAGGCTTAAGGCAAACAACGCGGTGGCGACGGCCGGGCCAAGCTGGCCGCCGAGCGCTATCTGCCAGCATAAGGTGAAGACCGCAACCGGCGGCATGATGCGAATCGCGTAGCGGGTAGCGCGAATAATGCGGTTTTCGACAAACACCGGCGCCAATCGCTTATCGAGGGGCCAGGTCTTCGCATAGTGCTGCCCGCGACGAAACAAGCTGAAAAAGCTAACGGGGCGATTCTCAGGGGTCGACATGGCTATACCTCAACTTTACATATAAAACTTAAAATTTTCGTGCAAAACACCAACTGTGCATGACAACGTTCAAAAGATTTTGGCAATGGATGCGGCAATCAGGTATCCTGTGCCCACCTGAGAGGGCGGTTAGACCCTTTTACCAGGTTAGTCAAATTATCGCATATTCTGCTGCTGGCGGAAAATTATGCAAAATGACATAAAATCATATGTACTTCCCTCATCGTGCCAGAAAACAGAACAAGGCATGATGTTAATCATAAATGTCGATGTCATCCTGCGCTACGCTTTGTGACACACTGATGTTTTTTTAGCCACGTATCATAAAAGGTACTTCCATGTCGAGTAAGTTAGTACTGGTTCTGAACTGCGGTAGCTCTTCCCTGAAATTTGCTATCCTGGATGCCGTTAACGGTGACGAATATCTCTCCGGTTTAGCCGAATGTTTCCATCTTCCTGAAGCCCGTATCAAATGGAAAATGGACGGCGGCAAACACGAAGCTGAGTTAGGCGCAGGCGCCGCTCACAGTGAAGCGCTGAACTTTATCGTTAACACTATTCTGGCACAAAAACCAGAACTGTCAGCACAGCTGACCGCAATTGGCCATCGTATCGTTCACGGCGGTGAAAAATACACCAGTTCCGTCGTCATCGACGATTCCGTTATTCAGGGCATCAAAGATTCCGCTTCCTTCGCACCGCTGCACAACCCGGCGCACCTGATCGGTATCGCTGAAGCGCTGAAATCCTTCCCGCACCTGAAAGACAAGAACGTTGCCGTGTTCGACACCGCGTTCCATCAGACCATGCCGGAAGAGTCCTACCTGTACGCCCTGCCGTACAGCCTGTACAAAGAGCACGGCGTACGTCGTTACGGCGCGCACGGCACCAGCCACTACTATGTGACTCAGGAAGCCGCTAAGGTACTGAACAAGCCGGTTGAAGAACTGAACATCATCACCTGCCACCTCGGCAACGGTGGTTCCGTTTCCGCTATCCGTAACGGTAAATGCGTTGATACCTCCATGGGTCTGACCCCGCTGGAAGGTCTGGTGATGGGTACTCGCTCTGGCGATATCGACCCGGCGATCATTTTCCACCTGCACGACGCGCTGGGTATGAGCGTAGATGCTATCAACAAAATGCTGACCAAAGAGTCCGGCCTGCTGGGTCTGACCGAAGTCACCAGCGACTGCCGCTACGTTGAAGACAACTACGCGGATAAAGCTGACGCTAAGCGCGCAATGGACGTTTATTGCCACCGCCTGGCGAAATACATCGGTTCTTACACCGCGCTGATGGACGGTCGTCTGGACGCGGTTATCTTCACCGGTGGTATCGGTGAAAACGCCGCGATGGTTCGTGAACTGTCCCTGGGTAAACTGGGCGTTCTGGGCTTCGAAGTTGATCACGAGCGTAACCTGGCTGCCCGTTTCGGTAAGTCTGGCTTCATCAACAAAGAAGGTACCCGCCCTGCCGTGGTTATCCCGACCAACGAAGAGCTGGTTATCGCTCAAGACGCACACCGTCTGACCGCTTAATTCCACACCGCCAGCGATAACCCTGACGTCTTCGAGTTGCCACTTGAAGTATGACGGTAAGCTGGCGGTGCTGTTTTGTATCCCGCCTAAAACTGGCGGTAACGAAAGAGGATATATCGTGTCCCGTACTATCATGCTGATCCCTACCGGAACCAGCGTAGGCCTGACCAGCGTCAGCCTCGGTGTTATCCGCGCTATGGAACGCAAAGGCGTTCGCCTGAGCGTCTTTAAACCTATCGCCCAGCCGCGTTCCGGTGGCGATACTCCAGACCAGACTACCACCATCGTTCGCGCCAGCTCTTCAACGACGACTGCCGCTGAACCGATGAACATGAGCCACGTTGAGTCGCTGCTGTCCAGCAACCAGAAAGACGTGCTGATGGAAGAAATCATCGCTAACTACCATGCCAACACTCAGGATGCTGAAGTGGTGCTGGTTGAAGGCCTGGTCCCGACCCGTAAACACCAGTTCGCTCAGTCTCTGAACTACGAAATCGCGAAAACGCTTAACGCGGAAATCGTCTTCGTGATGTCTCAGGGCACCGATACCCCGGAACAGCTGAACGAGCGTATTGAACTGACTCGCAACAGCTTCGGCGGCGCGAAGAACACCAGCATCACTGGCGTTATCGTTAACAAACTGAATGCTCCGGTTGATGAACAAGGCCGTACCCGCCCTGACCTGTCCGAAATCTTCGACGACTCGTCTAAAGCGAAAGTCGTGAAGATCGACCCGGCGCAACTGCAGAACGGCAGCCCGCTGCCGGTGCTGGGCGCGGTGCCATGGAGCTTCGATCTGATCGCCACGCGCGCTATCGACATGGCGCATCACCTGAACGCGACCGTGATCAACGAAGGCGACATCAATACTCGCCGCGTGAAGTCCGTAACCTTCTGCGCGCGCAGCATTCCGCACATGCTGGAGCACTTCCGTCCGGGTTCTCTGCTGGTGACTTCCGCAGACCGTCCTGACGTACTGGTCGCGGCCTGCCTGGCGGCGATGAACGGCGTAGAAATCGGCGCTATCCTGCTGACCGGCGGCTATGAAATGGACGCGCGCATCAGCAAACTGTGCGAACGCGCTTTCGCCACCGGCCTGCCGGTGTTCATGGTTAACACCAACACCTGGCAGACCTCTCTGAGCCTGCAGAGCTTCAACCTGGAAGTACCGGTTGACGATCACGAGCGCATCGAGAAAGTTCAGGAATACGTTGCCAACTACATCAACGCCGACTGGATCGAATCGCTGACCGCGACCTCCGAGCGCAGCCGTCGTCTGTCTCCGCCGGCCTTCCGCTACCAGCTGACCGAGCTGGCGCGTAAAGCGGGCAAACGCGTCGTTCTGCCGGAAGGCGACGAACCGCGTACCGTTAAAGCGGCGGCCATCTGTGCCGAGCGCGGTATTGCTACCTGCGTGCTGCTGGGTAACCCGGATGAGATCAACCGCGTTGCGGCCTCTCAGGGCGTAGAGCTGGGCGCTGGTATTGAAATCGTCGATCCGGAAGTAGTTCGCGAAAGCTACGTGGCGCGTCTGGTCGAACTGCGTAAGAACAAAGGCATGACCGAAGCGGTTGCGCGCGAGCAACTGGAAGATAACGTGGTTCTCGGCACCCTGATGCTGGAACAAGACGAAGTTGACGGCCTGGTATCCGGCGCGGTTCACACCACCGCCAATACCATCCGTCCGCCGCTGCAGCTTATCAAAACGGCGCCGGGCAGCTCGCTGGTCTCTTCCGTATTCTTCATGCTGCTGCCGGAACAGGTTTACGTTTACGGCGACTGCGCGATCAACCCGGATCCGACTGCAGAACAGCTGGCGGAAATCGCGATTCAGTCCGCTGATTCCGCGATTGCCTTCGGTATCGAACCGCGCGTGGCGATGCTCTCCTACTCCACCGGCACCTCCGGCGCAGGTAGCGATGTAGAAAAAGTACGCGAAGCGACTCGTCTGGCGCAGGAAAAACGTCCTGACCTGATGATCGACGGTCCGCTGCAGTATGATGCCGCAGTTATGGCTGACGTAGCGAAGTCCAAAGCGCCGAACTCTCCGGTAGCTGGCCGCGCGACCGTGTTCATCTTCCCGGATCTGAACACCGGTAACACCACTTACAAAGCCGTACAGCGTTCCGCTGACCTGATCTCCATCGGGCCGATGCTGCAGGGTATGCGTAAGCCGGTAAACGACCTGTCCCGCGGCGCGCTGGTAGACGATATCGTCTACACCATCGCGCTGACGGCGATTCAGTCTTCTCAGCAGCAGAAATAATCTCCCGCTGAGACAAAAAAGGCAGCCAAATGGCTGCCTTTTTTATGACGCTAACACGTAAAGGAAATTACGCTTCGTCTTCTTCCGGCTCGTCGCGATCGTGGCCGGTATTGCCCGCGTTACGGGTCATCCACAGCGCCAGCGCTTTCAGTGAATCGGCGGTGAACTCATCGCAGCGCGCGGTGATCTCTTCCGGCGTCAGCCAGCATACTTCGCTGACCTCTTCTTCCTGCAGGGCGAACGGGCCATGAGAAACACAGCTGAATAAGCTTCCCCAGACGCGGCAGTGTTTATCTTCGTAGTAGAATTGGCCGTGATCGGCAAAAGGCACGCCCGCAATCCCCAGCTCTTCTTCCGCTTCGCGGCGCGCGGAGTCCAGCAGCTGTTCATCCGCCTGCACCACGCCGCCGGCGGTCGCATCCAGCATGCCCGGCATGAAATCTTTGCTCTCGGTACGGCGCTGCACCAGAATCTTGCCCATCCCATCATGAACCACAATATAGGTCGCGCGGTGACGCAGACACTGCGCGCGCATCTGCTCGCGGCTGGACTGTGCTATCACCTCATTGTTTTCATTAACAATATCGACCCATTCTGTGCTTGCCAAATGCTTCTGTTCCGCCATCAGGAAACCTTACTTTTAAGCGCTCTCGCGGCGCGTCTTTACGATTGAGGGGTAAATTACGGGTAAATTGCGGCCTCTGCAATAACCTGATTATCTTTGAGTGCGAAAACCTGCAGCCGATCATCTTCCAGCATGCCGTAGCTGGCGGCAAAGCCGCCTTTCGGGATGCTCACAGAACCAGGATTGAAGAGGAAAATATCGCCGCGTTTCTCGGCAACCGGAATATGAGTATGACCATAAGCCAGTACATCGCCAGCGGCGAGCGGCGGCAAATTATCCGGACTATAGAGATGACCGTGGGTCAGAAACAGGCGGTAGCGTTCGCTGAGCACCTGCTGCCAGGGGGCGGTAATGGGGAAATGCAGCAGCATTTGATCGACTTCGCTATCGCAGTTACCGCGGACGGCGATAATCCGCTGCGCGACGCTGTTCAGCCGCTCGGCGACCTGCGCCGGCGCATACCCTTCCGGCAGCGCGTTGCGCGGCCCGTGATTAAGCACATCGCCGAGGATAACCAGCCACTGCGCCCCGCTCTGCGCGAAGCGTTCCAGAACGCGTTCGGTCGCAGGCAGCGAGCCGTGAATATCGGATGCGAACATCAGTTTCATATCAACCCCTTACCAGACAATACGGTCTGTCTATGATAACGGAACTGCCTGCGCTTATCAGCCGCTACGTTTAGCCGACAGTGCGGCATAACGCTGAACAGATGCCCGCTGCCACTGGAAGGTCGCGTAGTCCGCCAGCGCTTCCGGCACCTCGTCGCCGTTCAGCACCAGACGGTTTAGCATCAGTGCAAGATCGGCATCGGCGATACACCATTCGCCAAACAGATTCTGCCCGCCATGCGCCAAAAGCGCGCCGGCGGTAGCAAAGAGTTTAGCCGCACTGGTTTGCCCCGCGGCGCTGAGCGCCGGCTTCTTCGCGCCGCCAAACACCACATCGGTGGAACGTTCTTCGCGTATGGGCATCAGATCGCTGCGCAGCCAGGCCTGCACCTGCCGCGCCCGCGCGCGTTTTTGCAGGTCGTGCGGATACAAGCGCTCCCACTCCGGCGGCGCAAAGCGTTCATCAAGGTATTCGGTAATGGCCGAGGATTCGCTCAGCGAAAAATTATCCACTTCCAGCAGCGGCACGCGCCGTGTCGCGGAGTAGCCCTTCCAGCCTGGCTGCAGATGCTCGCCGCTGTCGAGATTGACGGTCTTAAGAGTGAACGGCAGGCTTTTTTCCTGCAGCGCCACGTACACGGACATCACATAGGGGGAGAAAAAATCGGCATCGGACCACAGGGTAATAACAGGCTGATTCATAACATCCTCAATGAAGCCAGGGGGAGATAAATCAACATAGCTGGTCTGCTATAAGATGTCACTGGCAGCCGCATGAGGATTTCGCAATATAATCTTTGCCCCGCGATTGCGCAGGTCGCCTATACTCGAAACGTTTGCGACCTTCGATGGCGGGAGACCTCATGATCGATCTTTACTACGCACCCACCCCCAACGGCCACAAAATCACTCTTTTTCTCGAAGAGGCGCAGCTGGCCTATCGCCTGATACGCGTCGATATCGGCAAAGGTGAACAGTTTCGCCCGCAGTTTCTGGCTATCTCGCCAAATAATAAGATCCCGGCGATCGTTGACCACGTTCCGGTCGACGGCGGCGCGCCGTTAAGCCTGTTTGAGTCCGGAGAGATCCTGCTCTATCTGGCGGAAAAATCGGGAAAATTACTGAGCGGCGAGCTGCGCGAACGGCATACTACCCTGCAATGGCTGTTCTGGCAGGTCGGCGGTCTGGGGCCGATGCTTGGGCAAAACCACCACTTTAACCATCACGCGCCTCAGGCTGTCCCCTACGCCATTGAACGCTATCAGGTCGAAAGCCAGCGTCTGTATGGCGTAATGAACCGGCGTCTTGAAGCCAGTCCATGGTTGTGCGGCGAGCACTACAGTATCGCCGATATCGCCTGCTGGCCATGGATTAATGCCCACCAGCGCCAACGCATCGATCTTAGCCAGTTCCCGGCGGTGCATAACTGGTTTGAACGCATCCGCCAGCGCCCGGCAACGCAACAAGCGCTACTCAAAACGCAACAGTATTAATCCCCTGCTCGCAGGGCGTGCTTTGATGTATGATTGCGGAAATTACTACACGGAGGAAGCCTGCAATGTCTCAGCCAGACGCCATTATTCGTATTAAGAACCTGCGCCTGCGTACTTTTATTGGAATCAAAGAGGAAGAGATCGCCAACCGTCAGGATGTGTTGGTGAATGTGGTGATTCACTATCCGGCCGATAAGGCTCGCGACAGCGAAGACATCAATGATGCCCTGAACTATCGCACCATTACTAAACGCATCATCAGCCATATCGAGAATAACCGCTTCTCGCTGCTGGAAAAATTAACCCAGGATGTGCTCAATATCGCATGCGAACATCACTGGGTCACTTATGCTGAAGTAGAGATCGATAAACTTCACGCGCTGCGCTATGCCGACTCAGTATCGATGACTATGAGCTGGCGGCGCTAAAACGTTTGTAAGGGAGGCGGTATGAAAATCCTGCTCACTGGCGGTACCGGGCTCATTGGTCGGCATCTTATTACCAGGCTACTGGAACTTGGGCACCAGCTCACGGTTTCCACCCGCAACCCTGAACGTGCGAAACCCCGTCTCGATCCCCGCGTCACGCTGTGGCGCGGTTTCGAAGGGCAAAACAACCTCGATGGCTTTGACGCCGTCATTAACCTTGCCGGTGAACCGATCGCCGATAAGCGCTGGACGGCAGAGCAAAAAGAGCGCCTGTGCCACAGCCGCTGGGACATCACCCGCCAGCTGGTCGCGTTATTTAAAGCCAGCGAAACACCACCTTCCGTGCTGATTAGCGGTTCCGCTACCGGCTATTACGGCGATCTCGGTGAAGTCGTGGTGACCGAGGAAGAGCCGCCGCACAACGAATTTACCCATAAACTTTGCGCCCGCTGGGAGCAAATCGCCTGTGAGGCGCAAAGCGATCGCACGCGCGTGTGCCTGTTGCGCACCGGCGTCGTCTTAGCGCCGCGGGGCGGGATCCTGGCCAAAATGACGCCCGCGTTTAAGCTCGGCCTGGGCGGACCTATCGGCGACGGTCGCCAGTATCTGGCGTGGATCCATATCGATGATATGGTGAACGGTATTCTGTGGCTGCTGGATAACGATCTGCGCGGCCCGTTCAATATGGTCTCGCCCTATCCCGTGCGTAACGAACAGTTTGCCCACGCGCTCGGCCACGCGCTCAATCGCCCGGCGATTTTCCGCGTTCCCGCCGCCGCCATTCGCCTGCTGATGGGGGAATCCTCGGTACTGGTGCTCGGCGGCCAGCGCGCGCTGCCAAAACGCCTGGAAGCCGCCGGCTTTAGCTTCCGCTGGTACGATCTGGAAGAGGCGCTGAAGGATGTGTTGGGCTAGGTAGATAAACGGGGAGCAATGGCTCCCCATTCTCTTCTCTGGGGCGGAAGCCGCCTCGCAAATCGTTAATTCCCTGTTCTCCTTGCTACGTTTCTTGTGAAGCACATTCCAACCGCAAAAATATTCTCCTGCCATAACGTCCTGACGAGGAATATATCCTCAAAACTCGTTGACACCCGTCAACACTCTTTTTATTCTGAGCAGGATTTAACGATGAAGGAACATCCGGACAAACATATCAGGATGGCGATTGCCACGGCGCTGGCGCGGGGGTGGATATTGCTGCCTGCAGGTAAAAGCGCTCATTGCTTTGGGCGTCTCGTCTGCGGCGTGGCGGAGCACCGTGAACATATGATGAGCATTTGGTCGACGCCCGCCGTCCCTGAAAACCACGCCCGGCAAATAATCAGAATGGTCGAACGGTGTCCCATCCCGGCTACCGCACGCATCACGCATAAGGAACGCTAAACGATGCCGATATTTAATTTTACGCTGACGCTATCCGGCGTCACCAGTCAAACGCCCGGACTGGAAGATGCGCTCTTTGCCGCAGGCTGTAGCGACGCTCTGGTCTGCTTTTACGGTACCGCGGTCTACCTCGAGTTCGATCGCGAGTGCCAATCGCTGGAACAGGCGGCGCTGTCCGCCATCCGCGATGTAGAAACCGCCGCGCTGCCAGATATCCGCGTGGAGTCCATCGATTCGACACTGGTCGGGCTGAGCGATATCGCCGAACTTATCGGCGTCTCCCGCCAGGCGATCGCGCTATTAAAAGAGGGCGCTCGCGGCAGCGGGCGGTTTCCCGGCCCCGTACAGCGTGTGAAAGGCAATTCCCCTCTCTGGCGCTGGAAATCCGTCGTTGAATGGTTAGTCGCGGAAAAGCGCATCGCCGCCGATTCGCCGTTGGTGGCTAACGCCCAACTGCTGGATAGCCTCAACCTGGCGCTACAGCTTCGCCGTTCACCTGAAAATCACCGCGTGCAGCGCTACCTGCAAAGTCTGAGCGCCACGTCACCCACGGGCTGATTCGCGAGGACGAGCATGTTACCCGGCGCAGCATAGTGGTAAAGTAGTCTTTCGTTTTAGCTGATTAATCGCTTTATGACTACGATAACAACGCCCCGCCTGTTGCTTTCCCGCTTCACTCCGGCCGATTGGCCCTTTTTTCTGCGTCTGCGTCAGGATCCTGACGTCATGCGTTACATGGGTGAGGTGTTAAGCGAAACGGCGCTACGCAGCGTGTTTGAATGCCGCTGCGAAGATACCGGCGTCTTTGTGTTGCGCGATTCGGCCGGCACGCCGCTGGGAGATATTGGTCTGCGCATCAGTACGAAAAATCCGCACGAGGCCGACGTCGGCTACGCGCTACTGCCGCAAGCGCAGGGCCAGGGCTACGCCAGCGAAGCGCTGCGCGCGATTTGTGATTACGGCTTTACCACCCTTGGCATCCACGCCATTAATGCCTGGGTGCTGGGAGATAACCTGGGGTCGTCGCGGCTGCTGGAAAAGCTGGGTTTTGTACGCATTCAGGTGCTGGAACAGGCCTACCACCTCAACGGCGTGGATTACGATGATTGGATCTACCGACTGGAGCGTTAAGTCATTCCCGGCGAGCAAACCCGCCGGGATAGAGGCGATTACTTCAGTGAACCTTTAAGGAACTGCTGCAGGCGCTGGCTTTTCGGGTTGCCGAACAGCTCGTCGGGATGCCCCTCTTCTTCGATTCTTCCCTGATGGAGGAAAATCACGTGTGAAGAGACGTGGCGGGCAAAGCCCATTTCGTGGGTGACGACCACCATGGTTTTCCCCTCTTCCGCCAGTTTTTGCATAATACGCAATACTTCGCCCACCAGCTCCGGATCAAGTGCCGAGGTCGGCTCATCAAACAACAGTACGTCCGGCTCCATCGCCAGCGCCCGCGCGATGGACACGCGCTGCTGCTGACCGCCGGAAAGATGTACCGGATATTTGATCTGCTGGCGTTCATCGATGCCGACTTTCGCCAGATACTTCACCGCCCGCTCGCGCGCTTCCTGTTTGTTGAGGCCGAGCACCTGAATCGGCGCCTCCATGACGTTTTCCAGTACCGTCATGTGGCTCCACAGGTTGAAGTGCTGGAACACCATCGTCAGTCGCGTGCGCAGCAGACGCAGCTGGTTTTTATCCGCTACCTTCAACTGGCCGTCTTTATCGCGCACCAGGCCAATATTCTGTCCGTTGACGATAATCGTTCCTTCGCTTGGCTTCTCAAGAAAGTTAATGCAGCGCAGGAAGGTACTTTTACCGGAACCCGATGAGCCGATAATACTAATCACGTCTCCGGCCTTCGCTTTCAGCGAGACGCCTTTCAGCACCTCGTGCTCGCCGTAACGTTTATGCAGATCGATAACGCTTAATTTATTGTCGGTCATGGCTTTCTCAGTGCGTCGAAGAAGGTTTGATATGCTGCAGCCAGCGCTTTTCCGCCTTGCGGAACAAGCTAATCAGCACATACGAAATAATTAAGTACAGTACCGCGGCGATACCGAAAGCGGTAAACGGCTGATAGGTCGCCGAGTTAATATCGCGCGCGATCTTCAGCAAATCCGGCACCGTGGCGGTAAACGCCAGCGCCGTCGAGTGCAGCATCAGAATGACTTCGTTACTGTACGCGGGCAGCGCAATACGTAGCGCAGAGGGCAAAATAATGCAGCGGTACAGCTTAACTGACGAAAAGCCGTAAGCCCGCGCGGCCTCAATCTCGCCCGGCGCCACCGAACGAATCGCCCCCGCAAAAATCTCGGTGGTGTAGGCGCAGGTATTTAAGGTCAATGCCAATACCGTACAGTTCAGGCCGCTGCGGAAAAACGCATTCAACAGATCGCTGCCTTTGACGATTTCCAGCGTATACATCCCGGAGTAAAACACCAGCAGCTGCACGTACAGCGGCGTGCCGCGGAAAATATAGGTAAACAGCCAGATCGGAAACTGAATGTATTTATTGCTCGATACGCGCCCGATGGCGAGAAACACCGCGAGGATGCCGCCCATCACCACTGAAGCAATCAACAGCCACAGGGTGATCGCCACGCCGGTAAAACGGTAACCGTCGGTCCACAGCAGGGATTTCCAGTACTCCTGAATAATTTCAATCACAGGTCAGCCCTCTTCACACCCACGGAGTAGCGGCGTTCAAGCAGCAGCAGCACACCATTGGAAATCGTGGTAAACACCAGATAGATCGCCCCGCAGACGATAGCGAAATAGAACGGCTGCCAGGTACTTTTGCCCGCCAGCTGCGTTGCCTTAACCACGTCTTCCAGACCGAGCAGCGACACCAGCGCGGTGGCTTTGAGAATCACCTGCCAGTTGTTGCCGATGCCGGGCAGCGCATAGCGCATCATCGCCGGAAACAGGATGCGGCGGAACGTCTGCCAGCCGCTGAAGCCAAATGCCGTCGCAGCTTCAATATGGCCTTTCGGCACCGCCAGAAACGCGCCGCGGAAGGTTTCAGTGAAGTACGCGCCATAGATAAAGCCGAGGGTGATAATACCGGCAATCATCGGATCAATATCAAATTGCGCCATGCCGAATGCATCGGTAATGCTGTTAAGGGCGATTTGTAGCCCATAGAAAATCAGCAGCATCAGCACCAGATCCGGCACCCCGCGGATCAGCGTGGTATAGCCTTCAAACACCAGCGCCATAGGCCGGTTGGCGGATAGTTTCGCCCCCGCGCCCACCAGCCCGATAAGGACCGCCAGCACCACCGAGCTAAGCGCCAGCTCAAGGGTGACCAGCGCGCCCTGAAAAATAACCTGTGAGAACCCGTACAGCATGCTGTCTGCCCTGTCTGTCATCGATCGCCGCACATGAAAACGCGTGCGGCGAGGTACTAACGATGATTAGTCGCCGTACACGTTAAAGTCGAAATATTTCTTCGCCAGCTTGTCGTAAGTGCCGTCTTTACGCATCTCGGCGAAAGCTTTATTTAGCGCCTCACGCAGCTCGGTGTCGTCTTTCCGCAGACCCATGCCGGTACCGACGCCAAACAACTTCTCATCCTTAATGGACGGGCCGCCAAACTGATAATCTTTGCCAATCGGTTGTTTGAGGAAACCTTCGCTGGCGGCGACCTCATCCTGGAACGCGGCGTCAATACGGCCCGCGGTCAGATCGGAATAGATATTGTCCTGGCCCTGATAGGAGACAATTTCAATGCCTTTCGGCGCCCAGTGCTCGTTGCCGTAGGTTTCCTGAGTCGTACCCTGCAGTACGCCAATGCGCTTGCCTTTCAGCTTGCTCAGGTCTGGCGTAATATCGCTGCCCTTTTTCACCACCAGACGGGAATCAGCGGCATAAAGTTTGTCGGTGAAAGCAATTTCCTGCTGACGCTTTTCGGTGATCGACAGCGAGGACATAATCGCATCGATTTTCTTCGCTTTTAACGAGGGGATCAGCGCATCCAGCGGGTTTTCAACGAAGGTACATTGGGTATTGATACGCTTACACAGCTCTTTCGCCAGATCGATGTCAAAACCAATCAATTGACCCTGCGCATTCTTCGATTCGAACGGCGCATAAGTAGGATCGGTACCAATACGGATTTTCTGTGGAATGGCTGCGAATACCGTGGAAACGCTGGAAAGGGCCAGCGCCAAAGAAAGAGACAACGCCAGTTTTTTCATAATTATCCTCAACAGACTGTCATTCTAACGGGTTTATTAGAAGCACTTACGCCAGTTATCGTGCCATTATTCGCCCTGCCAAGGCAAAGCAAAATGCGCATGAAAGCAGATTTTTTTGCATCAGAAACGCTTAACTATGCACTTTCTGAACAAAGAAAAACCGCTATCGCCCCATTCTGGTGCAAGCCATTAACCGCTTGCACCTATCAAGGGCAACAATAACCGCGTCGCAATGGAGCGGCCTGGCATAACCAGACCGCTACAGTCTTAATCGCCGTAGACGTTAAAGTTGAAGTATTTCTTCGCCATTTTGTCGTAGGTGCCGTCTTTACGCATCTCACCCAGCGCTTTGTCGAAAGCGGCTTTCAGCTCGCCATCTTCTTTGCGCAGGCCGATGCCGGTACCATCGCCGAAGTATTTTTTGTCTTTAACGGAAGGGCCGGCAAAGGCGTAATCTTTACCGGCAGGTTGTTTGAGGAAACCTTCGCTGGCCGCGACTTCATCCTGCAGCGCCGCATCGAGGCGCCCGGCGGCGAGGTCGGAATAGATCAGATCCTGGTTGGCATAGGCGACAACATCCACGCCCTGGCTGCGCCAGCGTTCGTTGGCATAGGCCTCCTGAGTAGAGCCCTGCAGTACGCCAACATGCTTGCCTTTCAGCGACTCCAGCGTCGGCTGAATCGGCGAGCCTTTTGCCGCGATCAGACGAGAGTCTGCCGCGTACAGCTTGTCAGAGAACGCAATCTCCTGCTGGCGTTTTTCGGTAATCGACAGCGACGAGATAATCGCGTCGATTTTCTTCGCTTTCAGCGAGGGGATCAGCGCGTCAAAATCGCTGCCCACCCAGGTGCACTTCACCTTGATACGCGAGCACAGTTCATTGCCCAGATCGATGTCAAAGCCAATAAAGTTGCCCTTCGAATCCTTCGACGAGAAAGGCGCATAGGTGGTATCGGTGCCGATGCGGATACTTTGCGGCAGCGCCGCAGATACGCTGGCGGCGCTACTGATTCCCATGATTAACGAGAGAGCCAGGATCGTCTTCTTCATAGAAAGCCCTTAAGTGTCGTGATGTTGTTATGTTGTGCGCTGTCTGGTTATGTGTGTTGCCGACGGTTCTTGCAGGTTTTATGCCATTTTCCCGGTGCGTGCCGGTAACAGCGTTAAATTTGTTAATATAAAGTTGCAAGATTGTCTTAGAAGGGAAGATACCAGCATTAACGGATAAACCGCAGCGGCAAAACGCAAAAAAACAAATTAAATGTCGAGGATTTGATCAGGACAACAAAAATGCACCAGTGGAAGGCAAAGGTAAATAAAATGCACCAAACGGGTGCATCAGGCGCCGCCCTGCCAGCGGGTAAACAGGTCCTGCGGCAGGTCAATATCAAACTGATCGATAACCCGGTTAACCGTCTGATTAATCACATCGTCCAGCGTCTGGGGACGATGATAGAAGGCCGGCACCGGCGGCATGATCACCGCGCCCATTTCCGCCGCCTGCACCATTAAACGCAGATGCCCAAGGTGGAACGGCGTCTCGCGTACGCAAAGCACCAGCGGGCGGCGCTCTTTTAACACCACGTCCGCTGCGCGGGTCAGCAGGCCGTCGGTATAGCTATTGACGATGCCGGAGAGCGTTTTCATCGAGCACGGTAGAATAACCATCCCGCTGGTTTTAAACGAGCCGGAGGAGATGCTGGCGGCGATATCGCGCGCGTCGTGTACCACATCGGCCAGCGCCTGCACTTCCCGCAGCGAGTAGTCGGTTTCCAGCGACAGCGTCTGACGCGCCGCCTGGCTCATTATCAGATGGGTCTCGACCTCCGCGACGTCACGCAGCACCTGTAGCAGTCGTACGCCGTAAATCGCGCCGCTGGCGCCGGAAATGCCGATAATGAGTCGTTTCACGATGTTATACCCCTTGCGCATAGTGCCGCAGACTTTGCCGGATTATAGTCTCCGACGCAACCTGGCGGGTAAAAATAAAAAGGCCCGCGGTCTTCGAAAGACGGCGGGCCAGCGACAAGGGACCAATTAGCCTTCGTTATGCATCTCTAAGTTTTCAACTTCGGTTTGCAGTTGCACCGCTTTCGCATCGTCGTTACGCAGAGAATCAAGATAATCGAGATACTGTTGGTCAACGTCTTTGGTGACGTACACGCCGTTAAAGACAGAACACTCGAACTGTTGAATGTCCGGGTTTTCGGCGCGTACCGCTTCGATCAGATCGTCCAGATCCTGGAAAATCAGGCCATCGGCGCCGATGATCTGGCGGATCTCGTCAACTTCGCGACCGTGGGCGATAAGCTCGTTGGCGGTCGGCATATCGATACCGTAGACGTTCGGGAAGCGAATTTCCGGCGCCGCGGAGGCCAGATACACCTTTTTCGCCCCCGCTTCGCGCGCCATTTCGATAATCTGTTCAGAGGTGGTGCCGCGAACGATAGAGTCATCCACCAGCAGCACGTTCTTATCACGGAATTCGGCGCGGTTGGCATTCAGCTTACGGCGCACGGATTTACGGCGCAGCTGCTGGCCCGGCATGATAAAGGTACGACCAACATAGCGGTTTTTGACGAAGCCCTGACGATACGGTTTATCAAGGATACGGGCAATCTCCAGGGCGATATCGCAGGAGGTTTCCGGGATCGGAATAACGACATCGATATCCAGATCTTCCCACTCACGGGCAATTTTCTCGCCAAGCTTCGTGCCCATGTTCACGCGGGCGCTATAGACGGAAATCTTGTCGATAAAGGAGTCCGGACGCGCGAAATAGACGTATTCGAACAGGCATGGGTTGCTGACCGGGTTTTCCGCGCACTGGCGGGTAAACAGCTGGCCTTTCTCGGTGATGTAAACCGCTTCGCCCGGCGCGACGTCGCGCAGAAATTCAAAGCCCAGAGTATCCAGCGCCACGCTTTCGGAGGCGACCATATACTCGGTGCGGCCATCGCCGATATCGCGCTTGCCGAGCACCAGCGGACGAATACCGTTCGGGTCGCGGAAAGCGACCATGCCGTGGCCGATAATCATCGCCACGCAGGCGTACGCGCCGCGGATCTGGCGGTTCGTCGCGGCAATCGCGGCGAAAATGTTATCGGCTTCCAGCGGGTAATGACGGAAATTATCCAGCTCGCTGGCGAAGATATTGAGCAGAATTTCGGAATCGGAGGTGGTGTTGATGTGGCGGCGTTTTTCTTCAAACAGCTTTTGACGCAGCTCGTGGGCATTGGTCAGGTTGCCATTATGGGCCAACGTAATGCCGTACGGCGAGTTAACGTAAAAAGGCTGCGCTTCAGAAGCGCTGGAACTGCCTGCCGTTGGGTAACGGACGTGGCCAATCCCCATATTTCCCTGCATACGCTGCATGTGGCGCGCTTCGAACACATCGCTCACCAGTCCGTTGGCTTTACGCAAACGGAAGCAGTTATTTGCATCAATGGTGATGATGCCCGCGGCATCCTGCCCACGATGCTGAAGCACCGTTAACGCGTCATAAATCGACTGGTTTACCGGCATAACACCGGCGATACCGACAATACCGCACATACGTCTTTTCCTCGTTAAGCTACATCCCAACGCTTATGCTTTGGGCAAGAAACTTGACGAGCTCTGCAGATAGTCAAAGAACCATCTGATAACGAAACTGAACTGCGGGATAAGCTCAGACTTTTGCCAGTCTTCACTTTTTGCCATACCGGTGAAGCTGTCGAGAAAGAACAGAATAGCGGAGACGATCAGCACGCCGCGCAGGGCGCCAAAACAGATCCCCAACACCCTGTCTGTTCCTGACAGACCGGTTTTCTCTACCAGAGCGCCTATCACATAGTTAACGATAGCGCCGACGATAAGCGTTGCGATAAACAATATCGCGATAGCAATCCCATTTCGGACCAGTTCGTCTTCAAAGCCCGTGAACCAGACAGCCAGGTAAGTGTAGTAATGACTGGCGACAAAGAAGGCACATCCCCATGTCACCAGCGATAACGCTTCACGAACAAAGCCGCGGATAAGGCTAACCAAACAGGAAAAACCAATTACCGCAATAATGGCGTAATCAATCCAGACCATATACATCCCACGATTTTACGCCCTGTCGTCCAGTTCGGGGCGCATTCTAACAGAAAAAGAAAACGTTTGCGTAGGGATTTCCGTGCCCTACAGAAATAAAAATGGCGCTGAAAAAACATTCAACGCCATACAGCCTGACGCCTCTTCAGGGCGTATCCGGCAAGGGTTTCAGCAGGTTAACCCGCTTGCTGGCTCACCCAATCGGAGCGGATATGGTTTTTTAATTCGGGCTATATCCCATGACCACGCCGCTCAGGCCAGAAATTTGCTGCAGCTCGCCGAGTTGCCCCTTCAGCTTGTCTTTCGACGCATCCGGCCCCACCAGAATACGGGTAATTTTACCCTGAACCGGCGTGGATGGCGATGTCCAGGCTTTAAAGCCCGAGGAACGCAGCTTACCCACGATTTCGTTAACCTTATCGGCATTCTTCAACGCCCCTAACTGCACCACATAGGCTTTTCCGGTCGGCGCCGGAATCGCGGCCTGCTGCTGTTGCGGCTGTGGTTGCGGCTGCGGTTTCGCCGGAGGCGGCGTCTGCGCGACCTGCTGCGGCTGCGGTTTCTCAACCGGCTTCGGCTGTGGTTTCGGCTGCGGCTTAGCGGCCACCACCGGCTCCTGAACTTCATCGAAGCTATTGTTGTTTACCGGGATGCGCGACGGATCCAGCGATGGCGCCGCGGCGTCTCCCGCTCTCACCTCTTCCGCGGCGCCTTCCGGCGGCTGCGAAGGCAGCGCCTGGGTAGCCGCCGGCAGCATATCCGGCTCATCGCGATCGCCCGGCTTCGGCACCAACGGGATCGCCGCAAACTCATCCTGATAATGTTTTTTCTGACCGTCGAGCAGACCCGGGAGAATAATTACCCCCAGCGCTACCAGTACAATCGTCCCGACTAAACGGTTCTGAAACTTACTCGCCACCGATTCTCCCCGCGTCTATCTCTTCCATTACATGCGCTACCGTGTGGAAGGAACCACACACCAGCACCGTATCTTCGGCTTTGGCATCCGCCATGGCGGCATGCCACGCCTGGGCTACGCTGTCATAACTTTGCCCTGCGCGCAGATGCGCAATCAGCTGATCCGCCGTGGCGCCGCGCGGCCCTTCCAGCGGCGCGCAGTACCACGCGTCTACTTCAGGCGCCAGATTCGCCAGGGTTCCGGCGATATCTTTATCATGCAGCATACCAATAACCGCCAGTACGCGCCCCGTTTTCGCTAAGGTTTTGAGACGCCCGGCGAGATAAGCCGCCGCATGCGGGTTATGCGCGACATCGAGGATCACCCGCGGCGCCTCGCTGATAATCTGAAAACGCCCCGGCAGCATGGCGTGATGAATACCGTCGCGCAGCGCCTGTTCAGCGACGTTAAGCCCGCTGGCGCGTAGCGCCGCCAGCGCCGTCGCGGCGTTCGGCAATGGAACCTGCGGCAGCGGCAGCCCTGCCAACTCGCCCTGACCATCGCTAAAGTTCCATGACTGGCCAGTCACGCTATAACGCCAGTCGTGGTCGCGGCGCAACAGCGTCGCGCCTTTTTCATCCGCCACGTCGGCAATCGTGTGCGGCATATCGGGTTCGCCCACCACTGCCGGTTTGCCGGCGCGGAAAATACCGGCTTTTTCACGGCCAATGCTTTCACGATCCGGCCCCAGCCAGTCGGTATGATCCAGCGCGATGCTGGTGACCACCGCCACGTCGGCATCGACGATATTCGTGGCGTCCAGGCGCCCGCCGAGGCCCACTTCGAGGATAACCACATCGAGCTGCGCCTGCTTAAACAGCCATAGCGCGGACAGCGTGCCAAATTCAAAATAGCTCAGCGAGATATCGCCGCGTGCCGCTTCGATTTCGGCAAATGAGGCAGTATGCGCCGCTTCCGGCAGCTCAGCGCCCTGAATACGCACGCGCTCGGTATAGCGCACCAGATGCGGCGAACTATACACGCCAACTTTATAACCCGCCGCCATCAGCACGGATTCCAGCGTCCGGCAGGTGGTGCCTTTGCCGTTGGTACCCGCCACGGTAAAGACAAACGGCGCCGGTTTTAGTATCGCCATCCGTCCGGCGACTTCGCTCACCCGCGAAAGCCCCAGATCGATGGCTTTACTGTGCAGATGCTCCAGATAAGAAAGCCACGTAGCCAGGGGCGACGTGGCCTGAGGAATAGGATCTTTTTCCATGATGTCCGCGAGAGTTAACGGTAAAAAAAAGGGCAGCGCCTGTCGGCCCTGCCCTCTGCATTATCAGGCCTCTGGTTCCTGATCCGGTACCGGTGGCACCACCTCGCCTTCGTGAGGCGCATCGGCCTGCGGCGAAGGAAGATTCATCAGTTTCGCCAGGATGCTGGCTAATTTCAGACGCATTTCAGGACGACGGATAATCATGTCGATCGCCCCTTTCTCAATCAGGAACTCACTGCGCTGGAATCCCGGTGGCAGCTTCTCACGCACGGTCTGCTCGATAACGCGAGGACCGGCGAAGCCGATCAGCGCTTTCGGCTCGGCGATATTAAGATCGCCCAGCATCGCGAAGCTCGCGGAGACGCCGCCCATGGTCGGGTCGGTCAGCACGGAGATGTACGGTAAACCGCGTTCCTGCATTTTCGCCAGCGCCGCGGAGGTCTTCGCCATCTGCATCAGCGACATCAGCGCTTCCTGCATACGGGCACCGCCGGAAGCGGAGAAGCAGATTAGCGGGCAGTTGTCTTCCAGCGCCTGCTCAACCGCACGGACGAAACGCGCGCCAACAACGGAACCCATCGAACCGCCCATAAAGGCGAATTCAAATGCCGCCGCCACGACAGGCATGCCGTGCAGGGTGCCTTTCATCACCACCAGCGCGTCTTTCTCGCCGGTCTCTTTCTGTGCAGAGGCCAGACGGTCTTTATACTTTTTCGAATCGCGGAACTTCAGCACATCCTTTGGCTCGAGCTCGCTACCCAGCTCCACGAGAGAACCTTCGTCCAGCAGGCTATGCAGGCGATTGCGCGCCGACATACGCATGTGGTGATCGCACTTAGGGCAAACCTCCAGGTTGCGCTCCAGCTCTGCGCGGTACAGTACCTGACCGCAGCTGTCGCACTTGGTCCATACACCTTCAGGAATACTTGCCTTACGGGTGGGGGTTATATTGCTTTTAATTCGTTCAATCCAGCTCATTGATAACCTTTCTACCTGAACCTGGTCGATGCCAGTTTTGTCGCAAGGGGCGCATAATGCCACTTTTGCCCCTCACAGACCATGAATGTTGCACATTAAATCATAACATCCCGTAACATGGGATAAAAAAGTGGTCGAACCGCTCACACTTTGCGCGCCGAACGTCATAGCAACGCCCGGCGAAAATGCCGCTAAGGGCTTATTTGGCCTGCTTTGCCGCCGCCCGGCGATGGCGAATCAATTCGATAACACCTGGCAGTACCGACAGGACGATAATCGCCACGATCAGCAGCTTCAGATTTTCCTGCACGATCGGCAAATCACCAAACAGGTACCCGGCATAGGTGAACAGCAGTACCCACAGCAGCGCGCCTACCACGTTATACGCCGCAAAATGACGATAGGACATGTGGCCCATTCCCGCCACAAACGGCGCAAAGGTTCTGACGATCGGCACAAAACGCGCGAGGATGATGGTTTTGCCGCCGTGGCGTTCATAGAAGGTATGGGTTTTGTCGAGATAGCTGCGACGGAAAATCTTCGAGTTCGGATTGCTGAATAGCTTTTCGCCGAACAATCTACCGATGGTGTAGTTCAGGGCATCGCCAACAACGGCGGCAATGACCATCAGCGTGACCATCAGGTGTACGTTGAGATCGTTAGTTGGCAGCGCGGAGAGCGCGCCGGCGACGAACAGCAGAGAATCTCCGGGCAGGAACGGCGTCACCACCAGGCCGGTTTCGCAGAACAGAATCAAAAACAGGATGGCGTAAACCCAGACGCCATACTGTGCGACCAGCTCCGCAAGGTGCACATCAATATGCAGGATGAAATCAATCAAAAAATGAATCAGGTCCATATTTGTCTTAGCCTTTAGTGACAACCGCCCCCTGTTACGGGGGCGCTGATATTAGTCCGCCAAAAATAGCGGGCCCATCGGCATTACCGGCAGATCGAAATGGGCCGGATAATCCACCGACACCAGATACAATCCTTCCGCTTTCGCCGTCGCGGCAGCCAGAGTCCGGTCCTTCGCCGCCAGCAGTTCTGCAATCCAGCTCTCTGGCTGGTTTCCGGCGCCTACTTCCATCAGGCTGCCGACGATGTTCCTTACCATATGATGAACAAAAGCGTTCGCCTTCATATCCACCACCACATAAGCCCCGTGACGGGTCACGTTGATATGCATCACGTTGCGCCACGGCGTGCGCGACTGACATTGCACCGCGCGAAACGAGGTGAAGTCATTCTCGCCAATTAAACACTGCGCGGCGCGATGCATCCGCCCGGCATCCAGAGGGTGGTAATAATGCGTCACCCCCTGGCTTAACACCGCCGGACGCAGGCGGTGATTATAGATGACGTAACGGTAACGACGGGCCGTCGCGCTGAAGCGGGCGTGAAAATCGTCCGCAACATGCTTCACCCAACGCACGGCGATGTCACCAGGTAAATTCGCATTTACGCCCAGCGTCCACGCGGCGTCTTTACGCTGAGCGCGGGTTTCAAAGTGCACCACCTGGCCGGTACCGTGTACGCCGGCGTCGGTACGCCCGGCGCAGAATACGTGTACCGGTTCGGCCGCCACCTGCGACAGCGCCTTTTCCAGCTTTTCCTGCACGCTGCGCACTTCGTTTTGCCGCTGCCAGCCGTAGTATTTGCTGCCGTCGTACTCGATGCCCAGCGCGATTTTATACACCGGCTGCTGCTGTGCTTCAGACATCAGTACAAATACTCCTGAACCAGCTTCTCGGCGATTTTCACCGCCATCAGCGCGCCGCCAAAGCGCACGTTATCGGCAACCGACCAGAACTGAATCTGCTCGGGCATGCCGTAATCGTTATGCACGCAACCGATGGACAGACGCGCGTTACCGGAAGCATCGCCGACCTGCGTCGGGAACTCGCCCTCTTCAGAAAGCTCGATATCCTCGCCGCGGGTAAAGGCGTCGCGCGCCTCCTCCGCCGCTAGCGGACGCAGCGCTTCAAAATTCACCATCTGCGCATGACCATAGAAGACCGGCGATTGCACGACGCTCGCGGAAATCATCAGGCCGTCATCCTGGAGAATTTTGCGCGCTTCATCGACGATACGTCGTTCTTCGCGCACGCTACCTTCGCGATCCGGCAGAATCGGCAGCATATTGAATGCCAGCTGGCGACCAAAGAAATCGTCTTCATCAATCGGAATACCGTTCAGCAGCTTCGCGCTCTGCCCCGCCAGCGCATCGACCGCTTTTTTCCCCTGCGCCGAGGCAGACAGCAGGTTGGTAACGGTAATACGCGACAGGCCGCCATCATCGATCAGCGGTTTCAGCGCCGTCAGCAGCTGGCTGGTCAGGCTGTTTGGTACCGCAATCACGTTACGGTTGCGGTAGTCGCCGAGCACGAACGGGTTAACGTCCGGCACCACCAGCGGCACGTCCGGCTCCAGCGCGAACAGGCCGCTAAGATCGATAACCAGACAACCGGCGTTGGTGGCTTCTTCGACATACGCCGCGCTGGCTTCGACGCCTGCGGCGAAGAAAGCCAACTGGGCCTGGGTCCAGTCAAATTCGGCGGCGTCCTGCACGATGACCGATTTGCCACCATAACGCAGATGTTCGCCCGCGCTTTCATTGCGCGCCAGCGCATAAATTTCGCCTACCGGAAACTGGCGTTCAGCAAGGGTTTCAAGCAGGGCTTCGCCTACGGCGCCGGTTGCGCCCAGTACGGCAATATTCCAGCCTTCAGACATGGTGGTGTACTCCAGAAAATAGCGACCCTGCCGGATTATCCGACAGGGGCATTAAGAAGATATTAACGAACAGGATGATGTACGGCATTAAAACCGAGCTGACGCAGCAGCGTCGCTGCTTTTTCATCGCTGCACTGTACGTACAGGGACGACCATTCGCGGCGTTCCTGATAATTTTTACGCAGCTTGTCGAATTCGCCGGCAATGCCTGCCACTTTACGCAGCGGCGCATCATCGCGGCGCACATCATACACCAAATGGACCAGCCTTTTTAGCGTCGCCTGATCGAGCGGGCCGTGCAGAGTGATGCGGCCAAATTCCGGCGCCGGCAGTAGCGTATCCAGCGCCACCTGCTGCGGATGACCAATGAACGCGCTATAGGCTTCAAACACCTGAGTGGTGCCGCGCGCTTTGCCTTCAAGGGTATAACCGGCGATATGCGAGGTACCGATATCGACACGCGCCAGCAACTCAGTATTCAGATCCGGTTCGGGTTCCCAGACGTCGAGCACCACGCTCAGTTGCTGCCCGGCCTGCAAGCGCTTGAGCAGCGCCGCATTATCCACCACGGGGCCACGGCAGGCGTTAATCAGAATAGCTCCCGGCTGCAGGCGGCTAATCAGCGCTTCATCGGCAAGATGCAGCGTTTTATACTGTCCGTCTTTAAACAACGGCGTGTGGAACGTCAGGATATCCGCCTGCTGCACTAACTCGTCCAGGCTGCGGAAATCGCCTTCATCGCCGCGATCGGCGCGCGGCGGATCGCAGAGTAACGTTTTAATTCCCAGCGCTTCCAGACGTTTTTGCAAACGCCCGCCAACGTTGCCGACGCCGACGATACCGACGGTGCGGTCAGCCAGCGCGAATCCATCGCGCTCGGCGAGCATCAGCAGCGCCGAGAAAACATACTCCACCACCGCGATCGCATTACAGCCCGGCGCGGCGGAAAAGCCAATCCCCGCCTGCTGCAGCCACGCTTGATCGACATGATCGGTGCCTGCGGTGGCGGTGCCGACAAACTTAATCGTCTTACCGGAGAGCAGCGCTTCGTTCACCTTAGTAACGGAACGCACCATCAGCGCGTCGGCGTCGGTTAACGCTTCCTGCGGAATGGGACGACCGGGAACGGCCTGCACGTCTCCCAAACGGCTAAAAAGCTCACGCGCATAGGGCATATTTTCATCAACGAGGATTTTCACGGTTCAGTACCTGTCTGAGAACGAGAGTAAACCGGGGAAGTGTGCCATAATCTGGCCGCCAGGAACATCATCACCCGGCTTAAGTACAGCACTACGGTAAGGATTCATCATGACACCACCCGTTTCAGGTATGTCCGATCGCCCTCCGGGGACTGGCCCATCCGGCGCATCCGCCGTGGGTCCAAATGCGCTCACCATGCAGCAACGCACCGTTCTGGAGCGGCTGATAACGCGTCTGGTGACGCTGACATCGCAGCAAAACGCCGAAGTGTGGGCCTGCGTGAAGCACGATCTGGGTCTGAAAGGCGATACGCCGCTACTGGCGAGCCATTTCAGCGCGGCTGAGAGCAACCTGAATCAGCGCTTAAGTATCGCTCAGCAAAACCATCACCACCGGCAAATTCTCGCCCAACTCAGCGAACTGCTGACCCAGGGGAATAACCGTCAGGCGGTGAGCGATTATATCCGCCAGAATTATGGTCAAACCGTGCTGCATGCGCTGACCCAGGCGCAGCTGGAGAACGTGCTGCATCTGCTGCAAAACGGCCAGTTGGCGATCCCGCAGCCGCAGCAGCGTACGCCGACGCTGCGTCCTTTGCTGCCGGCGGAACATAACACCCTGAACCAGTTAGTGACCAAACTGGCCGCCGCAACCGGCGAATCGAGTAAGCTTATCTGGCAATCAATGCTTGAGCTGTGCGGCGTGAAATCCGGCGAGCTGATCCCCGCCACCCACTTCACCCCGCTCTCATACTGGCTGCAGGCGCGACAAACGCTGAGCGCGCAAACCGCACCGACGATGAATTCGCTGCAGGCAGCGCTTAAGCAACCGCTGGAGGCGCAGGAGTGGCAGAAAATCGCCGATTTCGCGCAAAGCAGTTGGCAGGTAACGCCAACGACGACCTTAACCAGCCCGCAAGTGCTAACGCTATTAAATAAAGTCTTTGCGCTACGCGTGGCCCGCGCCCAGGCGACAATGGCAATTACCCCGGTCGAGCCACTGCCCGCCCCCCATGCGGTGTATAGTAAAAAAGCGTGGACGGTGGCAATTGCGCTGCTGGTGGTGATTATTCTGCTGTGGCTGGTGCTGTAAGCCTAAAACAATAACGGCGGCCTGATAGCCGCCGTTATGCCTTTATTTACGTAGCGTCAACAGAGTGACCACAATCCCTAATACCGCGCAAATCGCCCCGGCAAGAAAAACGGATGCATAGCCCAACGAGGTGGCAAGCAGGCCAGTCAGCGGGCCGGTGACGCCGTAAGAGATATCCTGAAACGCGGCATAGCCGCCAAGCGCGGTGCCGCGAACCTGAGCCGGAACCCGTTTGACTACCTCCACGCCCAGCGCCGGGAAGATAAGCGAGCAACCGCAGCCGGTCAAAGCGGCGCCCGCCAGCGCCACCCAGGCGCCCGGCGCTTGCCACAGCAGCGTCAGGCCAATAGCTTCAATCAGTAGTGACACCATCGCCACCTTAATGCCGCCGAAGCGATCCGGCATCCAGCCGAACAGAATACGCATCAGGACAAAAGCGCCGCCAAACGCGGTCAACGTGAAGCCGGCCATCGCCCAGCCGTGGCTGGCGAAATAGAGCGAAACAAAGGTGCCGATTACCGCAAAGCCGACGCCCTGCAGGCCGAGACCAATCCCCGGCCGCCAGATCATGCCGATGACGCTCCATAGCGAAGGACGCTCGCCGCCGTGAGCGGGAACTTTACGGACCGTGCCGTTAATCGCCCACGCCAGCAACGGCAGCGCCATCGTGACGCAGGCCAGCGTCGCCACGCCGAAACGGCTGTAAATCAGCAGCCCCAGCGGCGCGCCCACCGCCAGCGCCCCATACATCGCCATGCCGTTCCACGACATCACTTTACCGGAACGACGCGGGCCAACCAGCCCTAATCCCCAGCTTAAGTTGCCGGTCAGCAGTTGGCTTTCACCAAAACCGAGAATCAAACGGCCCAGCACCAGCAGGCCAAATTTGGCCATTACCGGCACCGGCAGCAGCGCCGCCGCCAGCCAGGCGCCGCCGGCCAGAGCACAGGCCAACATTCCTTGCAGCACCGAGCGTTTCGCGCCGTACTGATCGGCCAGTCTCCCGGCATAGCCGCGGGTTAAGACCGTGGCGAGAAACTGGATGCCGACGGCCACGCCGACGAGAGTGTTGCCAAAACCGAGATCGTGATGCACAAATAGTGGGATAACCGGTAGCGGCAACCCCACGGTCATATAGGTCAGAAAAACCGCAAAGGTAATGCGAAATAGCGAGAGATTCTCTGAAGCGTTGTTTATCGTTTTTGTCGCTGCGGACATGCGTTACCCCAGTTTTGCAGAGCAAGGCGAGAAGATGGAATGAGAATAATGGCGAGCAATTTGCCTTCTCTCGCCGGGCGCTGTCAAGACGTCAAAAAAAGGGGAGCCTGAGGCTCCCCTGGTTCTGTTTCGTACCAATTAGGCGTTGTATTTACGCATAACCAGAGTAGCGTTGGTGCCGCCGAAGCCGAAGCTGTTGGACATCACGGTGGTCAGCTGAGCATCGGTCGGTTTGGTGACGATGTTAAGGCCGGCAGCCTGCTCGTCCATCTCTTCGATGTTAATGCTTGGCGCGATAAATCCGTGCTCCAGCATCAGCAGAGAGTAGATGGCTTCCTGTACGCCTGCGGCGCCCAGAGAGTGGCCGGTCATCGCTTTGGTGGCGGAGATAGCCGGGCTATTGTCGCCGAAGACTTCGCGGATAGCGCCCAGCTCTTTCACGTCGCCTACCGGAGTAGAAGTGCCGTGGGAGTTCAGGTAGTCAATCGGGGTATCAACGCCGTGCATCGCCATCTGCATGCAGCGCACTGCGCCTTCGCCAGATGGCGCAACCATGTCCGCGCCATCGGAAGTCGCGCCGTAACCGACGATTTCCGCATAGATATGCGCGCCGCGCGCCAGCGCGTGTTCCAGCTCTTCAACCACGACCATGCCGCCGCCGCCCGCGATAACGAAACCGTCGCGGTTCGCATCATAGGTACGGGACGCTTTGTCCGGAGAATCGTTGTATTTGGTGGACAGCGCGCCCATGGCGTCGAACTCGCAAGCCATTTCCCAGCACAGCTCTTCGCCGCCGCCGGCAAAGACGATGTCCTGTTTGCCCAGCTGAATCTGTTCTACTGCGTTACCGATGCAGTGTGCGGAAGTGGCGCAAGCGGAGCTGATAGAGTAGTTGACGCCGTGGATTTTAAACGGCGTGGCGAGGCAGGCGGATACGCCGGAAGCCATCGCTTTGGTGACAACATATGGGCCCACGGCTTTCAGACCACGCGGGCTACGCATGGCATCGGCGCCGAAGACCTGGAATTTCGGGGAGCCGCCGCCGGAACCTGCAATCAGGCCGACACGCGGGTTATTCTGGTATGCTTCCGGCGCCAGACCGGCGTCGGCTACCGCCTGCTCCATGGACAGATAAGCATAAATGGATGCGTCGCTCATAAAGCGCACTACTTTGCGGTCAATGAGGCCCGTGGTATCCAGTTTGACGTTGCCCCATACGTGGCTACGCATTCCTGAATCCTTCAGCTCCTGAGAGAAAGTGATCCCTGAACGTCCTTCACGCAGAGATGCCAGGACTTCCTGCTGGTTATTACCGATGCTGGAAACGATGCCCAAGCCAGTAATCACTGCACGTTTCATTCAATACCTCTGTAAGTCGCACTATTTTAAGTTTCGAGTCGCACAATAGCGTACACTTGTACGCCGAACAAGTCCGATCAGCCATTTTGTGTATAAATTTGCGCCTTCTGGCACACATCGTTAAGATCGCGCTACGCCTTGTGATTCGAGTAACTTACGTGAAACAAAACGCCATACAACCCGCCAACCTGGAATTCAACGCTGAGGGTACACCTGTTTCCCGAGATTTTGACGACGTTTATTTTTCTAATGACAACGGTCTGGAAGAGACGCGCTACGTTTTTCTCAACGGCAACCGGCTTGATAGCCGTTTCCCAACCCACCCGCGCTCGCTGTTTATCGTCGCGGAGAGCGGCTTCGGCACCGGGCTCAATTTCCTGACGCTGTGGCAGGCGTTTGCTGTTTTTCGTCGCGATAATCCGCAGGCTACGCTGCAAAGATTACATTTCATCAGTTTTGAAAAATTTCCGCTGAAGGCCGACGACCTGCGTCTGGCGCACCAGCACTGGCCGGAACTGGCGCCATGGGCTGAACAGCTACAGGCGCAGTGGCCGCTACCAATCGCGGGCTGCCACCGCCTGCTGCTCGACGATGGCCGCGTCACGTTGGATTTATGGTTTGGAGATATCAACGCGCTTACCGACCAGCTTGATGATTCCCTTAACCGCCAGGTCGACGCCTGGTTCCTCGACGGCTTCGCGCCGGCGAAAAATCCGGATATGTGGACGCCGGGGCTGTTTTCCGCCATGGCGCGCCTGGCCCGCCCCGGCGGCACGCTGGCGACCTTTACCTCAGCCGGTTTCGTGCGCCGCGGGCTGCAGGAGGCCGGTTTTAGCATGCAAAAACGCAAAGGCTTTGGCCGCAAGCGCGAAATGCTAATCGGCGAATTGACCGCCGACGCTCCGACGCTGGCGCGGACGCCATGGTTTGCCCGCAGCGGCAGCCAATCGCGCGAAGCGGCGGTGATCGGCGGCGGTATCGCCAGCGCCCTGCTCTCGCTGGCGCTGCTGCGTCGCGACTGGCAGGTGACGTTGTACTGCGCTGACGATGCGCCCGCCAGCGGCGCATCCGGCAATCGCCAGGGCGCGCTGTATCCGCTATTAAGCCAGCACGATCCAGCGCTGGCGCGCTTCTTCCCGGCGGCGTTTACTTTCGCGCGCCGCGTTTACGACGCGTTGCCAGTGGAATTCGATCATCAATGGTGCGGCGTAACCCAACTCGCCTGGGATGAAAAAAGCGCGCAGAAAATCGCCCAAATGTTGGCGTCAGATATACCTGCGGAGATCGCCCGCGCGGTGACGGCGGATCGGGTCGCTGAACTTACCGGCGTTGATACCGGCTGTGGCGGCATTACCTATCCTGCCGGCGGCTGGCTGTGCCCGCAGCAGTTGACGGCAGAATTGCTGTCGCTGGCGGCAACGCAGGGACTACGCAGCCACTTCGGTTATCCCGTTGAAACGCTCAGCGCGGAGGGCGACGGCTGGTTGCTCAATCAGCAGCATCATCATCAGGCGGTGGTACTGGCGAACGGACATCGCCTGACTGATTTTGCCCAGACCGCGCAGTTGCCGGCTTATCCGGTCGGCGGCCAGGTTAGCCATATCCCCACCACGCCGGGGCTTTCCGCCCTGCGCCAGGTGTTATGCTATGACGGCTATCTGACGCCGCAGAATCCCGCGAATCAGCAACACTGTATCGGCGCCAGCTATCATCGCGGCAAGACAGATACCGATTTCAGCGCCGAAGATCAGATGCAAAATCGCCAGCGCCTGATTGATTGTTTCCCGCAGGCGGCATGGGCAAAAGAGGTGGATGTTAGCGGCAACGACGCCCGCTGCGGCGTACGCTGCGCCACCCGCGACCACCTGCCGATGGTGGGCAACGTTCCGGATTATGAGAAAACGTTGACGCAGTACGCCACGCTTCACGAACAGCAGGAAAATGTCGACAGCGCGCCGGTTTATCACAATCTGTTTATGCTCGCGGCATTGGGATCTCGTGGGCTGTGCACCGCGCCATTGAGCGCCGAACTGCTGGCCGCGCAGATGAGTGAAGAACCGCTGCCGCTGGATAGCGACACGCTGGCGGCGCTGAATCCGAATCGGCTGTGGGTGAGAAAACTGCTGAAGGGAAAAGCGGTAAAATAACGGCGACTTGCGCCTTATCCGGCCTACGGTCCGTGCGGTCTGCCGTTAATTTATTCACTACGCAGGCTAAAACTGCCGGCGCTGGTGGCCTAAAAACCCCCGGTGGAGCTGCCGCTTACCGGGGCTACAGCGCTGTGCGATTTGGTAGCCCGGAAGGCCCTGTGCGCTCTCTGCGCCACGGAAAACATCTTGCAGAAGAATTAACCGGGAGCGCAAGATACTCTGGAGCGAAACGAGATAAATGCTTTCTCAAGATAAAAGTTGCAAACCGATAACAGTATCTACAGCCTGGTAGCCCCGGTAAGTGCAGCGCGACCGGGGAGAGTCTCCGGATGTCGGCTAACGCCTCATCCGGATGACATCAGTTATCAGGCCTGATTTTTCGCCTGCTGGTACAGGTTATTCCACATTCCCTGCACCAGAATCTGGTCCGGCGGCGACAGTTCACCCGCGCTGATGGCCTTTTCCAGGCTGCTGGCGACTTTATCATTAATCGCCTGCGCCGAGTGCTCCCCTTCCCCTTCCAGCTCGGCCACCGCCAGCGTCAGGTGGCCGCGCAGATAACCGCCAGCAAACAGTTCGTCATCACTGGCGTGGTCTACCATATCGTCAATTAACGCCAGAATGCGTGATTCAAACTCCGCGATCATCGTCTTTCCTCTTTCATTTGTAATTCGTGGCTTTAGTGCAGGTCTTCCGGCCACGGAAATTGTTCTGCCGTCAGCGGCGGCGTTTGGTAATACTGTTGCAGCGCGCGAATAAAGCGCGCCGGGCGCTCAGGGATCCCCTGCTCCAGATAAGTCATCACCTGGGCATGCACGCGCCGCTGAAACGCAATACGGTCGGGTTCAAAGTCGCCTTCCAGGTTGTCGCAGCTGACGTTAAATGGAAATCCCGCCGCCGTACAGAACAACCAGTCAAAAGCCTGTGGCTTAACCTCGACGTCTTCGAACTTGCTTTGCGTCATTGCATCGCGGCCGTCCGGGCAGTACCAGTAACCAAAATCCACCAGCTCGCGCCGCGCCTTGCCGGCGATACACCAGTGGGAAATTTCGTGCAGCGCGCTGGCGTAAAAGCCGTGGGCAAACACGATCCGGTTATAGGGCACTTCGCTATCTGCAGGAAGATAGATCGGTTCGTCGTCGCCTTTAACCAGACGGGTATTAAAATCATCGGCAAAGCAGCCGTCAAAGATCTCGACCAACTGCTGATAATGGTGTTGCTGTTGCATTAGTGAATTCCCAACCACTGCAAAATCTCAGCCCCGTGGCTGTCGTAAAGAAGTTTAGCGCTCATCACCGCGGAGACGATGACGATCATTGGCCGAATCAGCGACTGTCCTTTACTCAGCACCAGCCGCGAACCGGCGCGAGCGCCGATAAACTGCCCGGCCATCATCACAAAACCGGTAGCCCAAATCACTTTGCCGCCAATAATAAACAGCAGCAGGCCGCCAATATTGGAGGTGGCGTTTAGTAGTTTGGCGTGAGCGGTGGATTTCGCCAGATTAAACCCGGCGAGCGTCACAAAGGCCAGCGCATAAAAAGAACCGGCGCCGGGGCCAAAAAAACCGTCGTAGAAACCAACGCTGCCGCCAGCGACCAGCGCGAACGGCAAGCCATACAGGCGACGCTGACGATCGGATTCCCCGAGCTTCGGCATCAGCAAAAAGTACAGCCCGATGCCAATCACCAGCAGCGGCAGGATTTGCTTTAAAATATCGGACTGCACGTGCTGCACCAGCAGCGCGCCCGCCGTCGAGCCGATAAAAGTCATCAGAATATTGAGTTTCTGATCGGCGAGATTCACTACCTTGCGACGGATAAAATAGAGCGTCGCGGAAATGGAACCGCCGCAGGCCTGTAGCTTGTTGGTCGCCAACGCCTGAGCGGGCGGCATACCCGCCGCCATCAGCGCCGGGACGGTCAACAACCCGCCGCCGCCGGCTAAGGAATCAATAAATCCGGCCAGAATCGCGACAAAAAAGAGCGCCACCAGAACCATTGGCGACACCATAAACAGCTCGGCAAAACTATCCATTAGAGAAGATGCTCATCCAGTAGCGCCTGGCAGGAAGGCGGCAGCGGAGGCGGCGTCTTCTTCACAGGTGGGGTTGACCCAGGTTTAGGTGGTTCAAACCAGCTTTGCAGCTCGGCTCCGCAGCCATCGCCAGCCGGCGGCGGTGCTTGATCTTCGCACTCAAGGCTGCCCGCCGGGCAACGCAGGCGCACGTGCATATGAGCGCGATGCTGGAACCACGGGCGGACTTTGCGTAGCCATTGGCGATCGTTACCGGCATCGAGGCACAATTGCTGTTTGATAGCCGGGTTGACGAAAATACGTGTTACATCGTTATCTTCCGCCGCCATTTTAATCAGGTTGCTGATTTGCGGGCTCCACAGCGACGGCACCACCCGCTTACCATCGCGGGCGACTAAGTCCAGCGCCTGCGGTTTCAGCAGCTGTGCGGAGGTCCAACGGGTCTGCGGTAGTTGCAGGAAAATATCAACATCCAGACCCGACTGATGGCTGGCGTGGCCGCCGTTAAAGCGCCCGCCGGCAGGCATGCCCATATCGCCAATCAGCACCGTCCCCATACCTTTATTGTGCGCCTGCAGGCTCAGTCGCTGAATAAACTGCACGAGATCCGGGTGGCCGAAGTAGCGCCGCTGATCGGTACGCATCACCTGGTAATCAGGGGAGTTCAACGGTAACGGCTGGGCGCCGACGATGCAGCCATTCGCAAACGCGCCAATAGACTGAGCGCTGCCGCTAATCGGCTGGGATATTTTCTGCCACGGCGTCGCCGCCAGGCTGGCGGTGCTGGCCAACAGCGCCAGCAGTGCGATAACGGTATTTTTCATCGGTTACCAGCGTGGAATTGTTGTCGTCACGTCGCCATTCTGCGCGCGCTGACGCATAAAGTGATCCATTAACACGATAGCCAGCATGGCCTCGGCGATTGGAACCGCGCGAATGCCGACGCACGGATCGTGACGCCCTTTGGTGATCATTTCGACTTCTTCGCCGAAGCGGTTAATCGTATGACCGGGAACGGTAATACTGGAGGTTGGCTTCAGCGCGATGTTAGCAACAATTTGCTGACCGCTGCTGATACCGCCAAGAATGCCGCCGGCGTGGTTACTCTGGAAGCCAGCTTTGGTGATTTCGTCGCGGTTTTCACTGCCGCGCAGTTTGACCACCTCAAAACCATCGCCGATTTCTACCCCTTTCACCGCGTTGATGCTCATCAGCGCGTGGGCGATATCGGCATCCAGACGGTCGAAGACCGGCTCGCCGAGGCCCGGAGGAACGCCATCCGCCACGACGGTCACTTTCGCGCCGATCGAGTCGCCCTCTTTTTTCAGGCCGCGCATCAGTTCATCCAGCGCCTCGATTTTATCCGGATCCGGGCAGAAGAATGGGTTCTGCTCAACCTGATCCCAGTCTTTGATAGCCAGCGGAATATCGCCCATCTGCGTCAGGCAGCCGCGGATAACAATACCGAATTTGGCCGCGAGGAATTTTTTGGCAATCGCCCCGGCCGCCACGCGCATCGCGGTTTCACGCGCGGACGAACGCCCGCCGCCGCGATAGTCGCGCAGGCCATATTTCTGCTCGTAGGTGTAATCCGCATGGCCCGGACGGAACACATCTTTGATAGCGCCGTAGTCCTGAGAACGCTGATCGGTGTTTTCAATCAGCAGGCCAATGCTGGTGCCGGTGGTCACGCCTTCGAAGACGCCAGAGAGGATTTTCACCTGGTCCGGTTCGCGGCGCTGGGTGGTGTAACGCGATGTCCCAGGGCGACGGCGATCCAGGTCGTGCTGCAGGTCGGCTTCGGTCAGCGGAATGCCTGGCGGCACCCCGTCGACGATGCAGCCCAGCGCCAGGCCGTGCGATTCGCCGAAGGTGGTGACGCGAAAGAGTTGTCCAATTGTATTTCCTGCCATCACGGCTCCGTTCTTTTCGTTATGTTTGCGTGTTGTTTTTTTAGTCTTTATAAATGCCGAAATGCGCGCGCGCGTCAATGAGCTGCTGTTTAGTCAGCATAAAGACGCCATCACCGCCGTTATCAAACTCAAGCCAGGTGAACGGCACGTCCGGGTACTGCTCCATCAGATGTACCATGCTGTTACCGACTTCACAAATCAGAATACCGTCGTC
Source organism: Klebsiella sp. 141153 (assembly GCF_032601995.1). NCBI lineage: Bacteria > Pseudomonadati > Pseudomonadota > Gammaproteobacteria > Enterobacterales > Enterobacteriaceae > Klebsiella > Klebsiella sp. 141153. The sequence continues at coordinate 38,617 of NZ_JAQIRJ010000008.1, read as the reverse complement.
GTTGAGGTAATCCGGCGCGCAGCCAAGAATGCGGCGCGTCAGCTTCAGACCATCGCTGCCGGAAGCCAGACCCAGCACCGGCTCATGCTCATACTCGTCCGGCAGGTCAGCCATATCTTCTTCATCAACGTACGGCGGATTGGTCACGATCAGATCGTACTGCAGCTTCGGCAGATCGCGGAACAGATCGGAGCGGATCGGCGTAACCTGGTTAATCAGGCCATGCTCTTCAACGTTATGTTCGGCAACGGCCAGCGCGTCCGGGGAGATATCGACAGCGTCGACTTCGGCTTCCGGGAAGGCATAGGCGCAGGCGATAGCAATGCAGGCGCTACCGGTACACATATCGAGAATATGTTGCGGTTTATGGTTTATCAGCCCGGCGAACTGGTTATTGATCAGTTCGCCAATCGGCGAACGCGGTACCAGCACGCGCTCATCGACATAGAATTCATGGCCGCAGAACCACGCTTTGTTGGTCAGGTAAGCGACGGGAATACGTTCGTTGACGCGGCGAATCACGCGCTCGACGATACGATGTTTTTCGCTGGAGGTCAGGCGCGCGGCGCGCATATCTTCCGGTATATCTAACGGCAGGTACAGTGAGGGTAATACCAGCTGTACGGCCTCATCCCACGGGTTATCGGTACCATGACCGTACCAGATGTTGGCGGCGCTAAAACGACTTACCGCCCAACGCAGCATGTCCTGAATGGTCTGCAGCTCATTGACCGCTTCATCAACAAAAATTTTATCCACGCAATCCTCCAGGGCACGCTCTGCTATAAATTCGGCGGCTAGTTTGCCACGACGGCGGCGATAAATCAGCATTCTTGCGCAGCAGGAGTGGGGAAAAATAGGTTTTCCTTGCCTGAAGCGCGGGCGAGTCGGGTAAACTACCGAAAAGAAATAGTGAGATTGGGCAATGAAAAAGAAAACACCGCTAAGCGCGGAGGATCAGGCGCTGTTCCGCCAGCTAATGACCGGCACCCGGCAAATTAAACAGGACACCATCGTACACCGCCCGCAGCGCAAGAAACTCAGCGAGGTACCGCCCAAGCGATTGCTGCAGGAACAGGTGGATAACAGCCACTATTTTTCCGACGAATTTCAGCCGTTGCTCAATACGGAAGGCGCGATGAAGTACGTGCGCGCGGATGTCAGCCATTTTGAGCTGAAAAAACTGCGCCGCGGCGACTATTCGCCGGAGCTGTTTCTCGATCTGCACGGTTTAACCCAACAGCAGGCGAAACAAGAACTCGGCGCGCTGATTGCCGCCTGCCGCCGCGAACACGTCTTCTGCGCCTGCGTGATGCACGGGCACGGCAAACATATCCTCAAGCAGCAAACGCCGCTGTGGCTGGCGCAACATCCGCATATTATGGCGTTCCATCAGGCACCAAAAGAGTACGGCGGCGATGCCGCGCTATTGGTACTGATTGAAGTTGAAGAGTGGTTGCCGCCGGAGCTTCCGTAAACGGAAGCTCCGGGGGGAAAGCCTTAGATTGCTTTCGCCATTCTCAAATTGCAGGGGCTCATCTGCCAGGTGAATTCGCCCTTGCCGTCGGCGTCGAGGGTGACGCAGGCAATGGCTGAGGTCGTAAACATCGGGGGCGTTTCCCCCGGGCACAGCTCTGAGACGAGGTACCCCACCAGCGGCAGGTGTGAAACGACCAGCGCCGTTTTCACGCCTTCATTTGCCAGCGCCTGAAGATAAGCGCTGACCATCCCTACATCGCCGCATGGCGTGAGTTCCGGCATCACGTCGACATCTTTCGGCAGGTTCATGCACTCCCCTACTATGTCCAGAGTTTGCTCTGCACGCAGGTAAGGGCTGACAAGCACCCGCTCAATATCCACTTTTTGACCTTTCAGCCAGGTTGCCATCTGACGAGATTCGTCACAACCGCAAACGGTTAAGGGACGAACGGAGTCACTGGCTGCATCGAGGGCAGCGTCGCCGTGACGCATGATAAAAACTTGCATATTGCACCGCTTTTGTTAACCAGAATCACCGCAACTCGCTCTGCGTAAACAATACGTAGGCGACCCGGTGGCCGGGCATTGTGCCTGATCCATCCAACGAATGAAACGCTGTTTTTTACCTCAATGGCGTAAGTATAGTCAATATTTGTTTACAAAACAGCCAATCAACAGCGCCAGCCAACGTTGGATTTACCTTCTTTTGACCACAACTTAGGTCGTCCGTTCACCAGTGGGCCAAAAGGTCGCCCCCTGCTCGGCCATGCGCAATAAGGTGTCGCACGGAGAAAAACGAGGGCCGTACTGTGCGGCCAGACGCTGCAAGATTGCGGCGACTTCACCCGCGCCGAGGCTATCCATATAGCGGAACGGGCCGCCGAGAAACGGCGGAAAACCTATACCAAAGACGGCGCCGATGTCGCCATCGCGCGCGCTGCGCACGATCTGTTCATCAAAACAGCGCGCCGCTTCGTTGAGCATCATCATCACGCAGCGTTCAGCAACCTGCTGAGCAGACAAACGCGCCTGCGGACTGGCTACTGCCAATAATGGGTAAATAGCCGGGTCAGCCCGTTTTTTGCTTTTACGCCTTTTTGTCTCATAAAGATAGAAACCGCGATTATTTTTTCTCCCTTTGCGATCGTCCTTCAAAATCGCGTCAATGATATTTGCAGGCGGGCTAAAACGTTCACCAAAAGCGGTCTCCAGTACCGGGATAATCTTAGTGCCGGTATCAATGCCGACTTCATCCAGCAACTGAATAGGTCCGACCGGGAAACCAAATTTAACCAATGCATTATCAATATGTTCGACCGGCTCGCCTTCCAGCAGCAGGCGCATGGCTTCATTGATATAGGGCGCCAGAATACGGTTAACATAAAAACCGGCGCGATCCGCGACCACGATTGGCGTTTTCCCCTGCAGCTTCGCGAGCTTGACCACCGTGGCGATAGTTTGCTCATCGGTCGTTGCGTGCGGGATAACCTCAACCAGCGGCATTTTTTCGACCGGGCTGAAAAAATGCAAACCGATGACCTTCTCCGGCCGGGCGGCCTGAGCGGCGATCTCGCCGATCGGTAGCGATGAGGTGTTAGAGGCAAAGATCGTCTGCGGCCCGCAGTATTGTTCGATCTCGCCCACCATCCGCTGCTTGAGCGCCAGATCCTCAAACACCGCTTCGATCACCACATCGCGATGGGCAAAGCCATGATAATCTGTGGCCCCGGAAATCAGCGCCAGCTGACGATCGCGTTCACTGGCGCGCAGATAGCGGCGACGCACCTGCTTATCCAGCAGATCCCAGCTGTACTTCAGCGCATGATTGATGCCTTTCGCCTGAATGTCTTTTATGCGTACCGGCAGACCGCCTTTACAAGCGGTGACGTAAGCAATACCGCCTCCCATTAAACCACCGCCTAGCACGCCAATGCTTTTAAGTGCAGCAGGGTCAGCCTCGGCGCCACGATCTTTTTTCAGATCGGTACTGGCAAAGAAAATAGAGCGTAACGCTTGCGATTGCGGCGTCATCGCCAGTTCGCCAAACGCCCGCGCCTCTTCTGCATAACCGCTGCTGCAGCCGTGCGCCAGTCCGTTTTCTATCACCTGTAAAATACGCTCTGCCGCCGGGTAATTACCCTGCGTTTTTTGCCGGGTCTTTTTTGCCGCCATGCGGAACAGCAGCTGACGGCCCAGAGGCCCGGCAAGCACCCGTTCGCGCGCCGGTACTGTTCGGCTCGCCGGCCGGCCCTGTAGCGCCAACTCAACCGCGGTCTGTAGCAATATCGATTGCGGGACAACATCGTCCACCAGACCGGCTTTCAGCGCCTGACGCGGACGCAATTGTTTACCGGTGAGGATCATTTCGAGCGCCGTACTGACGCCAATCAGCCGCGGCAGGCGTTGAGTGCCGCCCGATCCCGGTAGCAACCCCAGCTGTACTTCCGGCAATCCCAACCGCGTTTTATCATCATCGCTACAGACTCGCCCATGACAGGCCAGCGCCAGCTCCAGGCCGCCGCCAAGGCAGGCGCCGTGAATGGCGGCAATCACCGGGATAGAAAGCGCGTTGATCTCGGCCATGATCTGCTGACCCTGACGCGCCAGCGCTTCGGCCTCTGCGGCGCTGGTACAACGAGCAATCATGTTGATATCGGCGCCGGCGATAAAGTTATCGGGTTTAGCGGAGATAAATACAGCGCCGCGCAGCGTTTTATTCTCGCGGAGCTGACGGATAATCGCCCGTACCTCGCCGCCGAACTCGGCTTTCAGGGTATTCATCTTTTCGCCGGGCGCGTCTATGGTAATAACGGCGATGTTATCCGGGCGAATTTCAAGCGTAAAAGCTGTTGCCGCTTCCATTATTCGACCTCCAGAACCATAGCGGAACCTAACCCCCCCGCCGCGCAGGCGGTAACCAGACCAAATCCGCCGCCGCGGCGCCGGAGTTCATGCAAGGTCTGCGTAATCATGCGCGCGCCGGTCGCCGCAAAGGGGTGTCCGTAGGCGATAGAGCCGCCCAGCACATTGAACTTGCTGGCATCGACTTCCCCGGTCGCCTGCGCGCGGCCCAGAACTTCCCGGGCGAAACGATTGCTGGCTAAACATTGTAAATTCGCCAACGTCTGCGCCGCGAAAGCCTCATGCATATCAATCAGCGTGAGGTCTGCAAGGGTAATGCCGGCCCTGTCGAGCGCCAGCGGCGTCGCCCACGCAGGGCCCAGCAGCATATCCTGCCAGACATCAATAGCGGTGAAAGCGTAGCTACGCAGATAGCCCAGCGGCGTTAACCCCAACTCTTTGGCTCGGGATTCGGTCATCATGATCACCGCGGCGGCGCCGTCGGTGAGCGGCGTACTGTTTGCCGCCGTGACGCTACCGTGTTTGCGATCGAACGCCGGACGTAACTTCTGGTAATCCGCGAGGGTTGAATTTTTACGAATATTGTTGTCCTGTTCCAGCGGCTCGCGATAAGGCGGCACATAGGCCGTCATCACTTCACTGGCCAATTTGCCCTCTTCCCAGGCGCGGGCGGCAAGCTGATGCGAACGCAGCGCCAGCGCGTCCTGATCTTCACGGCTGATGCCCCAGGTTTTCGCCATCTGCTCAGCGGTGTCGCCCATCCGCAGGCCGGTTGAGTATTCCGCGACAGCAGGCGGCACCGGTAAAAGATCGCGCAGGCGCAGGCGGGAAAAGAGTTTTAGCCGTTGACCAAGGGTACGCGCTTTATTGGCATCCACCAGGGTGCGAGCCAGTTTTTTACTCACGCCGATGGGGAGAACGGAGGAGGAATCCGCGCCGCCGGCAATGCCCGCGCGGATCGTGCCGGCCATCAGGCTTTCGGCAATATTGGCTACCGCCTGAAAACTGGTGGCGCAGGCGCGACTAACACTATAGGCGTCGGTATGCACATTCATGCCGGTACCGAGCACAATTTCACGAGCAATATTAGGCGCTTCCGGCATCTGCACAACCTGGCCAAAGACCAGCTGTTCAATCACTTCCGGGGGAACTTCACTGCGCGCCAGCATTTCGCCGACGACCATTTTACCCAGATCAACGGCCGGAACGCCGTGATACGCCGTCGCCTGACGGGCAAATGGGGTACGTAAACCGCTGACAATGGCAATGCGATCGCCCTGACGGGTGATAAGCGGTAATGCCTGACTCATAACACTCCCCTGTTAACCGATAAAACCAAGTGGTCTGACCTGATAACTAGTCTTAACTAATTTTTTACATTAAGCCAATCGGGGAAGAGAAAAAGTGGGAGCCAAAACACATTGAATAGAAAAGATAACGCCTCAGGAAAGAGGCGTTAAGAGAGAGGATTAACGTAACCCCAGCTGGAAGATCAGCGATTCCGCTTCGCAGCTAAAAACAAAATCGATATTCAGCTGCACGCCGCCGTCAACATCGGTGAACGTCGAGTTAATTTTGCACGGTTCAGACTCAACATTGCGGGCTTTTTCGCTCAGCGCGGCGAGCGTCGCTTCCGCTTCTGCGCGGTTGGCAAACACGCGGCTGTAGGAGGCGGTGCAGTCGGTGTTGTCCACAATGGTGCCAACATCCATACAGCAGCAAACTGGGGTTTCATCAGCGCTACATTTACTCATCGTAGATTTCCTCTGTATATGCACCTTTGGTGCCAGACAAATAATGCGCCTATTTTACGCCCGCCCCCGGCCGCCCTCCAGTTGTTAATAGCAAGAAAACGGTTAAGTGACAGAAATCACACTTAAAAATGATCCAAAACAAAAATGCCCCACTTTGGGCATGACGCACCGGGGCAATTTTGCCAGCTGGATCGCGTTTCTGTTATCACAATTGAAAAATCTCATAAACAAACTTGCAACAACTCATCTGGTCAGACCTATACTCAGGCCACTGGTCTGATTTCTCTGTCGTAAAGCAGACCCTACACTTCGCGCTTCTGTTACGGCATGTAACATAGTTTAAATAAAAATAACTCAATGAGGTTATGGGCATGAGCCAGAAAACCCGCTTTACCCAATCTGCCCTTGCAGTGGCTGTAGCACTTGTTTCAACCCAAGCCTGGTCCGCAGGATTCCAGTTAAATGAATTCTCCTCTTCAGGTCTTGGTCGTGCCTATTCCGGTGAAGGGGCAATCGCTGACGATGCGGGCAACGCCAGCCGTAACCCCGCGTTAATCATGATGTTTGACCGCCCGACGATGTCGGCAGGCGCCGTCTTCGTCGACCCGGACGTTAATGTTTCTGGTACCTCGCCTACCGGTAAAAGTCTGAATGCAGACAATATTGCCCCAACTGCATGGGTACCAAACTTCCACTTTGTTTCGCCAATAAACGAGCAGTTTGGTTGGGGTGCATCTATTACCTCTAACTATGGTCTCGCGACTGAGTTTGCTGATGACTATGCTGCCGGCAGTATGGGTGGCAAAACCGATCTCACCACCGTTAACCTCAATTTAAGCGGCGCCTATCGCCTGAACAGCAACTGGAGCTTTGGCTTAGGGTTTGATGCGGTGTATGCGAAAGCGAAAATCGAACGCTACGCAGGTGATTTAGGACAAATCGTTGCCGGTTCCGGCAAGCTGCCGCCAGCGCTAGCGGGCCGGGTCTCCCAGATCCCTGCAGACACTCAGATTGCGCATTTGAACGGCAACGAATGGGGCTTCGGCTGGAACGCCGGTATCCTGTATGAGCTGGACAAAAACAACCGCTACGGTTTCACCTACCGCTCTGAAGTTAAAATCGACTTTGATGGCAACTATAAGAGCGATCTGCCGTCCGCGTATAACCAGATCCTCGGCAACTTCGGTCTACCGGCCGGTACCGATGGCCGTACCACTAACGGCGCGCTGACTCTCAATCTGCCAGAAATGTGGGAGCTGTCGGGTTATAACCGCGTCGCGCCGCAGTGGGCAGTGCACTATAGCCTGACCTACACCAGCTGGAGCCAGTTCCAGGAGCTGAAGGCCACCGGCAGCAATGGTCAGACGCTGTTCTATAAAGATGAAGGCTTTAAAGATGCTTATCGCATCGCGCTGGGTACCACCTATTACTATGACGATAACTGGACCTTCCGTACCGGTATCGCCTTCGATGATAGCCCGATTCCGGCTGGCACCCGCTCCATCTCTATCCCGGATCAGGATCGCCTGTGGCTGAGCGCCGGTACCACCTACGCGTTCAATAAAGATGCTTCAGTGGATGTCGGCGTTTCTTACATGCACGGTCAGCACGTAGAAATTAAAGAAGGTCCTTACACCTTCCGTTCTGAAGGTACCGCCTGGCTGTACGGCGCGAACTTCAACTACCGCTTCTGATAAGCAAACGATATGAAAAAAGGGTGAACATCATGTTCACCCTTTTTCTTTTATGAATCGCGTGGATTACTGCGAATCGATATCTTTCAGCTCATCCTGAATCGCCTGCGCGTTCGGGTTGTCTGCCGGCGTCAGCTTACCGCCGTTAGCGATAAAATCGTGCCGCTGGAAGTAGGCTTCACGCATCAAGATGTACGGATCGGAAGACTGGCGCAGCAGGCCATCGGAATCCAGCAGCTGAGCGCGAGTTTCAATCCCTTCTACCGCCCATTTACCGATAGACATCGGCCAGGTCAGCCAGGAGAGTACCGGATACAGGCCATCGGCCATGTCGCCGCCCTCATCACGCAGGGTGAAACTGCCGTAGAACGGTAACTGTACGTACGGGCCGTAGCCCACGCCGTAGTGGCCCAGCGTGCTACCGAAACGATGCGGTTCAACGCGCTGCAGCTGCGGGTTCGCCATACCGGCCACGTCGATCAAGCCGCCCATCCCAAGAATGGTGTTAAGGAAGAAGCGAGTGAAATGCACCATGCCTTTATAGGGATCGCCCTGCAGGAAGGAGTTGACCATTACCGCCGGTTCTTCAAGGTTGCTGGTGAAGTTGCTTAAACCATTACGCGCCGGTTGCGGCACATAATCACGCCAGGCGACGGCAACGGGGCGCAGTACATAAGGATCAACCACATTAAAGTTGAAGTTGAACATGGTACGGTTAAACCCTTCAAGCGGATCTGAACGCCCCTGCGACCGATCGTCAGTGCTGGAACTGGCGCATCCCACCAGCAATGTGGCGCCAAGCGCAAGCGCCGACAGGCGATAATTCATAGGTTTCTCCCTGTTAATTCTGGCTATCGCTGGAGGCATCCGGGACGGCGCCCCCATTAGCATTTTATCGTTGGGTAGCTGCTTTCAGCATAGCCTTCTTTGGCATCAATGTAGCTTCCCGATTCTATACATATTTTGCAATATTCGTATTGCTATTCTTGCCATTGCGCTGAATTTAGGAGCATATCCTGTGCCGCCGCGCTGATTTCTCTCTACGCTTAGTAACAAATACAAAGGGAGAGCAGCCATGACCCGACAAAATAGCGCCACCGGCACACATGATAGCGATGAACGCGAAGTTGAAAGCGAAGAGAAGCAACATGGCGAGAAAATAGAAGTGGATGAGGAGCGTCTGCCTTCGCAGGCAATGGCCACCCATGAGGTGATTCGCCAGGAGGGAGAAAAGGAGCTCGAGCGCGATGCCATGGCGCTACTGTGGTCAGCGATTGCCGCCGGCTTATCAATTAGCGCTTCGCTGGTGGCCAAGGGAATTTTTCATGTTCACCTCAGCGCCCTGCCCGGCGGTTATCTGCTGGAGAATTTGGGTTACACCTTCGGCTTTATTATCGTCATTCTCGCCCGTCAGCAGCTGTTTACGGAAAATACCGTTACCGCCGTGCTGCCGATTATGCATAAACCCAGCGCCGGTAATATTGCGCTATTGCTACGCCTGTGGGGCGTGGTGTTATTAGGTAATTTATTGGGTGGCGCTATCGCCGCCTGGGCGTTTAATATCATGCCGATTTTCGATGACGCCACTCGTGAGGCGTTTCACAGCATCAGCCAGAAAGTCATGGAGAATACGCCTGGCGAGATGTTCGCCAATGCGATTATTTCCGGCTGGCTGGTGGCGACAATGGTCTGGATGTTCCCGGCCGCTGGTTCGGCGAAAGTCATCGTCATCATCCTGATGACCTGGCTCATTGCACTGGCGGACACCACGCATATCGTCGTCGGCAGTGTGGAAATTTTCTATCTGATTTTCAGCGGCGCCCTGCCCTGGCAAGAGTTCATCTGGCCCTTCGCGCTGCCGACGCTCGCCGGCAACATCTGCGGCGGCACCTTTATCTTCGCCCTGCTAAGCCACGCCCAGATTCGCAACGACATGACCCAGGAACAGAAAGCCAAAGCGAAGGCCGAAGCAGATAAAAAGGGCTAAACGGCTGCAAATTAAGCAATTAATCGCAATGCGCTTAACGGGCGGCGGAAAAAACGCTATAATCCCGCCGCCTTGTCCCCTTAGTTAAATGGATATAACGAGCCCCTCCTAAGGGCTAGTTGCAGGTTCGATTCCTGCAGGGGACACCATATGCACCCCTTCTGACATCTACCAAAATCAATAAAACCCCCTTATAATCAGTGATAAGCTCTCTATTCTGGCTACGCAATGTCTACTAATGTCTACCCATTTCAACGTGAATCAATAAACGTTTGGGGGCCTTAGCGGGGGCTTATCCTGTTCAATGTAAAATGAGGCCCCCAAAATGCCCTTAAATGCGCGTCAAGTCGAGACTGCAAAACCCAGAGACAAAGCCTACAAACTCACTGATGGCGGAGGGCTCTATCTTATGGTCAACACTAACGGTTCAAAGTACTGGCGCATGAAGTATCGATTTGGCGGGAAAGAGAAAAAGCTCTCTTTCGGAACCTACCCGACCATCTCACTTGCGGAAGCCCGAACTAAACGAGATGAAGCAAGAAAGGTATTAGCAAATGACAAGGATCCAGGGGAGGTAAAAAAAGCCGCACAGCTCGCCAAAAAGCTATCAGTTACCAACACATTTGAAGCAATAGCTCTCGAATGGTACAACGCAAAAGTATCTGGCTGGTCAAAGAGTTATGCAGATTACGTCAACCGAGGTTTTAAAAATAATATCTTTCCCTTTCTAGGCTCTCAGCCAGTGAATGAAATTAAACCCCTAGAGCTATTATCTGTATTGCAACGAATGGAAAAGCGAGGAGCGCCAGAGCTCGCAAGCAAAGTACGCCAGCGTTGTAATGAGGTTTTTCGCTACGCGATTGTAACAGGTCGTGCCGAATACAACCCTGCTGCTGATCTTGGTAGCGCTTTGCAAGGCCATGAGAAACAGCACTATCCCTTCCTTACAGCCGCTGAGCTGCCTGATTTTTTGCAAAAGTTATCAAACTACTCTGGTAGTCTTATTACTCTTCTGGCAACCCGTTTGCTCATTCTGACAGGCTTGAGAACAGTAGAGTTACGTCTGGCTGAATGGAGTGAAATTGACTTCGATAATCGTATCTGGGAAATCCCCAAAACTAGAATGAAAATGAAACGTCCTCATGTTGTCCCGTTATCGGCTCAATCTTTGAGCGCACTCCGTCAATTGAAAGTACTAACAGGAAACTACAAACTCATTTTTGCAGGTCGCAATGATGTGAACAAAGCGATGAGTGAAGCTAGCATCAATATGGTTATAAAGAGGATTGGCTACGATAAGAGAGCAACTGGGCATGGTTTTCGTCATACTATGAGTACTATTTTGCATGAGCAGGGATTCAACTCGGCATGGATCGAAACACAACTAGCCCACGTAGATAAAAACTCAATCCGTGGAACCTATAATCATGCCCAGTATATAGAAGGTAGAAGGGAGATGATGCAATGGTATGCAGACTTTATGGATGCGTTTCAGGGAGGTGATGTAGTATTAAAAAAAGAACATTTTCGAAATGTATAAAAGATTAATTAGGTCTATTAATTATTTTATACAAAGTTGGGTTTATTATCTGCTTTTGTTAATCAATTATACGTCTTAGGTACGCACTTACTAACTAGGAGTGAAGTGGTCAACAAAAACTGGCCACCACTTTAGAGTTTTTCCAGTATCGGTTTTCCGATTCGTTTGGTGGTAACCCACCATTATATTCGTGCGGTCTGAGTGCGCTGTAATATCCAACGATATAGTCCGTTATTGCGTGATCTGCATCGCTGAAGCTTACGTAACCTGTCACCGGCACCCATTCGTTCTTCAGACTCCTGAAGAAGCGCTCCATTGGACTGTTATCCCAGCAGTTTCCACGCCGGCTCATACTCTGCTTAATCCGGTATCGCCACAGTAACTGCCGGAACTGCCTGCTCGTATAATGACTGCCCTGATCACTGTGGAACATTACCCCGACGGGCTTACCGCGCGTTTCCCACGCCATTTCCAGTGCTTTCATGGTGAGTCTGCTGTCCGGTGAGAACGACATTGCCCAGCCCACTGGTTTTCTTGCGAACAGGTCGAGAACTACGGCGAGGTACGCCCAGCGCTTACCCGTCCAGATATAGGTCACATCACCGCACCACACCTGGTTTGGTTCCGTTACAGCGAACTGTCGCTCAAGATGATTCGGGATAGCAACGTGCTCATGACCGCCGCGCTTATACCGGTGAGTCGGCTGCTGGCAACTGACCAGCCCTAGCTCTTTCATGAGCCTGCCAGCAAGCCAGCGCCCCATCAGGTAGCCTCTCTGGGTTGCCATTGTGGCGATGCTTCTTGCTCCGGCCGAGCCATGGCTGATGCCATGTAGTTCAAGTACCTGACTGCGTAATACAGCGCGTCTGCCGTCTGGCTTTTCAGGACGGTTTTTCCAGTATTTATAGCTGCTGCGATGAACCCCGAATACATGGCAGAGAGTGGCCACAGGATAACGCGCCCTGAGTTTCCCGATTATCGAGAACTGTTCAGGGAGTCTGACATCAAGAGCGCGGTAGCCTTTTTTAGAATATTGCTTTTCATTTCAATGCGTTGTAGCTTTTTCTTTAACTCACGTATTTCGATTTGTTCCGGCGTTATCGGGGAGGCTTTTGGCGTTTTGCCCTGACGCTCTTCGCGCAGTTGCTTGACCCATTTCGTCATCGTGGAAAGACCGACATCCATAGCTTTAGCAGCATCAGAGACGGTGTAGTTTTGATCGACAACCAGCTGAGCGGATTCTCGTTTGAATTCAGGACTGAAATTTCTTCTTTTCATTGGAGCACCTGTGTTGTTCTGAGATGAGCATATCACCTCTGTTCAGGTGGCCAAATTCAGTAAACCACTTCAATGGCATTAGCCAGCGTTTAGACGGAAAGCCGGATGCGCTGAAAGTTGCACGTCCGGTTTGGGGAGGAGAGGCAGGGAAATAGTCCGACTACGTCCTGCCTCTTACTCTACTCCGCACCAGGCCGGGATGGTTGTATATGGCGGTGATTATCGATCTCTTCGCCCGTCACGTGGTCGGCTGGTCGATGAAGCCCACTCTCTCACGCGCAATGGCACTCGATGCGTTTGATGATGGCCATCTGGCAGCGAAAACCTGAGGGCGAGGTCATAATGCACTCAGACCAAGGCAGCCAGTACGGAAGCGACGACTGGCAACGGTTCTGTCGGGCCAATAATCTGGCCCCCAGAATGAGCGACATTGTAACTGCTGGGATAAAGCGGTGGTCAAATCGTTCTTCACTTTACTAAAAAAGAACGCATCAGGAATAGAATATACAAAACCAGGGATCTGGCCCGGGCCGATATCTTCGATTACATTATAGTGTTCTACAACCTGGTCCGGCGTCACAGTCATCTCGGCGGCGTCAGTCAGGAGGCCTTCGAACAGGCCTCGTCGTGAAAACAGAATTTGTCTACGGTCATAGGGTCAGTCCATGGAGACAGGGCTGCTTTGCGTCTAACTTTACCATTCGATCAAGCATTTTGGCGTGGGCATTGATTGTATCAATGCCGCTTTTGAATAAAACCGCTCAAAATGATGATTTGGTATCGCCTGGCGGATTCTTTCTGGTTAGTAGCTGCAGGGTGGAGCACTGGAAGAAGTTCTGTTTCCAGTCCTTTACAATGTCGAATGCACTCAACACCCGGCCGTTAAGAAGATAAAGGGGGAAAAGCAATTGTGATAACCTTCTCAACGCAGTAGTAGCTATATACACCCCGGCGCTCTGGTGCCAGTTGAGTGATGCGCTTGGATAAATACGCTTAAACTGCAGGACGCCGCGTCTCATTGCATCAAGTCAACACGGACAAAGAAGTCAACCGGCAGCCCCGTAGCTTTACACATCACTGCAACAGCATCCCGCTGTGTCCTGTAGTCAGTGCTGTCGGCCCAACGCCAACTGTAATGCTTACTTATTCAGCATGGCTTCTGCAAGAAACGTCTTGAAACGGGAGTTCTCTTAAAAATGTCGTACATTAGTATCTCACACATATTTTTAATAACAATATGCTGTTGGGTAATTATTATAGTCTATTCTATACCCCCCCCCCAATTTGAATAATGCTATTAATTGTATATTATCCCTGTTTAAAAATGCACCTGGTATAATATCCAATAAAACATCTTTGCTAATACTATTATCTACCTGTATAACAGAATCATTTGTTCTCATTGTTACCATCCCATTATAATATATATATGAAAACGAAGTTTTTAATCCTATTATACCAATAAACCTCCCACTTTCAAATATCTTACCACTCACCGCAAAGTAACCATTCCTCGCATTATAAAACCTATAGTCTTCAACATATTGCAAATTATACCCATTAATATAAATACTACCATATGCTTTACATGAAAAATTTAAAACAGCACCTCTAGGAAACTCAATTGATATTATCTTGTTTTTTAGCAGCAGCAGCACAATACTAAAGAAAACACAAACAATAACAAAAAATATAATAAATTTAATATTAAATATTTTTTTCATAATCATACCTTACCACAGATGTACATGTTTTACTTTCAAAGCCACTACTGATTTCTTGATCACACTTTATATACGAGTAATGAGCTGATAATGGATAATAGGTTATATATATATAAGAAGGAGTGGTGCAACTAACTTCATTTTGTTTCATGATAATATTTATCACATTTAATTTATCAAATCCCAACTTATTATCAAAGTAAAAAAAACACCCCTTCATCTTTGTATTAAAATAGTATTCCACTTTCGGAACGGAATTAATATAATGATCACCATAAAAATACAAAACCCAAAAAAAAGAAAGGATAAAAAACATAACAATCATACATACACAAATAGTCTTTCTTACATATCTTTTTATTTTTATAGGATAAACACAATTGTTATTGTTATCCAGGCTTTTAATTTCATGCTCACATTTTTTTTCAGTATCAAACAACTGAACTTCTACATCCGATGAAAAATAATACCCCTTCCCTTTTTTGGTTACTATAAAATCCTTACTCAAGCCAATGGAATTAATAATAGCACGTAACTTTCTTATATTTTGTACTAATGTATTTTCTGAAATAAACATCCTTTTTTTTACCCAAACTTCATCTATAAAGAAATCTTGACTGATTATCTCTCCATGATTGCTGAGGAGGATAAATAAACATTCAGAAAGATTCCTTGTTAGAGCAACTGTATCATTACTGGCTCGATTCGTGAGAATCATGGTCCCAACATCAAATGTTACACTATTGTTTATTAAATACACTTTACTATTCACCCCCCCCCCTAAATAAATATACTATTCTTATAAATACTAGCTCACATAATCAGTGAAATACAAAAAATCAGTAAATCATAAATGAAACAAACCAACAAAAGCTAGATAACCAAATGAAAAAACTAGCTTTTTTTTATTTACATCCATGTTTTAAACAAATCATTTATGCGATAAAAATTAAACTTAACATTTATATGTATATATATTAATCTTAATCCACAATACATTCACTGCTTTGTTAAAGAGACGTGTTCACTTATCATTGTTTAACCTTGAAATATTATCAGAAGCCAAAGAGAAGGACTAAGCAGGCTGCCGAAAGAAAATCACCCCTTATTCAATTAACCTTGGAGAATAAGAACCTCACATGGAGTATTTTATGAAAAAAATGTTAATAACAGATAGCTCTTTCTATCAAATTGCAATACAAACCATCGTTACCGAAAGTTATCTAATTGATTTCAAATTCGAATTTAAAAAAATAAAAACATCAAAACTAACTAATCGTGATTGTATCATTCTATATATAGCAGATCCTGGAACTTTATTCAGTGTGTATGCATATTTTTCTCGCAGCACGGCGGCAAATATTATTGTTGCATTGGATTTTGATCTGAAACGACCTTTAGTTCAAGTAAACAACACATATTTTTTGTCATCTAATGTAAATTACCTCATGCTTGATAAAATAATAACCAACAAAACAAAATATAAACTCCAAAAAAAACTCACACCTAAGGAGGAATCAATTTTAAAACTAATTCTCGATGGCTATAACTGCGAGGATATTGCAAAGAAGATGAATTTAAGCATCAAAACAATTTCGTTACATAAAACTAACGCAAAAATGAAAACTGGAATTTTAAAAAACAATGATTTTACATCTTTTTCATTGTTCAAGATCCTGCTTTCCGAACAAACCCCCCCCCTCCCTCCTAAAGCATTTCATTAAGAAATACTCACGCTCTAAAACTAGAGCGTGAGTATTTCTAAGTTTTTAATTTATTTACCCTGACAATCTTTGTTGAGTTTAATAAATTTTTCGTTATAGATGATGTAGTGGTTACCGGGCTTACGCAGCGACGACTGGCGAACGACATCGCCGGGGCGCAGATACCAGGCGTCACCCTCCCCTTCCGTGGTGTCGCATCCCGGTTTGATCAACAACTTAAACCAGGTATTGCCGGTATTACTGACGCTTCCCGCCGTTTTATCGAACGCCCATTTGAACTGAACCTGTCGCGGTCGCGCCACCAGAATGGTATCCATCACCACCACCGGCTCCATGCTGATCTGCCCGCCCGCCGGGGCGCGCATTACCAGGTTGCGCGTGGGAATTTCACGAAACGAGACCCGATAGTAGCGCTCACGATTATCCTTCGGCCCATGGTAATAGAACTTAAAATATTCGCTTTCGCCCGCCTGCAGCGTGAGCTGGCGTGGAGCAAATAGCAGTTCGCCATCCGCCTGGCGAGTACGAACCTCATGGCCGCCGGGTCGGTCGATGCCCACCACCGACACCCGATACAGACGCGCACTTTTGTTGTTGTTGAGCACTCTTTTGGCGACAAACTCGTCGTCAGAGGCCAGCGAAAAGGTCAGATTGCCGACGGAAATCGCCTGCGCCAGCGGCGCGGCCAGCAGCCACAGGCTAACCAGCGCCAGCTTAATTAATGTTACGCCACGTCGCCTGGACATGAATCTCTCCTGAAGCGCTGACCTCGCCAAACCAGCCGTTGTCGGTGATGGTGCGCAGCGAGATAGGATCATCCATAGCAATCGAGAAGCGCACCGTTGTTTTATCCATCTGCCCCACATCGCCGGAAATATCAGTCCACGGCGTGGTCAGCCATAGCGCATCGGTCATGTCGTGCCAGCTATCGTCGCAGCCGGCATCGTAACTTTTCGTCGCCCCGCTTTGGGTAATGAAAGAGAGCGACGCCGGAAACGGCACCTGCGCGGTACCGTCCGCCGAGCTGAACAGACAATACGAGCGCCCGCCAATCGCCTGTGCCGGACCGGTCACTTTAATCAACACCTCATCGGCGGCGGTTTTACCGCTGGTGGTGACGATGTAGCCGAAATCCAGCGCCGGTTCGCCGCTGCCGACATAACCCTCACGTGATGGCGCCGAGGTGTACTCATCGGAGATAATGCTGATGCTGAAATCACGCGGTTTGATAATCAGGCTATTGGATGTCGAGAATTCATACCAGCCGGATTCCGGCGAAGTGGTGTTATAAAAACGGAAGTTAAACAGATCCTTGGTGTTAATGTCGCTAATCCCCAATCTCACCATCTGCTTAAAGAAGTTGCTTGAGAAGAAGATATAGACAGAATCGGAGCTCTTCATCTCGTTGAAAGTATAATACTGTGAAATACCATTGACCGGTTTCCATGAATTACCGTCAAGGCTGAACTGCATATCGTACATCCCTACAGCAGAGGCCAGCGATGAATTATTTATACTCGGGAAGATGTGAATCGAAGTATTGCTTAATCCATTGGTTTGCAAGGAGTAGTTGACCATTCTGCAACTTAACCCAGTACTAGTGCCGATGGTTTGCGTGCGGCAATCGGCATTACCTTCACCCAGAGTGGGGACACCATCACTATTAATATAAACTTCCGACAGAGTGTGAGTGTTAATCAGGCGTAAGTGGCTCGCTTTGATATGGGTTACGTCGCGGACATACCAGTTGCCTGATACCTGATCTTTGCAACGTTTGCCATTACTCGCATCGTAAACGACCGATGTCTGACAGGAATTAATCGTCATCGTAAAACTACCGCCTACCGGCATCTGCTGCAGATACTGATAGAAGGCATCGGACATCATCCCGTGCATCCATTTGACACCACCACTGGTTACCTTCGCGCCATAAAAACCGATGTCGTCGGTCGTCTGCGGCTGGATCAGACTGGTCGACATATCACATCCTGCATACCAGTTAATACAGCGTAGCCCCAGTAATGGGTGGGCAACCGGGGAATTATCCAGCCACATATCAAACCGATAGTTAGCGATAAGCGGGGTGTTGTAGCCATTATCGATATAACCCAAGCTCTGCTGATAAATTGTGCCTGAACCATTGTATTTTAAACCCGTCCAGCGGTTCCCACCGGTCATACGCGGATCTAACGCACCACCAGGTGTGACGAAAAAGTTATCATCAGAGTTATTTTCAACCAACACGAATTGCGAGGGAGATGCTTTTGGCCAAGTAGTTTTAGTTACTGCACCATATGCTTGAATTACTGAAAGGCTAATACCTAACCACATAATTACCAGAATGTTTACCCAATTAACTCTCATTAACTTTTCCTGTCTGTTGTACCGCCGCCCATGAAGAGAGACCGCTGCATACTACGTCCCCTACCCACACCGCGCCGCGTGCCTGACTGAGCTCCAGCGCCACTTCACAGGTTTTATTTCTGCCGTAGCTAAAATCGATGGTGGGATATTTTTTATCGACATCCATGACAAACTCACCGTTTTCATCGGTGCGGGTGCGTCCGATATGGTTATTAATGCGCGCGTTCGCCAGCAGCGTGCCGTCTTCGGCGCGGATGCGCCCGGAGACGGTGACCATCTGCTTCACTTCCGGCTCGATCACCGCCACGTTACCGGGATAAAGCGTCAGGTGGCTCTTACGGCCGCTGACAATGTCGTAACTGTCGATCGAGTTTTTACTGTTCTGCAGTTCGACTTCATAGCGGCTGTACGGCGACAGCGGCAGATAATTGCGTTTACCGCTGAGCTGCACGATGCGCCCGTTAACCTTAGCGCTGAGCTTGCCGTCGTCTTCCAGCCCGGTATTGAAGATCACCCCGGCGTTGCCATCGGTTCGCCCGCTGGCGGCGATATTTTTCCCCTGCCAGCCGACGCTGCCGCTGGCGGTCAGGTTGGTGTTCACGTAGCCGTCGGCGCCGCTGTTGACGTTCAGCGTGCCGTTGGTATAGCGCGTTTCGAACTGCGTATAAGCGCCGCCGCTTAAGGTTTTGTCGTCGCCGGTATCGCCGGAAATCGCCCGCGAAATATTGGCGCCGACGGTTCGAATCGCCCCTTCATCAAACTGCTTACGCGCCGAGATGTTAGCCATGGTATAGCCGTTCTGGTGGGTCATCCCGGCGCTGAACCAGTTGCCCAGCGGCAGTGATAAATCGAGGGCGATATATTTCCCGGTGTTGGCGTTGCTATCACCGTTGTTATAGCGCTGTAAGCCCGCGCGCAGGCCTAGCGAGCCAAAAGAGCCGCTATAAATCGTCTGGTAATAATCCGCCGTGTAGTAATGGCTATTGTAGCGGCGGTCATCGTTATAGCTGATGCTAAAAGTACCTAGTTTTGACCACAGGGCGTTCAGGTTCAGTGTGCCGCCGATCGCCCGGTTATCGGCATCGCTGCGGCGCAGCTTATCGCCGATAACGGTCTTCTCCTGGTTAATCCACAACGAGCTAAAGCCGCCGGGTAAGGTGGCGCTGACGCTGCCGATGCTGCTCCAGGAGCTGTCGCTGGCCAGCATGTTTTGCAGGTTAAGATTCACCGCCTCGGTTAGCGGCAGCGTAATGCGCGTTTCGCCGACGGCGTTGCTATCGTAGCCGTAGCCGGTGGCCGCCCAACTGAGCGTACTCAACGATCCGGAAGCCGACGCCCCCGCCAGCCAGCTCTCTTTCGCCGGCTGCGTCTTTTTACCGCTTTCCGACCAGCGGTCCATGTGGAAGCTGCCGCCCCACACTTGCCAGGCCAGCGGTGCGCCCGCGCCACGTCCACGGCTGAACAGTTTGTTGACGCGTTGGGTGCGTTTGCTGACCACTCTTCCGTTAACGATAACTTCGACGTCAACGTCGTAAATACCGTACGGCAGGCCTCGGGTATCAACTTCATGATTCCCCATGACGAAGTTCTGCACGCTTAACAGGCGCCCGTCGCGCATCAGGTGAACCTCGCCTGCCGCCGGTAAGAATGCCACCACTGGCGTTGCCGACTGGCTGTTGTCAAATACCGTCGAGCTGGCCTGGTTGCCCCACGACGCGCCGTAGATTTTACCGGCCGAAATCGCGGTCATCGGCCCCAGCGATTGTAAGTTCCAGGTATCCAGCATCCCGCCGGCAAAACGGTGCCCGGCGAAGTCGCGCTCGTACATCGCTTTATACAGTTCGTTGTCCTGGTGGCTGGTGCCGATGCCGTACAGCGAGCCGTCGAGCACCACGTGATGCTCGCGCAGCGCGCTAACGCTATTGAGTGACAAATAGCTGGAGGTATTACTGCCGCCGCTACGCATCTGGTTGTTGTAGACCCCGAGGTTGTAGGTAAGGTTATTACTGAAAGTTTTAACGCTCGACTGGCCAATATCCTCGCTGCGCGACCGCAGCACGGTTCCCAGCGCCTCACGTTTCACCACCAGTTGTAGCAGCAACTGGCGCAGACTAAGTTGCAGCTGCGCGGCATCGGTTAAGGGGATCTTCAGCGCGTCGTTGAAAGCCTCATTGGATAAACGGCTGAGCTGTTGACGTGTCTCGTCGCTGACGCGAGCGTTGTCATCGCCCTCTTCGAGGGTGATTTGCCGAACCCGCAGCACATCGCCATCAAGCCAGATATACGCGGCGCCGATACGCTGATCGTTCTGATTATCGCGGCTGCCTTCAAGATGAATAAACAGAGGAATGCTCATGCCGTCCTGCAAAGCCTGGCTGAAAGCCTGCGGGATAATCACGCCGCCGATTTGCTGCACGCGCTCGGCGGCCATGCTGTCGCTATAAGGCGCCAGCAAAAGAACCATGCCGGAGGCAAGCAGCGCGTTCAGTCCAGGGGTGATCCGTCGTAAAGGCATAGTCTTAATCCATCAGCACACATGTCTATTTCACGGGAACAAACTGCTCGCCCTGCCAGAGCGCGACCCGTCCTTTTTTGTCAGCAATATTGACGCGCGTGAAGCGACGCGATTTCCCCGGCATCAGGTAATAATTTTCTTTGCACTCTTTGCCATCGGCGATTTTCAGACACGGGCCGTAGGCGATGATGCGCAGGGTGGCGTTCCCGGTATTGGTCAGCGTGTCGCCGGCAAACTGATAGCGAAAATTCGCCTGCCGCGGCGCCACCACCAGAATGGTGCCAATACGGGCAGAAGCGGTGGCCACCGCGCTACGCTGGGAGCCATTGCGCTGGGCATCGCTTAAAGCCTGATCGAACCAGACAATACGGTAGTAGCGCTCTTTATCATCCGCCGGGCCTTTGTAGAAAAAGCGCACCACTTCACTGGCCTTTGCGGGCAATAACAAGCTGGCGGGGGTCAGCAGGACTTCATCCTGTTTATCCATCGGGATCACTTTGCCGCCATCCAGCGGTGAAGAGAGACGTTCCAGATGAATATTGATTAAGCGTCCGCTGTCGGTGGTATTTTTAATCTCTTTACTCAGCGTGCTGCTGCCGCTGTTCATAAAGGAAGAGATATCGCCGACATCCAGCGCCAGCGCGGGATTCGCCAATCCCAGCAGCAGGCCAATGGCCAGGAGATGTTTTTTCATAAGCGTTCAGTCCATGAAGAGGCAGGGGTATTCCCCCTGCCCGGTGCTACGAGAAAATCAGCTGGTCCAGGTGGCGTCGAACTGCACGCTCACGTCACCGCTCCAGATCCCTTCCGGTAGCGTGCTGTAATCGGTTACCGCGGTGGTGCCGTCGGTGGTACCGCTGATGATGGAGAAGTTAAAGCCGTCCTGCGCGGTGGTTCGGCCTGCGGTGTTGTAGCCGTTAGACAGCGCGCTGAGGTTGCCGCCCAGTACGCCGTTAGCGGTGTCGATCATGATGGTGTCAGCGGTCTTCTCTACCGCGGCGCCGTTATAATCCACGCCCACGCTCAGCGTTGAACCGGAGGTATCCAGCTGGGTCAAGGTGTTAGTGATAAGACGAGAAGTCAGTTTGAAGGCAGTCGCCGTGGTATCGCCTTCAACCGCAACATCAAACAGACCTTTTTGTGAGTTAAAGCCTTTAATCCCTTCGGCATACTGGAAAGCCAGGCTGCCAAGCGGGGTAACAACCAGTTTGCTGGAAGTGTCTTTTTTCGCGGTTGCAGACCAGGTAGCCACAGCCTGAGCAGTAACGTC
Organism: Klebsiella sp. 141153; assembly: GCF_032601995.1. NCBI lineage: Bacteria > Pseudomonadati > Pseudomonadota > Gammaproteobacteria > Enterobacterales > Enterobacteriaceae > Klebsiella > Klebsiella sp. 141153. The sequence goes on along the minus strand of NZ_JAQIRJ010000008.1, from coordinate 16,426 downwards.
AGCAGCCTGAGCAACCCCCATACCCGTGAAAGCTGTTACCAGAGCGATAGCAACAAGTGTTTTTTTCATTTCTTTTTTCATCCTGAGTTGTAATATAGTTAGCACTTAACTACTTTTACTTTTACAAAGTAAAAATAGTTAAAAACTTATTAATACTTTAAGCGCTTATAAAAGCCCCCCATGTCAAAGGTAATTCTGTGCGCAAATAATTTTAAAAACTAGCAAAGCTATAAAACCTTATTAGATATTTATTATGCCAACGCTCAACGCGGCCTCCTTTCAATTTAGGCTGAGAAATATCGTTTAAAACACGATGGCATGCAAACTATGTGGGCATTATATATTTACGTAAAAAACTAACAATACACATTTCGAAAATTGAGAATTTATCCTATACAGAAAAATCCTAAAAAACACACAATGCAACCCTATCCTTATGATTTTATAAAATAAAATATAAACACACTCATTTTTTAGCAAACAACTAATTTTTTATTCGAATAAGGAAAACCATCAATTAGTAAGCATTTAAAATACAGAGCAACACAAATTGCCATAATTATCATACAAATAATAATCATACCACCTAAAAACTGCCATGAAGAAATTATAACACTATTAAATAGTTTGGATTGTATATTATTTAATTAACACCCTGAACATCCTATAGTGCCATACTTCTTACGCCAGGTGTAAAAGGTGGCGTCGGAAATGGCGTGCTTGCGGCAGAGCTCACGGGCAGAAACCCCGGCTTCGGCCTCTCGGAGAATACTGATGATCTGTTCTTCGGAAAAACGCTTCTTCATGGGGATGTCCTCATGTGGCTTATGAAGACATTACTAACATCGCGGTGTATTAATCAACGGGGAGCAGGTCAGATTGAGAACAGTAGAATTACGTCTGGCTGAATGGAGCGAAATTGACTTTGATAATCGTATCTGGGAAATCCCAAAAACTAGAATGAAAATGAAACGTCCTCATGTAATCCCGTTATCAACTCAATCCTTGAGCGCTCTTCGTCAATTGGAAGAACTAACAGGAACCTACCAGCTTATTTTTGCAGGACGAAACGATGTTAACAAAGCGATGAGTGAAGCTAGCATCAATATGGTTATAAAAAGAGTTGGCTACGATAAGAGAGCGACTGGTCATGGTTTCCGGCACACCATGAGTACCATTTTGCATGAGCAGGGGTTTAACACCGCATGGATTGAAATGCAGCTTGCACATGTGGATAAAAACTCGATTCGTGGAACGTACAATCATGCGCAATATCTGGATGGAAGACGAGAAATGATGCAGTGGTACGCTGATTATATTGATAGGCTGGAAGGTACAAATACCTCAGTATAAAACCTCAGCCCTTTATGGGCTGAGGTTTAGCGTTTTAGTAATTATGGACCGACCCCATGCCTGTAGACCAATTCAGTCCTCACAACGAAGCCTGTTCGAAGGCCTCCGGACTGACGCCGCTGAGATGACTGTGGCGCCGGGCCCAGTTGTAGAACACTTCAATGTAATCGAAGATATCCGCCCGGGCCAGATCCCTGGTTTTATATATGCGTTTTCTGATCCGTTCTTTTTTCAGCGAACTGAAGAACGATTCGGCCACCGCATTATCCCAGCAGCTGCCATACCAGCTCATGCTCAGCACCAAGTTATTGGCCCGGCAGAAGCGCAGCCTGTTCGGCATTGATGTTTGATGCGCTCGTTGGCGATTTGGAAAGCACCAACATCTGTCTTTGGGACGATGTAGTCTATTTAACTGAGCCGAAGGTCCGGTGTGAGCGAAAAACGGACCTTCAAATCCGAACCGGTTCAATTGATTAACCTTGGCTGTCAGTCAAGCCATCGTTAACATGAATCCGATCGAAAATTCCTTATCGCATTTTTACAAATACGCAGTGGCAAGAAAGATAGACTCTGGCTCATGACAAGTAGATTTGTTCATTTGTATAAAGAGACTTCGCCTTCAGGACGCGTTTTGAACCTGCGATGCATCCACAGGTATTGCTCAGGGGCACGGAGAATTTCACGCTCGATGATCTTGTTCATATAAGCCGCTGCGGCGACCTTGTCCTCCCCTGGATAGCCTGACAACGGATTGCTGATATACATGTGATAACCTTTTTTATCGCTACGTCGAATCATGCTAAGTGTGAGCAAGTCTGCACCAGCGAGTTTTGACAAAGCATACGTGCCGTTCGTCGTGGCTGCTTTGTTTACCGAGAAAAAAGGTGCAAAAACGCTTCCCTTAGACCCATAATCCTGGTCTGGTGCAAACCACACGGCTTCACCAGCTTTCAGCGCATGAACAAAACCAGATAAATTACGCCGATTTATCATGGCCTTATTTGAACGCATACGCCCTTTTGTCTGTACCCATTCCATTAATGGATTATTGTGTGGACGATACGTTGCCATCATAGGATGGCATAACCCCATTACTCTTCCACACAATTCAAGGGACATAAAATGTATCCCGACAACCATTACCCCTCTGGTAGCACCGGTCAGGTTTTCAAGCCCTTCGACATCAAACCATTTTTTAACTCTCGCATCGCTCCAGAACCAGGCCATTCCTGTTTCCATCAGACCCAGCCCGAGAGAAACAAAGTTTTTATTGACCATCTGGCTACGGGCAAACGGTGTCATCTCGGGAAAGCACAGTTCGATATTTCTAATCGCAATTCCTTCCCGGCGTTTCAGAAAGGGTCTGGATATTTTTCCAAGGCCAGAGCCCAGAGTATGTAAAACCGGGTAAGGAAGTTGAACGAGAAGCCACAGCAGACCCAAACCAGACCAGGTAAGCCAGTGGCGAGGATGAAGTAAATTATGAGTAAAAGTCTGTGCCATAAATTTCCTTAATGCTAATGAAGGTTATAACGCAAAAGGAAAACAATGAGGCAATTCGTCTTTAGCGATACATTTTGTTTTAGACAATTTAAAGTCATCTAAATTCAGAAAAAATAACTTTGCAATGACTGGTAAAGAATTTAAAGCGTCAGGAATGAATTGTAAGCCAGCAAATTTATTCTGTTATAAATCCATGGTTTTATCATTGATACTCAAGGAATTGTCTTCTTGATTCATCATCATCAAGGTACTCAAAAGAAAGAAGCCGAATTTTGGTAAGTTTATAAAACCACTCACAATCGTTTCGTTGAATAATTTCGCCTGGTTTGAAACATATCCCGGATGCCACCCGAATAATCGCATATTTACCATTACTAAACCTGACCCGGTGAATACAGAAAGGTTGGCCAGCCTGTCCGTGACAGCTGTTCGACATGATATGCCCTTCAATAAAAACAGATTTTTTAGATTTCATTATCATACCCTCGACAACAGCAGTACAGGAGGAATGTTGTCATTTTCCGACATCACTGACGTTAAGTGGCAGAAGCTGATCAGCCGCCGATACACCAGCATTCTGAAGGTCTGAACAACAGTCCGCAGGCAGGGCACTCAAGAACCGCATCTTTTCTTAGTTTACCTGCTTTCTGATCGGCTCTGTGTGCACATACCGGGCAGGCAACATGAACCGGTCTTTCTTTAAAATACCTGAGCCCATTTGTATAAGACATAAATAATTCTCTGAGGAATAGAGTAATTATTATACGCTTTAATATAAAAATAACTGGCATAAGTTATGTTAAGTTGTGTCTGAATCAGGATATCAGATATTGAAAATTGAACGTCTGATTTATGATACACTACCCTTCCGTGAGAAATTTAAGATGAAATCAGAAGACACCCTTGACTGGTATCCGGCACAACTACCGCCTGTGAAAATTATTCTTGGCGAAGCCGTGCTGGCTGTGGGTAAACAGGGCCGACCGATTAATACCCGCACCTTGCTGGAATACCTTCAGGTCATGCAGGCCAAACAAAAAAGGCGGGATGACAAAATCGCCATGCAGACTGCGATTGATGTTCTCAGGGATAATCAGCGCATTAACGGCAGACGTTAATGCACCTCCGGGATCAGTGTCAGTTCTGAATGATCTCAACCGTATGGTTTTGTCCATCATCCTTCAGCGGTATTCTGTCATCAGGGAGGAGAACACCATCCAGCGTCACGCAATATTCTGCATCGCCACGTGAAACACTAATCTGATAATGGCTTTCACCATATTGATATGCCATAGAAAAAGACGACCACGAATCCGGTAATAGGGCATGAACACTAAAGTCAGTGCCGGAACGTTTTATCCCCAGTAATTCCTCGGTAAGTAAACGCCAGGCCCAGCCTGCGGAACCGGTATACCAGCTCCACCCTGCACGTCCGGTATGGGGAGCGACGCTGTAGACATCAGCACTCATAACATAAGGCTCAGCTTTATAAATCCCGACCAGGCCCGCATTCAGGGTATGATTTACAGGGTTGAGCATTGACCAGAGTTGCCAGGCTCGTTCGGCATTCCCCATTCGGGCAAAGGCCATCACTGCCCAGATGGCGCCATGCGTATACTGCCCTCCATTTTCCCGCACACCGGGCAGGTACCCCTGTATGTAGCCCGGATTTGGACCGTGTCCGTCGAAAGGAGGCGTTAACAGTTTGATCAGCCCTCCTTCGTTATCCACAAGGTGCTTATCCAGCGCCTGCATGGCCTTTGCGCACCGTCCCGGGCTCGCGGCGCCGGACAATACAGACCAGCTCTGCGCAATCGCATCAATCCGGCAGTCCTGTGAGGTTTTCGATCCCAGGGGAGTACCATCGTCAAAATACCCGCGCCGGTACCATTCCCCATCCCAGGCGTGGGCTTCGAGATTGCTTTGCAGGCGCAGGGCCTGTGAACGGCACATCGCGGCGACGCTTTCATCCAGCCTGCGCTCCGCAAGCGCTGCAAACCTCTGCAAAATGTCGTACAGGAAGAAGCCCAGCCAGACGCTTTCACCTTTGCCTTCGATACCCACCCGGTTCATCCCGTCATTCCAGTCACCAGCCCCCATCAGTGGCAGGCCATGCTCCCCGAAGCGAAGTCCATAGTGAATAGCTTTGACGCAGTGTAACCAGAGTGTCTCTTCGGTGCCGCTGATGACCGGCGTGTCATAGACAGACTCTTCACTAGGCTGAAGCGGGCGTCCCTCCAGATAAGGAATGCGTATTTCCAGTGCATCCATATCCCCCGTCGTTTCAACATAGTGGCAAACAGCAAGCGGCAGCCAAAGATAGTCATCGGAACAGCGGGTACGCACACCGTTGCCGTGTGGAGGGTGCCACCAGTGCTGCACATCCCCCTCGATAAACTGCCGTGATGCACAGAGTATTATCTGTTCACGCATCCGGTCCGGAGCAGCGTGGCTCAGAGCCAGCGTATCCTGCAGCTGATCGCGAAAACCAAATGCACCGCCAGACTGATAGTAGCCACTCCGGGCCATAAGACGGCAGGCGACCGTCTGATACAACAGCCAGCCATTAACCAGTAAATTTACTGACATGTCGGGGGTGTTAACTACGATTTTATCGAGCACATTGTGCCAGTGATTATGAATCCGGTTCAGCTCCTGGCGGACCGTATCCTCGTTCATGTAGCGGGCCAGCGTCTCCTGAGCACAAACATCATTCTCCTCTGCGCCGAGGATAAAAATAAACGTCCTCTGGTCCCCGTCAATTAATGTAACCGCCGATTGCACCGCTCCGCAGGGATCCAGACCGGCCCCCGTCTTACCAGAAAGCTTTTGCAGTTTCATGGCCGACGGAGCGTGAAGGGAACCATTACGGCCAATAAACTCCCGGCGGTCCCCTGTCAGAGAACAGTCATTACCGCTGACGGCAAAAAATGCAGTTCGGCCGGCACCATTATCACCATAAAAGTTATTCGCAAGCACCCCGCAACCTCCGGGCGTTCTGGCCACATGTGTCACAATGTGAGGGGCTGAGCGCGTTCGTGTTTCTCCGAGCGTCCACTCTACATAGCCTGTGACGGAAAGTTGACGTGTCCGTCCCGAAGAGTTACTGAGCGTCAGGAGCACCAGTTTAACCGGATCTTCTTCAGCAACCAGGACCGTCAACTCGCTGTCTATACCACTCTCACGATGGGCAAAAACGCTGTAGCCAAAACCATGGCGGGTCAGGTAATCACCGTGTCCGCGAACAGGCAACGCTGTCGGTGACCAGTTTTCCCCGGTCTCTTCATCACGCAGATAAAACGCCTCGCCAGAGCGATCGCTCACAGGATCGTTCTCCCACGGCGTCAACCGGTATTCATGGGCATTCTCATACCAGGTATAGGCCTGCCCTGCCTCTGAGATCACACTGCCAAAACGAGAATTTGCCAGTATGTTCGACCAGGGAGCCGGTGTAAGCACATTTTCCCGAAGGACGATCTGATACTCCCGCCCATCCTGAGAAAATCCACCGTACCCATTGAAATGGCATAACTGACTGGTATCAGGGCTCCAGTCCGTATGTTGATTACGCTCGCGCACAGCACGCGGAATGAATGCCCTTGCCGGCGATTTCAGGGTATGAATACGCTGGTTAAGCTGCTCATTAATACCCCCTGCGCGGTCATCAAGATAAAGACAGGCCACGCTCATCAAAAGCAACTTATCCTCAGCGGAGAGATGCTCACCGTTGCGGACAAAAAGCCCGCCCTTTTTATCCAGCAGACTGGCTTCAGACCCGGCATAAATTAACTCCATAATCTGATTTTGTAATCCCTGCTGGTAGCCGCCGGGGCTGTTATTCAGGATAACTAAATCAACATCCAGCCCTTTCTGTCTCCAGTAACGGTGTGCCTGAATCAGTGTGGTCACTGAGGTGATACTTTCCTCGCTGGTTATACTCAGCAGCACTATCGGCAGATCCCCTGAAATTGCCCAGCCCCACAGTCCGGACTGGCCACGCCGGTTGCGGCCGATCGCCTGGCCTTCGGCGCGCAGCTCCTGGACAGGGTAAAGCACAGCGCTGGCGAGACTATTGAACAACGTGGCATCATCTTCACTGGCGTTCATCTGGCGCAATACCACCAGACTGTGAGACCAGGCCAGTTCAAAGACGCGATCGGCGATAGGGTAATCGCGATATTTCTCCAGCAACGCCAGGCTCTGCTTACGGGTCTCGCTGATGCCATAAATGATATCAATCGTAACCGGCTGCCCCGGCTGCAGAATAATGGCGTTGCGAATTGCCAGTATCGGATCCAGCACCGAGCCCGACGTGTTGCCTAGCATTCCTCCCGTCTCTATTGCCTGTGCATTCGCAGGGTTTCTGCCACGTCCAATAAACCTTGTCCTGTCCGTTTCAAACGACACGTTATGTCGGTTATCGCCGTGCACCACCATCATGTGAAACAGGCAAGGGCCCGGTTCATCCGGTGAGCGCGGGCGCCGGTGGCAAAGAATAGCGTCACGCTCAGTAGCCAGCTCAGTCTGAATAAACAAATTGCTGAATGCCGGGTGTGCCAGATCGCTGGCATCAGGTGCCAGTACCACTTCAGCATAGGTTGTCAGCTCCAGAGAGCGAGGCTTGCGACCACGATGAATCAGTGTGAGCCGTCGCAATTCAACATCATCCTCCGGAGAGATCACCACCTGAGTTTTGACGCTGAGTCCCCCGAAGCTGCGTCTGAATTCTGCCCCCGCATCGGTGAACAACACTTCCTCGTCTTGTCCGCTGGTGTAGCCTGTTGGTTGCCAGGTATTGCTCCACACATCTCCCGTCTGGGTATCGCGGATGTAGCAGAATGCTCCCCAATTATCACGGGTGGTATCACTGCGCCAGCGCGTTAGTGCAATATCATTCCAGCGACTATAACCGCCGCCGCCCGCGGTCAACATCAGATGATAATGGCCGTTGGACAGCAGTTGAATATCCGGGGCGGGGGTATCCACGCTATAGAAAATACGGGGTTCATAGCGAACGGGTTTGACCATGCCCTCATGAGATTCAAAATGACGGCGCGGACTGTACAGATCGACCGCATCCGGCACGCGCTCCTGTAACAGCAGACTCGCTGACCGGAATACCGTGCTGGACATAAAGCGTTCAGTCATGGGGGCGTCAAGCAGCACATGAGCCAGCGCCTGAAATGCCATACCCTGGTGATGCGCCATCCAGGACTGTACCACCGCATAGAGCTGACCGGTTGCAAGACGTGAGGGGGTATAGTCCAGCGCTTCATAAAAACCGTATTCTCCGCGTGCACCATTTTTTTGCAGCCTGAACAGGTTCTCACAGGCTCTCTGTGGGGAAACCATCAGCGCCAGCAGCGTGGCGTAAGGAGCGACAACCATGTCATCGGCAAGTCCCCTGCGCAGACCGAGCCCCGGTACGCCAAATGCCTGATACTGATAATTATGCTGAACATCAAAAGCATGATAGCCAGACTCTGAAACACCCCATGGTACCCCGCGTTCTTTCCCCCAGTGAATCTGGCGCATAACCGCCGACTGACTCATTTCATCGAGCAGGCTGCCGGGCCAGGTGGGCATCACCAGATTCGGCATCAGATATTCAAACATGGATCCGCTCCATGACATCAGGGCAGTTTCATTATCAATCGTGGTAAACAATCGACCCAGCGCGTACCAGCTTTTAAGAGGCAGCTGATTAGTCGCAATGGCAAGAAAGCTGGTCAGGCGGATTTCAGACGGCAGGAGATCGTAGTGGCTCTTGTCAGGCATATTGGTGTCACAGTTATAACCGACGCTGAGCAGACTGGTTGCTTCACTGTACAGAAAGGCGAAATCCATCCGGGCATGCTCATCCAGCCGCTGTTCCAGCTCGGTGATAATATTGAGTCGCATTCGGGCCTGCTCCGCTACTGACGCCGGAGGCGTTCCTGTACCGGTTAATGTCGGACGGGCAAGCTCGCTCAGCGTCGGCAGCGTCTGTTCATTCCAGGATGCAGGCAACCAGCCAAGCAACAGAGACCACTCATGGCAAAGCTGAACCAGTTGATGCTCCAGATGTCCAGCCCAGCGCATCTGAAGAGGAGATCCCTGATGACATGCGCTGGTCAGATGGTTGCACTGGGTGCGCATGCTTTTCAGTTCACTGAAAAATGCCTGTGGAGAGAGCGACACCGCGTTCAGGCAATGCTTGCGCAGCAGTCTCAGGCTGTCAGGTGGGTTCTTACCCCACTGTTTTTCCAGAATATCCATCGTATCGTTCAGTCCTGCCAGTATCTGTTGGTTGCTTAAAACAGGCTGATGACGCATGGCGGACAGGCCTGCACGCAGGGTCAATAAATGCCCGGCCATATTGCCGCTGTCGACGCTGGAGATATAGCGTGGACTGAGGGGGACCAGCGTACGGGTGTCATACCAGTTGTAGAGATGGCCCCGGTAGTGCTCCATTTGATCCATCGTGTCGAGCGTGAGCGACACGCGCCGGAGCACCTCTCCGCCAGGCAGGTAGCCAAAGTCCCATGCCGTCAGGTTAGCCATAAGTGAAAGACCAATATTGGTAGGAGAAGTTCGGTGTGCCACCGTCGGTTGTGGTATTTCCTGATAATTATCAGGCGGAAGCCAGTTCTCTTTTGCTGTGGCAAATGTTTCAAAAAAAGCCCAGATTTCACGGCTTGTCTGGCGTAACAGCTGTTTTTGTTCCTGATTAGGCGAAAAAACCTTACGCACGGGCTGGCGACTCAGCCAGCTCATCAGCAGCGGTGCCACACACCATACCAAACCGATCGGTAACGCAATCCCCAGCAGCTGTGGAGCAAATTGTCCGGTCAGTATTGTCAGCGCCACGCCACCGGCAACGTTCAGCCACATCGCCTGATAAAAACGTGCAACAGTGGGTCTGGCCTGACTGCTGTCCTGGCTGTGGCTGACCCACTGGCTGAGGTGACGCCTGCTTATCCCCAGTCGCCATAGCGTCACGGCGATCGCTTTCAGCGAATATCCGGCTTCGTGCGGCAGTATCGCAAAATTAAGGCTGATACCTGACAGACGCTTTAGCGCGCCCGCCCCCACCAGTAACAGATGCGGCTTCACGCGGCGACGCAGAGGTTTATGCAGAAGGTCGTGGCTAATGCAGAGGATGGCTGGCAACAGCCATATCAGCAACAGTATGCCCAGCCAGTAAACCGGATTGGGTACCCAAAGCAGAGCGAAGAACAGCAATATCAGTAAGGAGGGGGCGACCAGACTGCGACGTAGATTATCGAGTAATTTCCAGTAAGAAAGCGCGGTCAGCGGATTCCTGACCCGGGTTCCATCGGCTTTTCTGACGCGTGGTTTTAGCCAGTTAAGCAGTTGCCAGTCACCCCGGATCCAGCGTGAACGTCGTGCAACGTCCGACAGATAATTATTAGGGTACTGTTCGTACAGTAACACCTCGCTCAGCAGACCCGAACGTGCATAGCATCCTTCAAGCAGATCGTGGCTGAGTACCAGATTTTCCGGGCAGATGTTGGTAGTGGCCTGCATAAAAATATCAACATCGTAAATCCCTTTGCCCACAAACGAGCCTTCCCCAAAGAGATCCTGATAAATATCCGAAGACATCATCGAATAAGGGTTATTGCCCGGTACGCTGCTGCGCAGGGCTGCGTAACGCCCCTGACCGTTGCGTGGTATCTCCTCCGCAAGACCGGGCTGTAAAATACCGAATCCTTTGACAACCCTCTGGCGTACCGGATCATACTCAGGCGTATTCAGCGGATGTGCCATCGTCGCGACGAGTTTGTGTGCCGTATCGCGCGGGAGCACCGTATCGCTGTCCAGGGTAATGACGTATTTTATGTGACCCGGTAAAAGGTGGGCTGGCATCTCTGCAACGCTGACGAATTGCGTTCCGGGATGGCGCAACCAGCTGTTCAGTAACGCCAGTTTTCCCCGCTTGCGTTCATAGCCCATCCACGCTCCTTCCGAGGGGTTCCATTCAGGCTGGCGATGTAACAGATAAAAACGTGGTCGGCCGGAGGGGTAGCGGCGATTAAGCGCCTGAGTATCGGCGATAGCCTGTCTGAGCAGCGCGTGACTTTCCGGCGAGGGTTCATTTTCAGAATCAGCAAAATCAGTGAGCAGCGCGAACCTGAGATTTTCGTTTTCATTCCCCAACCAGCAGACTTCAAGACTGGTGAGGAGCTGGCTGAAACTTTCGTGGCTGGTCAACATGCAGGGAATGACTAACATGGTGGCACTGTCAGCGGGAATACCGGCTGAAAAATCCATCCCCGGCAAGGGGCGAGGAACGCGAAAACGGGTGGTTGCGTCACTGAGTAAATCACTCATTAACTGAGTTAAAGCGATAACCAGAGGTAATATCACCGCGATTAACAACCAACCTGCGCCCTGCTTGGCAGTTTCGTGCAATATTGCCGCGGTCGCTGCGGTTGTCAACAACGCCAGGCTGCCAAGCCATGACAGCAGGGTTATTCTGTTGAAACTGTGCCGCAAGCGTATGAGTCTTGAGGTGTCTGCCAGAAGATGTATATCCAGTGCCTGTCGACCTTCGCCGGCGAGATAATAACCAATATGATGTTCCGGTGTATTGGGGGCTTTTTCCTCTGAAAGCGCCAGCACCCTGTCAGCAACCTCAGGCTCGCTGAGCCCACTGTCTCTGGCCAGGACCTCAACTACGTGCCGGTAATGATCCCGGGTATTGAAGTGCATCCGGGGATAGATACCGGCAGGATCATTTCTTAATGCCTGTTCGACGACGCTTATCGTTTCGGCGAAATCAGCCCAGTCCGTTTCACCCAGTAATCGCAGACCTGCGATGCTGTTACTGACAGACAGCTGGCTGGCGGCAAGCTGTTGATTGAAGTTATTTATGAGAATGTCAGTGGTGACTCCCTGTTCCCGAAGGCACTGATCAACCCAGGTAAGAGGTAACGACAGCGCGTTGCCGTGCCCCTGCAGACGCCGCACCAGTTCTGCGACAAACGCGCTGGATAACGGAGGACGGGACCGCGCCAAATCGGCAACCACCATAATTAAATCACCAGGCGCACTCTCTGCACATTCGAAAATCCTGGTTATCCACGTATCTGCCAGGTTTCTGTCCTGTTGCGCTTTTATCACTTCCATACTGATACGACGAAGATTTTCAATCAGCGCCAGGCGCAGCATTCCCGGTAATGCCCAGATTTCACCTAGTGTCAGCGGAGTCACCTGTTGATAGGCAGCGAGATAGCTGGTCAGACTGGTGGCATCCCAGCGGCCATCACCGTGAGCAATGGCCTCTGATGCGATATGATAAATTCTTGGGCAATTCAGCGGCGACATCAGCGACGGGAGACCTTTACCAAAACTTTTCGGCAAGTGCTGGCGGACGGTACGGATTTGTTCCTCAATCAGATAATAATTGTCCAGCAACCACTCCCCGGCGGGCATGATACTGGTCTTTTTACCTGCATTAAGCTCATAGCAGTTTTGGGTGATAACGGCCTCATTGTCGCCAAGCCGTTTCAGAAGATAATAGGGATGTTTATCCGGTGATACTTTATGGGTCCGTGCCAGCTTCTGACCATAGCGTTCCATCTGGGCAGTCGAAAAGAGTTCTGACCGCGGAGTGCTTTCGCTTGCAGGATCGTTCGCCGAAAACGTTAGGTTTTCGGCAGCATTCATCGGAATACGGGAGCGGTTAAACCACGCTCTGGGGTTCATTTTCATAGCATTGCTCTGATGCGACATTAGCGCGCAGGAGCAGTTGCGAAATCAATTCAGAAACGTTCTCTCAGGATGTGCGTCAGGCATCAGGGATTTAACAGCTGCCGGAATCTAACATAAGTATAGGACATGAGCTCTGTTCTGCGGTTTTGGTCGAGCTAGCGTCGGGAGATAAACAGAGCCTTACATCCGGGGCAAAGCATGGTCTGGTTGAGCCGGATTTTTGACAACGGTTGTGCTGATTTTAAGCCACAAACAGGACAGGCAGCAGTGGCAGTAGACGCACTGCTGAAGAGTTTCATTGCGTAATTGATAACAGACATAACCATTAACCTTTCAATGAATGAGATTCACTGTACCACGTGTGGTTAAGTTTTGATCTGTTAATTTTGTCACGCTGAAAATCAGGAAAGATAAATGTTTGCAGCCACAGGCCCCCTGAGACCGTTGATCCGGCAAAATTCTATGCGGCTTCCAGGGATGAGTAATTCTGATTCGCGAAAGTTAACGGCTGAAATGTGAAGCAGAACGTCTTTTCGGCCATCAGATGGGATGATGAGGCCTCTACCACTAAGAATGTCAAAGCTTTTGACAATTCCTGTCATTTTATGGGACAAGTCAATTCCTTACTGAAAACACGTAAAGACTATACATTGAAAATGGCATTCAGCCATTTTTATTTTTCCTACAGGACCTCTGGACGGCTAAAAGATAATTTGCTTATATCGATTCCATGTGCCTTAATGAATCCCATCAGTTCGATGTACGAATGAAATTTTGAAGTTTTCCGGGCAGTTCTCATTACCAGGCGCTATCGTTGATATCCCCTCTTTTGAGTCCATACGTTTAATCTTATACGTTTACTATCAATACAATCATGTATAACGGAGTCAGTATGACCTCGAGAATTATGGGCCTGGTTAAATGGTTTAACGAAGACAAAGGTTTTGGCTTCATCTCTCCTCTTGATGGCAGCAAAGATATCTTTGTCCATTTGTCTGCACTTAATGGTGACAACTTTAAAACTTTATTTGAAGGTCAGAAAGTTGAATTCGCCATTCACCGCGGAGAAAAGGGTCCTGCTGCTGCAAACGTAACACTTTGCGATAAATAAATCATTGTGGGTCTGCGATAACGATGAAGGATTATTCCTGAGTAGACAGACCCATAACTTAAATCAGATGAAAGTCGTTTATTCATAATATCTGATCAGCATATTTTTCAAAATTATGAGTATGCTAAGCGATGTGATGAAGTGCAGTACTACTGCATAAAAAGTCTAAAAGCACAAACTAACCACATGTTAAATAAGAAGTGCGTAATGGCTTTGACCTTAATGGCATCTGCCAGTTAATATCCACGAGAGAACAGGGTAATAGAATATGATTAAAGTCCTTGTTTTCTTTAATGCTGAATCCTGTAAAGTCATGACCGTTCTGGAAGGTATATCCTCTATCAGGCAGGAATATCCAAACGGTGAAGAAACACACCTTCGGATTATGTCTGCAGGTTTTCCTTCTTTAACTGGCGATCATGGTATTGTTTACGTGGCTACTGACAGGGAGTTAACGTCACAGGAGATACTTGATGCGGCCAGGAAGTATTTATAGCATTTTTGTCATGCTCTCTGCTCCACGTTTAATTGCATGCTTACCCTATTTATCAGAATCGAACAAAAAATGAGTTAAAAGCATTTATGGCCTGCTAACAGCAGGCTTCTTTTACATTACACTTTTTTAGAAACGCCTCTATAAAGAGAGAGTAATTCGCTACCCTCTGACAAAATGCAGGTGTCTCCCCCCTGCGTGCCATCTTGCTATTTGTGAAAAACCTTGCTAAGTGGCGGCGCTGCCTCTCCTCATTTTAAATCTCATCAGGTGTGACTGAAGCAATAAGTTATGAGGGTATAAAAAGGCTCTCCGGATGACTCCTGGCATCATAGTTTTAAGCACCTTCAAAAATGCATGGACATTTCGTAGGAGTTGTAATTTAGTTCTTGCACATTCTTCTTAATTTTGTCTTGCGATAAGAGATTTATATAAGTAGTCTAAACCTCGTTAATAACAATATGTACCAATCGGATTAAAATGCTTAGTAAGAAAAATCGGGTTGATGAGCAACCGTCGACATTGGTATTTGCTGAACAACGAAAAACTTTAAAAGGTCTCTTTATGTCAGATGCTCTTACACAGTTAAACAATATCCGTACCTTACGTTCTCAGACTCGTGAAATGTCATTAGATGTACTGGAAGATGTTCTGGAAAAGTTTAAAATTATTCTTATAGAACGACGAGAAGAAGAGACATTACGTCTTGCAAATGAAAGTCAGCGCCGCGATAAACTGGAATCACTTCGTCAGATGATGCTTGATGAGGGTATCGACCCATCCGAACTTATGGCTGTTGTTGGCTCTCCGGGTAAGATTAAAAGGACGCGCTCCCCCCACCCGCGAAGTATCGATATACTGACGAAACTGGAGAGTCAAAAACATGGTCAGGTCAGGGGCGAATGCCGAAGCGGATCTCAAATCTGATTGCTGAAGGTGGGGAATTAAAAGATTTTGAAATCAGCTAAAAAGAGCCAGGTATAACCCGGCTCTTTTTTGTGTAGGCCGCAAGTTGCCTTAGAGAATAGTCGAGAAACATTTAGTTCCGTCGATGTAGCCGAGAAGCTGTTTAAAATCACAGTGCTGCTTAAGGGACAAACCGTTTATCTTGCAGATCGTTACAGCTAGCAAAAAAAGAGCCATCAGGAGCTTTCATCCCGAGCCAATCAGGACAATATATAATGTATGTTCTTCGTGAATCTATACTGCATAAGCTTAACAACGTCCGCTCCTGGCACGGAGCGGACGTGTTAATGAAGCTGAAGGTCCGCTGGGAGCGCTTAGCGGACATGCCATCAGCTTATCAGCCACCTTTACGAGCATTCCATTCATCACGTGTGATTTCCCATAGCTCGGAATCCAGCAGACCGCTGACATATGCTTTCTTTTCAGTCCTAATGAGCCGCATGCCACTGCTTTGTGAGATACGTTTGGAGCGGTTATTGAGAGCCGCTTTCGGCGCACGCAATATAGTCTTATTTAAGGAATTGAACCAATAATCTGTAGCTGCGTTACAGGCCTCACGCATAAAACCTTTGCCCTGATGCTCCGGTGCTAACCAAAATCCTCGGTTGTTATCCTCAACATCATAAAGACAGATTAAACCTACCATGTTGTCAGGTGTTTCACGATGCCTAATAGTCCAGATCCAAGCGATTCCATTTGCTATATCAGGCAAGGCAACGTTATTGACATAATTCTCGGCGCCATTATCCGGATAGGGCCACGGTACTGATGAGACCATGTACCGAACAATCTCCCAGCGAGGATACAGTATCTGAATTTGTGAGGCATCTTCTGAGGATAATGGTTTTAACAGTAAGCGTTCTGTATAGAGTATAGGTATTGGCATCAGCACTTTTCCTTCCTGAACTTAGTGTCTATTACTGTTTAAGCCATTAAATAGCTATCTCAATGTATCTTGATGTACAGAAAATATCCATACAATAGGAGGCGCGGTTAACAAGCAGTCAGGGGCAGTTTTTGGCACTGCGCGGATGAACCAACTGAGTTTAAGCTCCAGTCTGAGCGAAGAGCAAACCACACTATCTGAGGTAACGTATTACTGTTAATGGTGAACCCATTAACGCTAATACTATTATTACTTTTTTTCATCAACGGTTAGGCAGATGCATTAATGGTTAAGCTTAAGGAAATAGAAATGAAATATCCAGGCGCAGGGGCCTGGCAAATGGGAGACAGTCCAGAACTGGCAAGCGAGCTTGCTAACCTTATTAAAAAAGGAA
>NZ_JAQIRJ010000007.1:0-255963 GCF_032601995.1 Klebsiella sp. 141153 | reverse complement strand
GATCGCGTCCGGGCCATATTTTTCTTTAATGGCGCCAAGGCGGGTGGCGACGTAATCGAGCGCCTCGTCCCAGGAGACGGCTTCCAGTTTGCCGCCACGCTGGCGACGGATCATGGGGGTTTTGAGACGCGGGGTCAGGATCTGGGTATCGTTAATGAAGTCCCAGCCATAATAGCCTTTCAGACACAGGGTTCCCTGATTGGTTTTCCCCTGCGCCGCCTCAGCCCGGACGATTTTGCCGTTATCGACCACCAGGTTGATTTTGCAACCTGATGCGCAATACGGGCAAACCGTGACGACTTTTTTCATCGGTTTTGCTCCAGTTAATCAATTAGCGCTGACGCGCAATCGACCGTCACTATGCATCTTCTATGCCATGTTTTCATTGTGGTTATTAACGGATAGTACGCGGCTTTTTTGGGCGAAATGCTGACGAAAAACAGGTCATCGTCAGTTTTGACGTGACGAAAAGCCCGGAGATGTGACGCCGATTATAAAAACGGCAGCGAAAAATGGATTTGTCGTCGCCCGCTTGCACAATCGACCAGACTGACACTATTCCCGCCAGGCAGAGGTAAACCATGAAACCGGTCATTTTAGTGATTGATGATGACACCGCGATCTGCGAGCTGCTGGGCGACGTGCTCGGCGCCCACGCGTTCGAGGTGGTGGCCTGCCAGAACGGTGGTGAAGCGCTGGCGACGGTCGCCCGGCGCGCAGATATCGCGCTGGCGCTGCTGGATATGATCCTGCCGGATACCAATGGTTTGCTGGTGTTACAACAGCTGCAGCGCACGCGGCCTGAGCTACCGGTGATCATGCTTTCCGGCCTGGGAAGCGAATCGGATGTGGTGGTCGGGCTGGAAATGGGCGCCGACGATTACATCGCCAAACCGTTTAATGCCCGGGTAGTGGTGGCGCGCGTAAAGGCGGTGCTGCGGCGCAGCGGGGCGATCGGCGCGGAAAGCCTCGTGCCGGGCGGGGAGCATGGGCTGTTGTTTAACGGCTGGCGACTGGATACCCGCCGCTGTGAGCTGTTTAATCCCCAGCAGCAGAGCGTGGCGTTAACCCAGGGGGAGTATGGGTTGTTGCTGGCGCTGGCGCAAAACGCCCGCCGGGTTCTGAACCGTGAACAGCTGCTGGCGCTGACCCATAATGAGAGCATGGAAGTATTCGACCGCACGATCGATGTGCTGATCATGCGCCTGCGGCGTAAAGTTGAGGTCAATCCGCATCAGCCCACGTTGATTAAAACCCTGCGCGGGCTGGGCTACGTTTTCGCCGCTGACGTTATCCATAACGACAAAGCGGCGTAGGGCGAAAAGAGACCCGTCAGCCGCTTTGCTGCGTTATTTCACCGTCCAGCCCTTGTAGCTGCTGACGTTATTTTTATCGATCATCTTCACCGGGATCAACACCGGCGCGGCTGGCGCGGGCTTGCCCTGCAGAATGTCATAACCGATTTCCACCGCCTTCGCCGCCATGACCTGCGGGTCCTGCGCCGGCGTGGCGACGAACAGCGAATTCTTACGCTTCAGCGCCTCTTCGCCGTCCGGGCTGCCGTCGACGCCCACGATAAAGAACTCATTACGTTGCGCCTGTTTCGCCGCCAGATCGGCGCCAATCGCCGTTGGATCGTTAATCGCGAACACGCCGTCAATCTTCGGATTCGCCGCCAGCAGCGACGTCATCACTTCCAGCCCGCCTTCGCGGCTGCCTTTAGCGTTCTGGTTGGCGGAGAGGATTTTGATATCCGGATGTTTTTTGAATTCGGTTTCGCAGCCTTCAACGCGGTTCTGCACCGCGGAAACCGGCGGTCCGTTGATAATCACCACGTTGCCTTTGTTGTTCAGGCGATCGCTAATATATTTACAGGCCATCGCGCCGGCCTGGGTGTTATCGGAGGTGATGGTGGCATCTGCGCCTTCGGCGGCGACGTCAACCGCCACCACCACGATCCCGGCCTCTTTCGCCCGCTTCACCGCCGGGCCGATACCTTTTGAATCAGCGGCGTTGAGGATGATCATATCGACTTTGGCGGCGATAAAATTATCGATCTGCGCTACCTGCTGTCCCAGGTCGTAGCCGCTCGACACCAGCGTGACCTTCACTTTGTCCCCCGCCAGCTTGCGTGCTTCCAGCTCGGCCCCCTTGGTGATTTGCACGAAAAACGGGTTGGCGAGGTCGCCCACCGTCACGCCTATCGCTTGTAGATCTTTGGCCGACGCAAAAGGGGAGGCGGCCAGCAGCGCGCCGGCACACAGCGCGGTCACTATCGGTTTTAAACGCATTCGCTTTTCCTCGCAGGTAAGATGTTGTTATGCACTTTGATGGTGTCGGGTACGGTATTTGTCGATTAGCACCGCTATGATGATCACCGCCCCTTTGATCACCAATTGCCAGAAGTAGGAGACGCCCATCAGCGTCATGCCGTTGTTGAGGGTGGCGATAATCAGCGCCCCCACCAGCGTACCGGTGATGGTGCCGATACCGCCGACGAAACTGGTGCCGCCGAGGATCACCGCGGCAATGGCGTCCAGCTCATAGCCGACGCCGAGGTTGCCGTTGGCGCTGTACAACCGCGAGGCGCTCATCACCCCGCCGAGCCCGGAAAGCAGCCCGCTCATGCCATAGACGAACAGCAGCACCAGCCAGACTTTAATTCCCGTCAGCCGCGCCGCCTGCATATTGCCGCCGACGGCGTAGATATGAATACCGAGGGTGGTGCGGCGCAGGATAAACCAGCATACCGCCACGACCGCCAGCGCAATCACCACCAGCCACGGCACCGGGCCGAGATAGTTATTGCCGATCCACTCAAAGCTAATATCGGAGTTAATCACCGTGGTGCCGTCGGCCAGCAAATAGGCGGCGCCGCGCAGCGCGGTGTAGGTGCCAAGGGTGACAATAAACGGCGGTAGTCCGGCGAAGGCCACCAGCGCGCCGTTGAACAGCCCGAGCAGCAGGCCGAGCATCAGCGCCGCCGGGATCGACAGCATCGCGAATTGCGGGATGAGCGATACCACCATCGCCGCAACCGCGGTGGTGCCGAGAATTGACCCCACCGACAGATCGATACCGCCGGTAAGAATAATAAAGGTCATCCCCGCCGCCAGTACGATGTTGATGGAGGACTGGCGGGTAATATTCAGCAGGTTGCTTTCGGTAAAGAAATTCGGCGCGACGAAGCCGAACACCGCGACGATCAGGATTAAAATCGGCAGGATGCCGACGGTTTGCATCAGGTCGCCCATCAGCATTTTTTTTGCCGAGGCGGATTTCGCCGCCGGCGCGGAGGTCTCTTTCGGTATGCTCATGCTTGTCCTGCCTTAAGGTGAGAATCGTTCACGCCGGTCGCCAGCGTCATAATGCTTTCCTGACTAATCTCGCCAACCTGCAACTCGCCGGCGATAGCGCCTTCACGCATCACGTATACCCGGTCGCTCATGCCTACGATTTCCGGCAATTCGCTGGAGATCATTAAAATGGCGACGCCCTGGCGGGCCATCTGATTCATGATGCGGTAAATCTCGCTTTTGGCGCCGACGTCAACGCCGCGGGTCGGTTCATCCAGGATGAGAATGCGCGGGCCGATCGCCACCCAGCGTGAAATCAGCAGCTTTTGCTGATTGCCTCCGGAAAGCCCGCCGGCGCGCACCTGAGCATGCGGGACGCGGATGTTCAGCAACTGGATGGCGTCATCGGAGATAGTTTGCGCTTTCTTACGGTCTAGCATTCCCCAATTGGCGTCGCGCTCAAGCGTCGCCATGGTGATGTTCTCCTGCGCCGCCAGTTCGAGAAACAGCCCCTGTTCCTTACGGTTTTCGGTCAGAAAGCCGATCCCGAGGTCGATAGCTTCGCGCGGCGAGTGAATAACCACCGGTTCGCCGTCGATTTCAATCACCCCGGCGGTGGCTTTGCGGACGCCGAAAATCAGCTGCGCCAGTTCGGAACGTCCGGCGCCGACCAGCCCGGCGAGGCCAACGATTTCCCCGGCGTGCACCACCAGGCTGCTGGGATGCACTTTGCCGCCGTCGCTGAGATCCTGCACCCGCAGGCGCGGCTGGCCGCGCGGGATATCGCGCTCTTTATTGAACAGATCGCTAAGCGGACGGCCAACCATCATGCGCACTAATTCGGGGGCGCTAAGGTGGTCGCGGGTGAGGCTGCCGACATACTGGCCATCGCGCAGCACGCTGACCCGGTCGGAGAGTTCATACACTTCGGCCATGCGGTGGCTGATATAGATGATTGCCATCCCTTCATCGCGCAGGCGCAAAATCAGCTCAAACAGGCGCTGCGTTTCTCGCGAGGAGAGGGCGGCGGTAGGTTCATCCATCACCAGAATGCGGCTGTTGCGATGCAGCGCACGGGCGATTTCCACCTGCTGCTGTTCGGCGATAGTCAGCTTCATCACCCGGTCGCTGGCTTTGAACTGCGCGCCGAGCCGGTCGATAACCGCCTGCGCCTGGGACTCCATCTCTTTGCGTTGTACCAGACCGCCGCGGGAAAGCTCGCTGCCGAGGAAAATGTTTTCCGCGACGGTGAGGTTCGGCGCCAGCTGCATCTCCTGATAGATCAAGGTGATCCCCGCCGCCAGCGCATCTTTCGGGCCTCTGATCGTCTGCGGTTGTCCGTCGATCAGGATCTCGCCGCTGGAGGCGGTATAGGCGCCGGCGAGGATCTTCATCAACGTGCTTTTTCCCGCGCCGTTTTCGCCCATCAGCGCGTGGATCTCGCCGGGCCAGACCGTCAGATCCACCCCTTTCAGCGCATAAAACTTGCCGAAAACTTTGGCGATGTTGCGCATGGATAGCACCGGTGTTCCCTGCATGCCTGCTCTCCTGGCTGCGTTGTCGATATCGGCACTTCATCACCGCAACGTAAATGAGTGATGTCATCGGCCATTCATAATTGTCATATTTTTGAATAGTTAATGCAGATCACAATTACGCCGAGAAATTTTCTTCACCTTCGGCGACGGTCCGGGAATGATGGGAGAAAACGCCTGACCGGAGCCGCTATGTCTTCCCATCACCCGCATTTTTTCGTTAGCGCCCGCGGTCGCCTGCTGTCATTTAACTTGTTGATGGTGGCGGTGACGTTAATGGTCGCCGGGGTGGCGATATTTGGTTTTCGCCATGCCAGCCAGTTGCAGGAGCAGGTACAGCAGCAAACGCTTAGCGACATGAGCGGCAGTATGAATCTGGCGCGCGATACCGCGAACGTCGCTACCGCGGCGGTGCGACTGTCGCAGGTAGTAGGCGCGCTGGAGTATAAAAGCGAAGCGGAACGTCTGCTGGAAACCCAACAGGCGCTGAAGCATTCGCTGAGCCAACTGGCTTCGGCGCCGCTGGCGCGGCAGGAACAGACGCTGGTGGCGAGCATTATCCGCCGCAGCAACGAGCTGCAGCAGAGCGTCGCCGGCATGCTGGAGCGCGGGCAACGCCGCCATCTGCAGCGTAATGAACTGCTGAGCGCGCTGTATCAAAACCAGAGCTATTTGCGCCATTTGCAGGATCTCAACGATCGCGAGGGTAAACCGGCGATCGATCCTCAGCGTTTAAACGAAATGGACCGGCTGATCGTCGCCGCGATACACACCGCCACGCCGCGCTCGATCGTTCTGCAGCTCGATGACATCAGACGCTTTTTACCGCGTAATGATAGCGATTCTGAGCGGGCGTTTATCCTGCCGGATTTCAACGCCGAGCTGGCGCGGCTGGCGCCGCTATCGGCGCAGCTTGAAGAGAGCGATCTGGCGATCGGCTGGTATATGTTTCATATTAAAGCGCTGGTTGCGCTGCTTAATGATGATATTAATCAGTATGTTGCCAGAGTTGCCCAGGCATCTGAGGCGCGAGCGGCGCAAAGCCACCAGCAGTTGCGCTCCATCAGCGCGTTTATCCTGCTGGCCGCGCTGCTGGCGCTGGCGATTACCGGCTGTGCGGGCTGGTATATCTATCGTAATCTCGGCCTTAATCTGAACGCGATATCCGGCGCGATGTCGCGGCTGGCGCACGGCGAGCAGAATGTGACGGTGCCGGCTCTGCAGCGGCGCGATGAGCTTGGCGAACTGGCGCGCGCCTTTAACGTTTTCGCCCGCAATACCGCTTCCCTTGAACACACTACCCGTCTGCTGCGGGAGAAAACCACCCAGATGGAGATTGACCGCCTTGAGCGACAGGGGCTGGAGGAGGCGCTGCTGCATAGCCAAAAAATGAAAGCCGTCGGCCAGCTTACCGGCGGCCTGGCGCACGATTTTAACAACCTGCTGGCGGTTATTATCGGCAGCCTCGAACTGGTACAGCCGGATGAGCGCGATGCGCCGCGGATATCGCGGGCGCTGAAGGCTGCCGAACGCGGCGCCTTACTCACTCAGCGGCTGCTGGCCTTTTCGCGTAAACAGGCGCTGAACCCGCAGGCGGTGGCGCTACAGCCATTGCTGGAGAACGTCTGCGAGCTGATGCGCCATTCGCTGCCTGCCTCTTTGCGTCTCGAAATTGAAGCACAGTCGCCTGCCTGGCCGGCATGGATCGATGTCGGACAACTGGAAAACGCCATCATCAACCTGGTGATGAACGCCCGCGACGCCATGGATGGGCGGTCAGGCATTATCGCGCTACGCACCTGGAACCAGCGGGTCACCCGTAGCGATGGACGACGTCAGGATATGGTGGCGCTGGAGGTGATTGACCACGGCAGCGGCATGTCGCAGGAAATTAAAGCGCAGGTCTTCGAGCCCTTTTTTACTACCAAACAGACCGGCAGCGGCAGCGGGCTTGGGCTGTCGATGGTGTACGGTTTTGTGCGCCAGTCGGGCGGGCGCGTAGCGATTGAAAGCGCGCCGGGGCAGGGCACCACCGTACGTTTACAGCTACCGCGAGCCACGTCAGCGGTGGAGGAGGAGCGACCGCCGTTGGATAGCGAACCGATGGCGACCGGCGAGCGGCTAGCGCTGGTGCTGGAGGATGAAGCCGATGTGCGCCAGACGTTATGCGAGCAGCTGCATCAGCTGGGCTGGCTGACGCTGGAGGCGCAAAGCGGCGAGCAGGCGCTGCAGATGCTGGCGGCCTCCGGGGATATCGCGTTGTTGATTAGCGATTTAATGCTCCCCGGCGGGCTGAGCGGCGCCGAGGTTATTCACGAAGCGCAACGCCGTTTCCCGGCGGTGGCGCTGCTATTGATTAGCGGCCAGGATTTGCGCCCGGCGCATAACCCGGCGTTGCCGGAGGTGGAACGGCTGCGCAAGCCTTTTACCCGTACGCAGCTGGCGCAGGCGTTGCGTGCGGCGATGGCGCGGATTTGAGATTCCTCCGCTACACGCGGCAAATAGGGTTGATTAAGGTATCGCCAGTACCCTGATGAGACCGGCCCCGATGAAACGTTACGCAACCGCTCTGTTTTTTTGCACGCTGGCGCTGAGCAGCCAATTGGCCCACGCCGATATTATTGATGACGCTATTGGCAATATTCAGCAAGCCATCAACGATGCCTACAATCCGGGCAGCAGCCGTTCCGACGACGATGACGGGCGCTATGACGACGGACGCTACGATGACGGCAGCTATCAGGGCAGCCGCCAGCAGCGTAGGGATAATCAGCAGCAATATAACGATCGCCAGCGCCAGCTTGACGACCGCCGTCGCCAGCTGGATGAGCGCCAGCGCCAGCTCGATAGCGATCGTCGCCAGTTGGAAAGCGATCAGCGCCGCCTCGACAACGATTATTGATTTTCCCGGTCACGCTGCCGGCTAATCGAGCACGATCTCCATGCCGTCGTATCCCGCCTCGAAACCTTTCGGCAGCGGGTTATCCATCATCCACTGGTCGAACTGATGGCTGATATGAGTGAGGATCACCCGCGGGCAGCCAAGTACCTGGTTCAGCGCGCGCACGGTATTCAGGTCGCTGTGGTTGCGCGGCGCCTGTGCTCTGGGCTCGTAGCTGCAATCGATGACAATCACCTGCGGCTGATTATTAAGTAAAAACTTCAGCGTCTTCTCCGGCAGCCCGGCGGTATCCGCAAGCCAGGCCACCCGGCTGTGCGCCGACTCCAGCAGATAGCCGTAGGTCAGCTTTGAGTGGATTAACGGCAGCGGCGTGACCTGTAGCCCCTGTAGTTCAAATACCGTGAAGGGGGTAACGGTGTGGCTAAAATC
Organism: Klebsiella sp. 141153; assembly: GCF_032601995.1. Classification (NCBI taxonomy): domain Bacteria; kingdom Pseudomonadati; phylum Pseudomonadota; class Gammaproteobacteria; order Enterobacterales; family Enterobacteriaceae; genus Klebsiella; species Klebsiella sp. 141153. Next base: position 247,801 of record NZ_JAQIRJ010000007.1, on the reverse strand, counting down.
GAGGATGCCGGGATGCTTAAACAGATCGTCGCAGCCCACATCATCAGGCGGTCCGTACACCACAATCGGATCGCCCACGCCCCAGCGCAGGGGGAACAGCCCCTGTACGTGGTCCATATGGTAATGCGTCAATAAAATCTGCTGGAAGCTACCCGCGGGCTGGCGTTCCTCCAAATCTGCCAGCCCGGCGTCGAGCAGCGTGACCGCATGGTTAAAGCGCACCACCGCGCTGCAGGGGCGGCGGCGATAGCGCGCATCGGCGCGGGCGCGCTGGCAGGCGGCGCAGTCGCAGCCGAAGACCGGCACCTGCTGGGCGCCGCCGGTGCCGGTCAGGCGGATCGTCAGGCTCATCGTATTACCTTATCCTCAGGCATGCTGATTCTCTTCACGCCCGGCGTGCTGGCGCAACAGCTGGAAGAAACGCTCTACCGATTGCCCAAGGCTGCCGTCGTTATTCAACGTCAGGCAATCGGCCGGTTTATAACGCGCGGCGCGTTGCAGTCGCTGGTCGATTTCCACGGCATTTTCCCGGCCGCGCTGTTCAAGCCGCTGGCGCAACACCTGTGGTGAGACTTCGAGACAAATCGGTACCAGTACGTCATCGTAACGTTCTCGCGCCTGCGCCAGATGCGCGCGCGAGCCGTTGGCGACGACATCAAAACCGGCATGCAGCCAGAGGTCGATCTCCACGCCGACGCCATAGTAATTATTGTTGGCATGCCAGCTGAGGGCGAAAAGATTACGCTTGGCGCGGGTGAAAAACTCATGCTCGCTCAGCGCAATATGGTTCTCGCAGCCCGCCTGGTGCGGGCGGGTGATGTAGCGATGCGCGACCAGCAGTTGCGGATGCTCACGCTGGCGCAGCGCGGCCAGCAGACTATCTTTTCCCGACCCGGAAGGGCCGACCAGCCAAATCAGTTTTCCAGGCATTAAAAGACCCTCTTTCCCTGACGCCAGACGTGATCGATATGGACGTGCTCGCCGCGGCGGTGCGCCAGTACCAGATCGGCGCGTTTGCCTTCGGCGATGACGCCGCGGTCATGCAGACCCAGCGCCTGCGCCGGATGTTTGCTGACCAGACGGATAGCCTGCGCCAGCGTGAAAGCGTTGTCGTCGCTATCGGCGATACGGAAAGCGGCATCAAGCAGGCTGGCGGGGTAGTAGTCGGAAGAGAGAATATCTAACACGCCGCTGGCGGCTAGTTGATGCGCGGCGACATTGCCGGAATGCGAGCCGCCGCGCACGATATTCGGCGCCCCCATCAACACATTCATTCCATGCTGGCGCGAAGCCTGCGCGGCGGCCAACGTGGTAGGAAATTCGGCGATCACGCTGCCAAGCTGGTGGGATTCGGCGACATGTTCATGAGTGGCGTCGTCGTGGCTGGCGAGAGCGATTTGGCGTTCCCGGCACATCGCGGCGATAGCCTGGCGATTAGGCTGCGACCAGGCCGCCGCCAGCGCCATTTGCTCCTCTTCGAAGCGTTCCATCTGCTCGCCGCTGAGCTGATATTTGCCCTGATAATATTCGCGATATTTTTCGCGGTTGGCGAACTGGCGTTGACCCGGCGAATGGTCCATCAGCGACACCAGAGTGACCGGCTCGCGGTCGACCAGCTTTTCAAACAGCGGCAGAGTGGTGTGGTGCGGCAGTTCACAGCGCAGATGCAGGCGGTGCTCGGCGCGGTTAAGCCCGCGTTTTTGCGTCTCTTCCACCGCGTTGATCATCTTTTCCAGATTCTCAAGGCGGTCGCCGCCGTCGCGCACGTCGCCAATCGCCACGGCGTCGAGTACGGTGGTGATGCCGCTGGCGACCATTAAAGCATCGTGGCTGCTCATCGCCGAGTGTGCGGGCCAGTCAACCTTTGGCCGCGGGGTGAAGAATTTATCCAGGTTATCGGTATGAAGTTCGATAAGCCCCGGCAGCAGCCAGCCGCCTTCGCCATCGAGGGCGCCGGGCAGCCGGCTCTGGCTTTCGGCAAAGGCGTAAATCCGCCCCTCCTGCACTTCCAGCGAACCGTTGATGGTTTCGTCTTCCAGTACCAGCTTTACGTTATTGATTATCATACTGTGATACCCATTGGGTGCAGGCGGTCGGCGACCTGGCCGCGTACCGTTTCATCATGGAAAATACCGACGATGGCCGCGCCGCGGGCTTTAGCCTGTTGGATCAGCGCCACCACCGCGGCGCTGTTGTTGGCATCCAGCGAGGCGGTGGGTTCATCAAGGAGTAAAATCGGATAGTCGACCGCAAAACCGCGGGCGATGTTGACCCGCTGCTGTTCGCCGCCGGAAAAGGTGGATGGCGCCAGATGCCACAAACGCTCCGGCACGTTGAGATGGCTCAGCAGACGGGCGGCTTTAGCGGCGCTCTCTTCGCGCGGCGTCCCGAGCTCAAGCAGCGGCTGCATGACGACTTCCAGCGCGGATATCCGCGGGATCACCCGCAGAAACTGGCTGACCCAACCGATGGTGGTTTTACGCATTTCCAGCACCTTGCGCGGCGTGGCGGTCACCAGATCCACCCATTCGTCGCCGTGGCGGATATGAATATGACCGCTGTCCGGCAGATAGTTAGCGTACAGCGAGCGCAGCAGCGTCGATTTGCCGCTGCCGGAATGGCCGTGCAGCACCACGCACTCCCCGGCGTTAACGGAGAGCGAAGCGTCGGCGAGCACCGGCAGACGTACGCCGTGCTGTTGGTGCAGAACAAAGGTTTTATGGATGTTTTCAACGCGGATCATTTTAGCCCTCTCGGGGTTGGAGTGCCGGGTGGCGCTTCGCTTACCCGGCCTACGAATAACGCACCTGTAGGCCGGATAAGGCGCAGCCGCCATCCGGCAAAACAGCATCAATTCTGCAACACCGACGACACCAGCAGCTGGGTGTAAGGATGGTGCGGATCGTCGAGCACCCGGTCGGTTAAGCCACTTTCCACCACCTGTCCTTGTTTCATCACCAGCAGACGGTTCGCCAGCAGGCGAGCGACGCCGAGATCGTGGGTGACGATCACCACCGCCAGACCCAGCTCCACCACCAGCCCGCGCAGGAGATCGAGCAGGCGCGCCTGTACCGAGACGTCCAGCCCGCCGGTGGGTTCATCCATAAACACCAGTTTCGGCTGCGTCACGAGATTGCGGGCGATTTGCAAGCGCTGCTGCATACCGCCGGAAAAGGTGGTCGGCAGGTCGTCGATGCGGGAAGGCGGGATCTCCACCTCCTGCAGCCAGCGTTCGGCGGTGGCGCGAATGTCGCCGTAGTGGCGGGCGCCGGTCGCCATCAGCCGTTCGCCGATGTTGCCGCCCGCCGAGACCTGGCGACGCAGGCCGTCCATCGGGTGCTGATGCACAACGCCCCATTCGGTGCGTAGCAGGCGGCGGCGTTCGGCTTCGCTCATGGCGTACAGCGAGCGCTGTTGATACCGCACTTCACCCTGTTGCGGCGCCAGACGAGCGGAAATCGCTTTCAGCAGCGTGGTTTTACCGGAGCCGGATTCACCGACGATACCGAGCACTTCGCCCGGCCACAGCTCGAAAGAGACATCGCTAAAACCTTTGCCCGGCGCATAGAGATGGGTCAGGTGATTGACTGCAAGTAACGGCTGGCTCATTTTTTCTGCGCCTCGCTCTGTTGGCGGCAATAATCGGTATCGGAGCAGACAAACATCCGCTGGCCGCTGTCATCCAGCACCACTTCGTCAAGATAGCTGTGACGCGAACCGCAAATGGCGCAGGGTTCATCCCACTCCTGCACGCTAAACGGGTGATCGTCGAAATCGAGGCTTTCGACTGCGGTATAGGGCGGCACCGCGTAGATACGCTTTTCGCGCCCGGCGCCGAACAGCTGCAGCGCCGACATCATGTGCATTTTGGGGTTATCGAATTTCGGGATCGGCGAAGGGTCCATCACGTAGCGGCCGTTCACCTTCACCGGATAGGCGTAGGTGGTGGCGATGTGGCCGAAGCGGGCGATATCCTCATACAGCTTCACCTGCATTACGCCGTACTCTTCCAGCGCGTGCATGGTGCGGGTTTCGGTTTCACGCGGTTCGATAAAGCGCAGCGGCTCCGGGATCGGCACCTGATAGATCAGGATCTGATCTTCCACCAGCGGCGTTTCCGGGATCCGGTGGCGGGTCTGGATCAGGGTGGCGTCTTCGGTGCGTTCGGTGGTGGCGACACCGGTTACGCGTTTAAAGAACTGGCGGATCGACACCGCGTTGGTGGTGTCATCGGCGCCCTGATCGATGACCTTCAGTACGTCGTTCTCGCCGATAACGCTGGCGGTCAGTTGGATCCCGCCGGTACCCCAACCATAGGGCATCGGCATTTCGCGGCCGCCGAAGGGCACCTGATAGCCGGGAATGGCCACCGCTTTCAGTATCGCCCGGCGGATCATGCGCTTGGTTTGCTCATCAAGATAAGCAAAGTTATAGCCAGTCAGTGGGTTAGCCACGTTCGTTCTCCCGTTGCAGGCGTTTCAACAGCGCCAGTTCGGCCTGGAAATCGACATAGTGCGGCAGTTTCAGATGCGAGACGAAACCGGCGGCTTCAACGTTATCGGCGTGCGCCAGCACGAACTCTTCGTCCTGGGCCGGTCCGCTTATCTCTTCGCCGTATTCCGGCGCCTGAAGGGCACGGTCGACCAGCGCCATGGCCATCGCTTTACGCTCGCTCATGCCAAACGTCAGGCCGTAGCCGCGGGTGAAGTGCGGCGGCTCATCCTCTGGATCGACAAAGCCGTTGACCATTTCGCATTCGGTCAGCAGCAGCTCGCCAATATTGACGCTAAAACCCAACTCTTCCGGCACGATTTCCACCTGCACGTAGCCGCTGCGGATCTCGCCGGCAAACGGGTGATTGCGGCCATAGCCGCGCTGGGTCGAGTAGGCCAGCGCCAGCAGATAGCCTTCATCGCCGCGTACCAGCTGCTGCAGCCGCGAGGAGCGCGAGCAGGGATAGACCGGCGGGGTGCGGGTGATATCGTCAGGCGGCGCGCCGCAGTCCGCTTCCGCTTTGGCCAGCCCCTGTTGCGCCAGCAGGTTGAAGACGTGCGGCGTCGGCGGCGTTTCGCTACCGGCTTTCTGCACCGACGGCGGTTCGCCGTTGGCCAGCAGGGTAAAATCGAGCAGGCGGTGGGTATAGTCGTAAGTGGGGCCCAGCAGCTGGCCGCCTGGGATATCTTTGTACACCGCGGAGATGCGGCGCTCGAGGCGCATTCCAGCGGTATCAACCGGTTCGCTGACCGCCAGCCGCGGCAGGGTGGTGCGGTAGGCGCGCAGCAGGAAAATGGCTTCGACGTTATCGCCGCTGGCCTGCTTCAGCGCCAGCGCCGCCAGTTCGCGGTCGGCGATGCCGCCTTCGGTCATCACCCGGTCCACCGCCAGGCTGAGCTGTTCGCTTATCTGGTCAACGCTCAGTTCGGGAAGCCGTCCATCGCCCCGTCGTTTCTGCTCTTGCAAGGCGTGAGCGGCGCTAATCGCCTTCTCGCCGCCTTTGACGGCAACATACATTTAGCACACCTCCACGTGGGTGGTACGCGGGATAGCCAGCAGGCGCTCGCCGCAGGTCAGGATCAGGTCAATGCCCAGCGGGAACGGGTGCGGGCGTTCGGTTAATTCGTCGATGATGCAGTCCGGCAGCTGTGGGGCGATCATTCGCTCCTCGGCAATGCCCGCGCCGGTCAGGCGCAGCATGCGTCCGCCGCTCAGGCTGGCTAGTTGAACAATCAGTGTGACGCCGGTTTCCGGCGCCGCCACGGTACCGGCGGAAAGGACATTAAGCTGTTCGGCGCTGATGGTGTCGCAGGCGACGGCAAATACCGCCTGCTGCGGCTGTTCCACCAGCGTCGCGCCGGTATGGAAGCGCAGATTTTGGCTGACCAGATCGTTATGCAGCGCGGCGGCCATCCATACCGGGGTGTCGTGATCGGCCAGGGTCAGCAGCAAGCTGGTGGAGGCGATATTCAATGGCTGCCAGCCGTGCTGAAGCTGCTGCAGAGAGACAATCACTCCCGGCTCGCTCATTGCTTTCAGCAGGCGGCGGAAACTGTGTTGGGCATCCTGCACCGGTAGGGTAAAGGCGGTTTGTAATGTCATGCGTTATCTCCGCGAACCAGAGTAAAGAAGTCGACCCGGCTGGCGTTGACTTCGGCGCGACGAGCATCGAGGCGCGCGCTGCGTTGTGCTTCCAGCGGGGTAATGAGGGTTTCCATTAAGGTGTGAAAATAGTGAGGCGATTGCAGCAGGCCGTCGATCGCCGCGCAGCGCTCGGCGTGTGGGCGATTGCGGCCTAAAATCCAGCTGTAGCCGAGGGTGCCATCGGCCAGGCGCACGGCGGCGCGGGTCAGGGTGGCGTCACCGGCAAAGAAACGATCGCCGATGCCGCCCATACGCGCCTGGAGCTGTACCAGCCCGGTTTCCGGGGCGCGAATTAATTCATACTCCGGCGCCAGCCGCAGCGATTGCATGCGCGCCAGAAGGTCCTGCGGTTCACTGTGGGCCAGCACGGACATCCAACGCTGGCGGGTGGCGGTATCGAAGTGCATTCAGTGCTCCATGGTGAATTCAATCATGTCGGCGCGGGTCAGGCTAACGGAGTACTCCGTCGTGACTGTCTCGCCCTCGCGGCTATTGAGCGTGCGTACGCACAGCAGTGGCGCCATATTGGGGATTTCCAGCAGCTTGCTCTCTTTCGCCTGCGCGCGGCGAGCGCTGATTTTGGTGCGTACGCGGGTCAGTTCGATAGCGAGCTGGTCGCGCAGCAGGTCGTGTAGCGAACCGTGGGTGAAGGTTTGCAGCACCGGCCAGAAGCGCAGGTCGGCGAAGTAGTGGTCAATCAAACACAACGCCACGCCGTTGACCCGGCGCAGGGTGCGCAGATGAATGACGGTTTCGCCTTCGGCAATGCCAAAGGCTTCGGCGACATGGCTGCTGGCTGGGCGCAGCACCGACAGCAGCTTCTCGCTGGTCGGGTGGCTGCCTTGTTCCAGCAGGTTTTGGCTGAAGCGTGCCTGGGCGTTGAGCGGGTAGTCGATGGGGCGCATCAGTACCAGCACGCCGACGCCCTGGCGGCGCTGGACCCAGCCGCGTTCCACCAGTTGATCGATGGCGCGACGTAGGGTGTGGCGGTTGACTTCAAAGCGCGCCGCCAACTGCTGTTCCGCAGGCAAATAATCGCCGCAGCGATAGTGATGGCGCAGCTCCTGTTCAAGCCTGGCGGCAATTTCCTGATACCGGGTGGGGTAACTGGTCGGATGTCTGGATAAGTACATGGTTATCGAGCCTCACTAAGCACCTTGGGGATCCCCGTTGAGCGTGGGCCGATACTGACGCGTTTTTGTTACATTCCTGTTAAGTCACGATGACCGCAGGATGAAGAGTTAATGCCGGTGAGATGACAGGGCGGAGAAGCCGCCCTGGAGAGAAGATTAGGGTTGTTTGACGACGTTAACCATCCACGGCACGCCGAAGCGATCGACGACTTTGCCGAAACCGTGGGCCCAGAAGGTCTCCTGCCACGCCATTTCGATGCGCCCGCCATCGGCCAGCGCCTCAAACCAGTGTTTGCCTTCAGCAATATCTTTCGGCTCCAGCACGAGGACGAATCCCGCGTAATGTTCCATGTCGCTACTGGGGCTATCGCTCAGCATCAGAATACTGTCGGCGACCTGCAGACTGGCGTGGGCGATGCAGTCGGCGGCAAGATGCTGCCCGGAGGCGCAGCCATCGTCGGCATCCTGGGCGCTCTGTGGCATTTCGCCGTAGGTGATTTGGTGGATAAGCTGCGCCCCCAGCGCCTGCTGATAGAAGGCGATGGCGGCAGCGCAGTTGCCGCTAAAAGCAATGTAAGGACTCAGGGACATAACCATGACCTCAGATAACCAATGACCCATAAAGCGTAGTTGGTGACGGGCAAAAGAAGCCAGGCGGCAAAGCGGGGTGAATTTTTCTGAAAATGCGTCGCCGCGTGGCGGGAAGGCAGAGACGAAATGAGAATTGATCGCGCGGTTTGGCTGGAAGGTTCCGGGAATAATTTTGGCGAAATGAGCGATATAATTTGGCGACGTTCCGCCGCTGATATTCGGACGCGCTGGCAAGGTTGCCGCCAGCGCCGGAAAAATAATAGCGCTGGCGTGAAAAAATTTAATTAGTTCTTTTTGACGAATTCAGATTTCAGCTTCATCGGGCCAAAACCGTCAATTTTGCAGTCGATGTTGTGATCGCCTTCGACCAGACGGATATTCTTCACTTTGGTGCCGATTTTCAGCATGGAAGAGCTGCCTTTTACCTTCAGATCTTTCACCACGGTCACGCTGTCGCCATCGGCAAGTAAGTTGCCGTTAGCGTCTTTTACGATCAGCGCGTCGGCGTCATCGGCCGGCTCGGCATTGTTCCACTCGTGGGCGCATTCCGGGCAGATGTACATGCCGTTATCTTCATATGTGTATTCAGAATGGCATTTTGGGCAGTGTGGAAGTTGCATGGCGTTCCTCGTGATTACTGGGAAAAACAGGACGTTGGTCCGTTAAACAGCGGCTGTGAGCCGAAAGTGCGGCTGATTATAGCGCAATCCCGCACTTTTGTCGGGTATTTTTTCCAGGAAATAACGCAGGGTAATTATTTTGGCTTTACGGAGAATATGCTGAAAAACAGACGTTAATAAAGTCCATAAATAAACATCGGCGGCGAAACAGAGATTGAACTTATTCATTTTATTTGGCTCTGTAATTAAGCTGGGCGAATTTTTCGTGAAGTTGATCCCAAATTTAAACGCTGGTAGGGTAAAAAGGGATGTAAGTAAATTCGTCACTGCTTATTTGGTAAGTGAATTATTAATTTAAGGCCAGAGCAGGCGTCAACAGGTTCGGTTGTACACTCTGTCAGAAAGACAGTGCAGGCAAACCTGCTACGCTTGAAATGTGGAGCACAGCACTTCGCCGCTCCCAACGTACGTCGCGAATGACCTCGTCATTTGGCGAGGAGTCGTGCGCTCAAGGCGATAGCACAGAGGAAAAGTATGCTTAAAAGGAAAAAAATAAAGCCGATTACGCTTAGGGATGTCACCATCATCGATGATGGTAAGTTGCGAAAAGCCATCACCGCGGCCTCGCTCGGTAATGCGATGGAGTGGTTCGATTTCGGTGTGTATGGTTTTGTGGCTTATGCCCTTGGTAAAGTCTTCTTCCCCGATGCCGATCCCAGCGTGCAGATGATTGCCGCGCTCGGTACTTTCTCGGTTCCCTTCTTGATTCGTCCGCTCGGCGGCCTGTTCTTCGGGATGCTCGGCGATAAATACGGTCGACAAAAAATCTTAGCGATCACCATCGTTATTATGTCGATAAGTACATTCTGTATCGGTCTTATTCCGTCGTATGCCACCATTGGTATCTGGGCGCCGATTCTGCTGCTGCTGTGTAAAATGGCGCAGGGCTTCTCGGTGGGCGGCGAATATACCGGGGCGTCGATCTTCGTAGCCGAATACTCGCCTGACCGTAAACGCGGGTTTATGGGCAGCTGGCTGGACTTCGGTTCGATTGCCGGCTTCGTAATGGGCGCAGGCGTGGTGGTACTGATTTCCAGCGTCGTGGGTGAAGATAACTTCCTCGACTGGGGCTGGCGTATCCCGTTCTTCCTGGCGCTGCCGCTAGGGATTATCGGCTTGTACCTGCGTCACGCGCTGGAAGAGACGCCGGCGTTCCAGCAGCACGTGGATACCCTTGAACAGGGCGACCGCGAAGGTCTGCAGGAAGGTCCGAAGGTCTCCTTTAAAGAGATTGCCACCAAGCACTGGCGCAGCCTGCTGACCTGTATTGGTCTGGTGATTTCCACCAACGTGACCTATTACATGCTGTTGACCTACATGCCGAGCTACCTGTCGCATAACCTGCACTACTCGGAAGATCACGGCGTACTGATTATTATCGCCATCATGGTCGGCATGCTGTTTGTCCAGCCGGTTATCGGCATGCTGAGCGACCGTTTTGGCCGCCGTCCGTTTATCCTGGTGGGTAGCGTCGCGCTGTTCACGCTGTCTATCCCGGCCTTTATCATGATTAACAGTAACGTGATCGGCCTGATCTTCGCCGGTCTGCTGCTGCTGGCGGTGGTGCTGAACTGCTTTATCGGCGTGATGGCCTCATCGCTGCCAGCGATGTTCCCGACCCACATCCGCTTCAGCGCTCTGGCCAGCGCCTTTAACATCTCGGTGCTGATCGCCGGTCTGACGCCGACGCTGGCGGCATGGCTGGTGGAAACCACCCAGAACCTGATGATGCCGGCTTACTATCTGATGGTGATTGCGGTGATTGGCCTGATTACCGGCCTGTCGATGAAAGAGACCGCTAACCGTCCGCTGAAAGGGGCGACGCCGGCGGCGTCCGATATCCAGGAAGCGAAAGAAATTCTGGGCGAGCACTACGATAACATCGAGCATAAAATCGAAGATATCGATCAGGAAATCGCCGACCTGCAGGAAAAACGCGCCCGTCTGGTACAGCAGCATCCGCGTATCAACGACTAACCGTTTTTCACTGTTCACGATGCCGCCTGGGGAGACCCCGGCGGCATTTTTTATGGCTGCGGCGACGCGAGGCTGTGGCGGCGCTGTTGGCTCAATTTACGGTACTGCTGCGGCGGCATGCCGACGTAGCGGGTAAAGGTGCTGTAGAAGCGGCTGCTGGAACGGAACCCGGCGGTGAGGGCGATATCAAGGATGGTCTTATCGGTATCGCTTAGCAGCGCGCGCACGTGATTGATGCGCATGGCGGTAATGTACTGCTTCATGGTCTGCTGCATCACCCGCTGAAAAACGCCCATCGCGTAGTTTGGGTTAAGTTTAACGTGCTCGGCGACGGCATCGACGGTCAGCGCCTGGTCATAATGGGCGGCGATAAATTCCAGCATCTGGCTAACGTAAAATTGCGCGTGGCGCGAGACGCTGTTCTTGTGGGTGCGCGAGGTTTTGTTGACCAGAATCGGCTGCCAGCCGGCGAGGCTCAGCCGCTTGAGCATCAGGGCGATTTCATCGATCGCCAACTGGCGAATCTGTTCATTCTCGTGATTCAACTCCTGCTGCCAACGCCGTACTTCAAAAGCGCTTAACTGCTGGGCGGCGAGAGATTTAATCACCATCCCGTGGGTGACGTGATTTATCAGTTCGCGATCCAGCGGCCACGACAGAAACAGATGCATCGGCAGGTTGAATATCGCCATCTGCTGGCAGTCGCCCGGGCGGGTCAGTTGATGCGGCGTACAGGCCCAAAACAGGGTGATATAGCCTTTCTCAATGCGCACCACTTCATTGTTAATCAAATACTCCACGTCGCCGTCGAACGGCACGTTGACCTCTACCTGGCCGTGCCAGTGGCTGGTGGCCATGGCGTGCGGCGGGCGCAGTTCGATATCCATGCGCTGATACTCGGAATAGAGCGCCAGCGGGCTGCGGCTCTGCTTTTCATCGCTGCTGCACATGTGCGGGTCGGGGGGCAGGGAAGTGAGGCGGTGTTCCATCATGGGCGGATTCCTGGATCGTCAGAGTGGCTGCGTTTTTAGCCTGAACTGATTACAGCTTAGCGGAATCATCGGCCCGTTTTCTCTCCTTTTAAGCCGATCTATTCCCAAAAACTCAGATTTTGTGGCGTTCAATGGCCGATCTGAGTTTCCGGGAATGCTCCGGCGGGAACGGGGCAGCGCAGCGGAGAGCGGCATGCCACTCTGAAAGTGTTCAATGACCTGATGGAGAGAGCGCGATGTCTGCCCCCAAAATTACCTTTATCGGCGCCGGTTCGACGGTGTTCGTCAAAAATATTCTCGGTGATGTGTTCCAGCGCCCGGCGCTGAAGTCGGCGCATATCGCACTGATGGATATCGATGAAACCCGGCTGGAAGAGTCGCATACCGTGGTGCGAAAGCTGATGGATTCCGTCGGCGCGAATGGCGAAATTAGCTGCCATCGCGATCGTAAAACCGCCTTGCGGGACGCCGATTTTGTCGTAGTCGCCTTCCAGATTGGCGGCTACGAGCCCTGCACCGTGACTGACTTTGAAGTCTGTAAACGCCATGGCCTTGAGCAGACCATTGCCGATACGCTGGGGCCGGGAGGCATTATGCGCGCGCTGCGCACCATCCCGCATCTGTGGGCTATCTGCGACGATATGAGCGAGGTCTGCCCGGACGCCACCATGCTTAACTACGTTAATCCGATGGCGATGAACTCCTGGGCGATGTACGCCCGCTACCCGCATATCAAGCAGGTGGGTCTGTGCCATTCGGTGCAAGGCACAGCGGAAGAGCTGGCGCGCGACCTTAACCTCGACCCGGCGGATTTACGTTACCGCTGCGCGGGCATTAACCATATGGCGTTCTATCTGTCGCTGGAGAAAAAGCTCGCGGACGGCAGCTACGTCAGTATCTACCCCGACCTGCTGCAGGCCTACGCCGAAGGACTGGCGCCGAAGCCGAACCTGCATGGCAATCCGCGCTGCGAAAACATCGTCCGCTATGAGATGTTCAAAAAGCTGGGCTACTTTGTCACCGAATCGTCGGAACATTTCGCCGAATACACGCCATGGTTTATCAAGCCGGGGCGCGACGATCTTATCGCCCGTTATAAAGTGCCGCTGGATGAGTACCCTAAACGCTGCGTCGAGCAGCTGGCCAACTGGCATAAAGAGCTGGAGAGCTATAAGAGCGGCGAGCGTATCGAGGTTAAACCTTCTCGCGAGTATGCCAGCACCATCATGAACGCTATCTGGACCGGCGAGCCGAGCGTCGTGTATGGCAACGTACGCAACGATGATCTCATCGACAATCTGCCGCAGGGCTGTTGCGTCGAAGTCCCTTGTCTGGTGGACGCTAACGGTATCCAGCCGACGAAAATCGGCGTGCTACCGGCGCATCTGGCGGCGCTGATGCAGACCAACATCAACGTGCAGACGCTGCTAATGGAGGCCATCCTGACGGAAAATCGCGATTACGTTTATTACGCCACGATGATGGATCCGCACACCGCCGCGGTGCTGGGGATCGAAGAGATCTACGCGCTGGTGGACGATCTGATCGCCAGCCACGGCGACTGGCTGCCGGCCTGGCTGCACCGTTAATTTTCTCATGCCGCCGGGGGATCTGGCCCGGCGGCGCCTGCCATGCTCTATCAAACGCTAAAGGAGGCGCTGGCGACAGCGACCTGTACCCTATGAGTATTTCAATGACAACAAAGCTCAGCTACGGATTTGGTGCCTTTGGTAAAGATTTCGCTATCGGTATCGTTTACATGTATCTGATGTATTACTACACCGATATTGTTGGCTTATCGGTTGGGGTGGTTGGCACCTTGTTCCTGGTGGCGAGGATCCTCGATGCGATAGCCGATCCGATCATGGGATGGATCGTCAACTGCACGCGATCGCGATGGGGGAAGTTCAAGCCGTGGATCCTGATCGGGACTATCACCAACTCGGTGGTGCTGTATATGCTGTTCAGCGCCCATCACTTCAGCGGCGGAGCGCTACTGGCGTGGGTGTGGCTGACCTACCTGCTGTGGGGCTTCACCTATACCATCATGGATGTGCCGTTCTGGTCGCTGGTGCCGACCATTACCCTTGATAAACGCGAACGTGAACAACTGGTGCCTTACCCGCGCTTTTTCGCCAGCCTTGCCGGGTTTGTGACCGCCGGCGTCACGCTGCCGTTTGTCAGCGCCGTCGGCGGCGCCGATCGCGGCTTCGGTTTCCAGATGTTTACCCTGGTGCTGATTGCCTTCTTCGTGGTCTCCACCCTCGTTACCTTACGCAACGTCCATGAGGTTTACTCGTCGGATAGCGGCGTGAGCGAGGATTCCAGCCATCTTTCACTGCGCCAGATGGTGGCGCTCATCTATAAAAACGATCAGCTGGCCTGCCTGTTGGGCATGGCGCTGGCCTATAACACGGCGGCGAATATTATCGCCGGCTTCGCGATTTATTACTTTACCTACGTTATCGGCAGCGCGGAGATGTTCCCGTATTACATGTCCTACGCGGGGGCGGCGAATTTGCTGACGCTGATCCTGTTCCCACGGCTGGTGAAAGGGCTGTCGCGGCGCATTCTGTGGGCGGGAGCATCTATCATGCCGGTGCTGGGCTGCGGCGTGCTGTTGCTGATGGCGCTGAGCGGCGTTTACAACATCGTGCTGATTTCGCTTGCCGGGGTGCTGTTGAATATCGGCACCGCGCTGTTCTGGGTGCTACAGGTCATTATGGTGGCCGATACCGTTGATTACGGCGAATATACGATGAATATCCGCTGCGAAAGCATCGCCTACTCGGTGCAGACGCTGGTGGTCAAAGCCGGTTCGGCGTTTGCGGCCTGGTTTATCGCCATCGTGCTCGGTATCATTGGCTACGTGCCGAATACGGCGCAATCGCCTCACACGCTGCTGGGGATGCAGGCGATTATGATTGCGCTGCCGACGCTCTTTTTTGCCCTGACGCTGTTTCTTTATTTCCGTTATTACAAGCTGAATGGCGATATGTTGCGACGTATTCAGATTCACCTGCTGGATAAATATCGTCGGGTACCGGAAAATGTCGTCGAGCCGGAACGGCCGATTGTGGTACCCAATCAGGTGTAAAAAGCGTGCGAAAACCGCTGGCGAAAGAGGGGAGGGATGCTCTCTTTTTGCGCAAAAATAGCGTTTAAAACAGACAGAAATGAAAATCTTAAGTTCTCTGATTTGTCTCTCATAGTTCTCTCTTTGAGCTCAATGGGTTAATTGAAATCTCCATTGTTTCTCAAATAAAACTCAGAATTGTCTCTTTTTCGTGCTCTTGCGCTGCTTTTTAACTCTTGCTACTCTTTTTGGGTCTTACATTTTCTCTTATTTGTCTCAGTGATGGAGCAATGCGATGCGCATTTTTATCGATGATGGTTCAACCAATATCAAAATGCTGTGGGAGCAAGATGGCGAAACTTTCACCCATATCAGCCCCAATAGTTTCAAGCGCGGCTGGTCTGCCACTTTCGGCGCCGGGAAGCCATTTAACTACACCGTGGATGATGAAAAGTACTCTTTCGACCTGATCACCCCCGATGCGTTACCCACCAACAATATTGATTGGCAATACAGCCCATTGAACTCCATCGCTGTCCATCATGCGCTGCTGACCAGTGGTCTGGAACCGCAGGATGTCGAGATTGTGGTCACCCTGCCGCTGACCGAATTTTATGATGAAGATGCGCAATATCGTCTTGATAACATTGAGCGTAAGAAAAAGAGCCTGCTGCGCGAAGTTAAACTGAATAAAGGCGTGGTGTTCAATATCACCAAAGTCACCGTGCGTCCGGAATCCATTCCGGC
The DNA here is from genome assembly GCF_032601995.1 of Klebsiella sp. 141153. Lineage (NCBI taxonomy): Bacteria > Pseudomonadati > Pseudomonadota > Gammaproteobacteria > Enterobacterales > Enterobacteriaceae > Klebsiella > Klebsiella sp. 141153. The sequence goes on along the minus strand of NZ_JAQIRJ010000007.1, from coordinate 232,467 downwards.
GGGTATTAGCCTGTGCGATGAGCTTAAACCATCTCATTCGGTGCTGATTGTCGACCTCGGCGGCACCACGCTGGATATTTCGATGGTGGCCGGGCAGATGACCTCGGTTTCGCGCATTTACGGCGACCCGAAGCTGGGCGTGTCGCTGGTGACCGACGCCGTTAAGCTGGCGCTGGCCCGGGCGAATACCGATACCTCGAGCTATAACGTTGACCAGATAATCATCAACCGCCACGACGAAGAGTATTTGACCGATAACATCAACGATCCGGATGCGGTATCGGAGGTGAAAAAGGTTATCTCTAATAGCATCGAACGCCTGACGACTCGCGTTCTGACGGCGATTGATAGTTTTAAAGGCTATTCGCACGCCATCGTGATTGGCGGCGGCGCGCCGCTGGTTGCCGATGCGATTCGCGAACGCATGGGTCTGCGCGAAGATCGCTTTGTGGTGGCCGACGAGCCGCAGTTCGCCCTCGTGCGTGGTCTGAAAATTATTGGTTAAGGAGCGTCTATGACTCTGGACCGCAGAAAGGTTCTGATTTACCTGCGCCCGGATATCAGCGCCAGCGAGCGCTTTGCGGACGCGAAAATTGAAGCCCATCATCGCGGCGATCGCGGGGATATGTCGCGTACGGCGCTGTTGGCGGGGTTAGCGTTGGGTGAAGTTGATAGCCGGCTGCCGTCAATGCTGGCGGCGCTGCTGGCGGAAGATACGCCGCCGGAGACGTTGCGTAGAATGCTGGCCTCGTTTCTTGAGATTCAGCCAGCGTCTTCCGCTCCGGCATCCGCGCCAGCGGCTGCGCCGGTTAAGGCGCCCGAGCCGCCAGCCCCGGTGAGCGAGAGCGTCTCCGCGCGTAATCTCGCCGGCTCGCTGCCGGATTAAGCGCTTTGCCGGTTTGCGCTTCTAGTGCAATGGGTGGGCCCAATGCCATTTGTAGATACTGTTATCGGTTTGCAACCTTTAGCTTGAGAAAAGCGTTTATCTCGTTTCGCTCCGGAGGATATTGCGCTCCTGGTTAATTTTTCTGCAAGATGTTTTCCGTGGCGCAGGGAGCGCACAGAGGGCGGCCAGTCGCCGCCGCCCTCTGTACTCCCGGGCTTTGGCCGCCAAAATCGCCACTTCGTGGTGCCTTCGACTTATCCCGGCAGGCTTCGGGTCGGGCCGAGGCTGCGTCCCTGCAAGTCACGGTCCTCAGCCCGCATCCATGCTGGCTGCCCCGGCCTGCCGGGAACGTCTCAGCGATTTTGAGGCCACCAACACCGGCAGTTGCAGCCAGCATGGTGAATAAATTAAAGGCAGGCCGCACAGACCGTAGGCCGGATAAGGCGTAGCCGCCATCCGGCGCAAAAGCGGCGCCTTATCCGCGGATATTGCCCGGCGGCGCTGCGCTTGCGCGGGCCTACAGATCCAGTGCAATGGTGGGCCCAGTGCCATAGGTAGCCCGGGTAAGGCGGAACGCCGCGACCCGGGAACTTCGCTTAGCTGTGGGTCAAAAAGCGGGCCAGTCGCTGCTGCAGCAGGCGATTCTCGCGGGTTAGGCGCGCATTTTCATCCAGCAGCGTCAGCGCCACCGCAATCCCCGGCCAGTCCAGCTCCAGCTCGTTACGCAGGCGCACCGCGCGATGCACAATCGTTACCGCGCTGTCGTCAAACAGCCAGGTTTCAGCCTGCGGCTGGTGTGGCTCAATCATCCCTAAGCCGACGATCTCCGTCAGTTCCTCTTCCGACACCCCGGTGCGCAGGCACAACTCGGTGATGGTAAACGTCACTGTTACTTTAGCCATCAGGCTTTCCCCCATGTCTTACGCGGATCGAAGCTGGCTTCGCTTTCGGCGAGCTGCTGCCAGAGCTCACGCGCTTTTTCATCTGGTTTTGGCGGCATGACAATTTTGATGACGGCGAACAAATCGCCGGTGTGGGTTTTGCTCACCAACCCTTTGCCCTTGATGCGTAGCCGTTGCCCCGCCTGGCTGCCCGCCGGTATTGTCAGCAGAATGCTCTCTTTTAGCGTCGGTACGGTGACTTTCGTCCCCAGCGCGGCTTCCCACGGCGCCAGCGGCAGTACGATCTCCAGGTTATGACCGTTGATGTCGAACAGCGGATGCGGCGCGATGTGAATCACCAGCCACAGATCGCCATTTGGGCCGCCGTTTTCGCCCGGTGTCCCCTGGCCTTTCAGGCGAATACGCTGGCCATCGCTGACCCCGGCCGGAATTTTCACATTCAGCGTTTTCGGCGTTTCACTCTCAACCATGCCGAAGACGTTATAGACCGGCAGCTTGTAGCTGATGGTACGGGTCTGTTCGGTGAGGGTTTCTTCGAGGAACACCGCCACTTCGATTTCGACATCGTGGCCGCGCTCGGCGCGCTGGCGGCGGGCGTGATGCGCCTGCTGGCCGAACATCGAGGAGAAGATATCGTCGAAGTCCTGCTGGCTGTAGCTTTGTTCGTGGGCGTGCTGCTGGCGGTTGAACTGCGGATCGTTGCGGTGCTGCCAAAGTTGGTCATATTCGGCGCGACGCTGATCGTCTTTGAGGACTTCCCATGCTTCGGCGAGATCTTTGAATTTTGCTTCGGCATCGGGTTCTTTGCTGACATCGGGGTGATATTTACGCGCCAAACGGCGATAGGCGGTCTTGATGGTTTTCAGATCGTCCGTTGGCTTAACCCCTAGAATGGTATAATAATCCTTTAATTCCATGGTGTTATCTCATTTATGCTCAAAAATCTGGTCACAGAATCCCTGGATCAGGCGGCTCTATTAAGAGTAGGGCAAATGAGAAAGGGTGGCGGAGAAAAGTGGTGAAAACTTGACGCCGTCGGGGGTGACGGCGTCCAGTGATTATTCAGGAGTGCCGGAGCGGTAGTTGCGGCGCCATCCTTCCAGCAGCACCAACGCCGCGCCAATGGCCCCGGCAACAAAATGTAGATAATTCGGGGAATTGGGGAACAGCTGAACCAGGGTCGGGTCGGTTATCATCATTGAACCGGCAATCCAGCCAATCAGCGCGCCGCCCAGTAATACGACCGAGGGAAAGCGAGTCAGGATTGCCAACACCAGCTTACTACCGGCGACAATAATCGGAATGCTGATTAATACCCCCAGCGCCACCAGTAACAGATGGCCTTTACCGGCGGCGGCCACGGCCAGTACGTTATCCAGCGACATGATGACATCGGCGACGGTGATGGTGACGGCGGTGCGCCACAGGCTGCTTGAGCTGCTGATATCGCTCTCTTCTTCTTCGTTGGCGACCAGCTTAATGCCAATCCACAGTAGCAGTAACGCGCCGACGATTTTTAGCCACGGCAACGACAACAAATAAATCGCCACCGCCAGCAGCGCGACCCGGGCGATAATCGCGCCGAGAGTACCGATAACAATGGCTTTGGTGCGCAGATGCGCCGGCAGCTTGCGGCAGGCCATGGCGATGACCACCGCGTTATCGCCGCCTAATAACAAATCGATGGCGATGATTTGTAGCAAAATAACGGCGAAGTCCCACTGACTCAATATTTCGTTCATGCCTGGCTCGTATTGCAAATAATGTCGATCAAAAAAAGATGGGCGCAGGGTACTCCCGTTCTTCGCCCCTGACCACCCTTCAAGCCGTAGGGAGAATAGTGGCGTCTGACAAATAAAGTTACGAATCAATGCATAGACTGACAATGATTCGCCGCCAAAGGATGATATTTTGTTCGATTAGGCTCACCTGCCGTCTACTTTTTCGTAAGGACTTTTCAATATGTCTGGCATCAAGAATTTACTTATTCTCGCCCTGGCGGGCGCTTCCCTGCTGCCGGCGCTGGCCAGCGCCGCTGACGCGCCGGCCGCGACTTTCACCGCGGAGCAGGAAGCGCGCATCGGCAAAATCGCCGCTGACTACCTGGTCGCCCATCCGGAAGTGCTATTGCAGGCCAGCCAAAAGCTGCAGCAAATTCAGGCGGAGCAGCAGGCCAGCGCCGCTACTCAGGCGGTAATCAAGAATGCCGACAAGCTGACGCAGGATAAGGCCACGCCAACCTACGGCCCGGCTAACGGTAAAGTCACCGTTATCGAGTTCTTCGATTATCAATGCATCTACTGTAGCCGCCTTGCACCGGTTATGGAGCAGGTGATTAAAGATCATCCGCAAACCCGTTTTGCCTTTAAAGAGTGGCCGATTTTCGGCAGCCGCTGGGCAACCTCGCTGGACGCGGCGAAAACCGGCCTGCAGATTTATCAGCAGAAAGGGGCTGAGGCCTATCTGACTTACCACAACGGCGTTTACGCTACCGGGCATAACGAAGGCAAACTGACGGCGGCGGACATCCAGCAGCAGGCGAAAAAGGTGAACTTTGACGCCAAAAAAGCGGCGGATGTCGAACCGGCGCTGGAAAACATTAACCAGCTGGCGCAGGAGATTGGCTTAAGCGGTACGCCTGGCGTGATTGTCATGCCGACTACCGGCGCGACCGAAGCGACCATTACCGTCTTCCCGGGACTGGCCGACAAAGCCTCGCTGGATGCGGCGATTAAGAAAGCCGGCGGTCAGTAATCTCACCGGGCTGAAAGAGGAAAGGCCGCGCGTGATGCGGCCTTTTTTGGGGGGCCGTTACCGTTCGACCTCCTCGTTCTGGTTGATTTTCAAATCAATAATTCTGCCAATCTGATCATGGTATACCGTCAGCAGGTTATATTGGCTCATCTCGGAAATGATCTGCGGCGCGATATTAAAGCTCTCCGCCAGCTCTTCATGGCGCAGCGAGGCCATGCTGCCGTGCCGCCGGGCGTTATAACGGCGCAGATTGTACTGATACCACAAAATCAGCAGCCAGCCGTTAATTGCCGCCACCAATAAATAGACCAGCACGGTATTAAACGACGCCATAATTGCGTCCCAGCTGTCGTTACCGCGCTCGGTAAACTGCATCAGCAGGTTGGCATACAGAAAAAAGGCGAAGCCGGCCCACGCGATGGCGGTTAACACGCCGTCAAAGATCCGCGGCAACATGCGATGCTCGGTTAATATCAGAGTTTGTTCGTTCATGACATTCTTCCTTTACCTCTATCAGGGCTGACCCAGCGAGCCCTGGCGCGTTTACGTTTCAACATGACTTTGGGGAAGGCGACGATGGTGGTTAACAGGCCGATCATCCAGTACACCATCGGAAACCAGATCACCCAGAACAGCGAGCCGGCGACGCCGCGTTCATAGCGCCTTTCGATGTACAGGCTGGCGATAAACTGCAGCAGACACATCACCCCCAGCAGTAGCCCGGTAAATTCCGGCGGAAAAAGGCTGCGGACGGTCAGGTTCTCCGGCAGCGGGGCAAAATGGCTGGCGATGAACAGAAAAATGGTGACCGCATAGGCGAAGGCCCACAGCGTGGAGAGCGCATATTCGAGGAACAGCGGCCACATCCGGTGGTGTTCCCAGCGAAACAGGCGGCGCAGATTGACCAGGAAAACCTCGGCGCCGCCCTGCGCCCAGCGTAAACGCTGTTTCCACAGTCCCTTCAGCGTTTCCGGCATCAGGATCCAGCACAGCGCCCGCGGCTCGAAGAAAATCGCCCAATGACGTAGCTGCAGCTTCCAGCTGATATCGATATCTTCGGTGATCATATCCGGGCTCCAGTAGCCAACGTCCGCCAGCGCCTGGCGACGAAAAGCGGCAATCACTCCGGAGACGGTAAACACCCGGCCGTAAATACGCTGGGTGCGCTTGATCAGCCCGATTATCGAAGAGAACTCGCCGACCTGAATGCGGCCAATCAGCGTCGAGCGGGTACGAATACGCGGATTACCGGTCACCGCGCCGACGTGGGGGTATTGGATCAGCGGCGCCACAAGGTAGGCGGCGGTATCGCGGTCGAGCAGGGCATCGCCGTCGATACACACCAGTAAGTCCCCGCGCGCGGCGGCAGCGCCGGCTTTCAGCGCTACCGCTTTCCCCTGATTTTCAGCCAGGTGAATCACCCGCAGCAGAGCGTACTCTTCCGCCAGTTGATTAAGCACCCTGGCGGTATCGTCGGAGGAACCGTCGTTGATGGCGATCACCTCAATGTTGCGATAGCGCTGCGCCAGCGCGGCTTCGATGGTCTCGCGGGCATTTTTCTCCTCGTTAAAACAGGGAATCAAAATGGAGATCAACGGATCGCCCGCAAGCTCCGGCGGCGGCGTCTCTTTACCCCATGGCCAGTGGCGCTCCAGTTGAAACCAGAAGTAGAGCCCGCCGGTTATCCACAGCACCGACATAAACAGCGGCCAGAAGAAGACGAAATCCAGTATCAACTCGCCGGTGAAAACGGCGGCCACGCCCAGCGGTAGCCCGAAAACCAGGCATAAAATCGAAAATGCGATAATGCGATCAGTCATTGTTGGGATACCAGTACGATGAAAACAGGGGCCTGATTTTTGAGATATCAGGCTGATTATTAAGAAAATCGTCGGGGTAGTAGCCGTAATTGTTGACGCCGTTGAGCTGTAACGTCCGCATCCAGTCAACCAGCTGTTGGTCAGGGATGGCGTTCTGCTGCGGGAGAGTCCAGTCTTTAGCCTGCAGCTCAAAAATGGTTTTCTTCAATGCGCCCGGTCTGGCGCTGACGGCGCGCACCAGACGCGCCAGCCACGCATCGCTTTCCGCAACCGGAACCGATTCCATCAGCGGCATCGCCATCGGCACCGTCCAGTCGTAGGCCGTCAGAAAATCATCGAGATTCTGCGCGAACCAGGCCTCGCTTTCCGGCTGCAGGATCGGCAGGGCAAAGATATTGCGCGCGGTTCTCACCTGCGGGCCGCGGATCTCTTTTACGCTCTGGCTGAGCGTGCGGGTGAAGTCGATAAGCGCCTGGCTTTTAAACCGCGTCCAGGCATGCAGCGTGGCGGGATTTTGGCGGATCTGCGCGATATCCTCCCAATGGCCCGCCGCCCGCCAGGCGGCCATCGCCCCGGCGCCGGCATCTTCATAATCCGTCAGCACCGCGTCGTCGTGGAACAGCACGCCGTCAAAGGTCGCGTAGCGGGCAAGGTCTTGATAAATATCGCGGATCTGATCGCGCACCTGGCTATTCCATGGCGATAGCCGTACATAGGGGCGAGTGGCCTGGCGCAGCGTGTTGCTCTGCGCATCCCAGCGCTGTACGCGCGGTAGCGAACCGTTCAGATCGAACGCCAGCACCGGCATCCACGCATACACTTTGGCGCCGCCGCGCGTTTGTAATTGCCAGGCGACGAAGTTGAAGAGATCGGCGCGCATCGGCAGGCGGCGGTTGGGGAAGTAGAGCGCTTTCACCGTGCCGTCGCCGAGCGGATCGGAAAAGGCCTGCAGGAAAACGTGAGTGATTTTCATGTCGTAGACACGCTGGATCAGCTTATCGATATTTTTGCGCTGCTGAACCGGGTCTTTATCGTAGACATAATCGAGATCGACGTGCATCACCCGAACCGGCTCACGCTCCTGGATTTGCGTCACCTGGCTGGCGAAGGCCTTGATCGACGGATTGCCGGAGATAAGCAGACGGGGAATGTTATCCAAATCCCGCACATCGCCCAGACCATCGCCGAGGGTAAACGCCAGTTGATAGCCGCGGCTTTTCGCGATAGCCAGCGATGTGCCGTTGGCGGCGCCGTAGGGCCATACCCAGGCGCGCGGCGCTTTGCCGGTGACGTCGGCGATTTTGTCGCTCACTTTGCGCACGTCGGTATCGATGCGCTGGTGAAACTGCTGGTCGCTTTCGTAGCGTCCGCTGGCCTTATCATAAAAACGGTTGGCAACCGCCGGTTCGCGGCTACCTTGCGGATTGGCCTGAATACCGTAGTGCGAAGCCCAGGTATGCGCGCCGATTTCAACCAGCGGCGATTGCGCGAGCTCGCGCACCATCTCCCAGGTGGCGAAACGCTCGCGCGGAGTCATCAGACCGCCGAAATCGACTTTTTTCTGCTCCGGCGTATCGACCCAACTGCCTACCGGCGCCCATAGTGCCGGGACGTTCCAGGCTTTTAACAGCGGCCAGACCCGGGTGTAAAAACTGCTGTAGCCATCATCGAAACTCAGCAGAAATGCCTTTGGCGGCAGCGTGATTAACCCCGCGTTGGCGTCGAGAATATTTTGCACGCTGACGGCCTTATAACCATTGTGCAGCAGCCAGCCGATTTGATCGTTGAGCGCGCTGGTACGCACCGCCAGATAACGCTGATCGGCGGCATCGTCTTCTACATCGTGATAGGCCAATACCAGAAACTTATTCTGTGGCCAGGGCTTATTCGCCTCAGGCTGCGGCCGCGCGTCCGGCGGCAGAAAAGGAATCGTTTCTGCGCGAAGCGCGCAGGTCATCAGGAGCCAGCCGATAACCATCAGGCTGATGCGGATACTTTTGTTGACCATGTTTATCCTTAAAACCGTAAATTCGCATCAAGGGCAATGGAGAGATTGCTTTCGCGTTTGCCGTCGTAGGGACGCTTGTCCCAGTTCAGCATCACGCCGGTGTCGATCACGTTGTTCCAGCGAATACGCTGGCCGTAGCCGAGCATGGCGATAGCGCCGGTCGAATACGCTTTTTGCCAGTAGGCGCCGCCGCCTGCCGCAAGCTGCTGGCTCCAGACGGTATCGTAGTGCTGATACATGACGTGATCGGCGACCAGCGCCGAGGTGGCGGCGAAGTCGCGTTTCGGGTTGTAGTACAGGGTATCCGCCCGGCTGTTGACGCTGGCGGAGAGCCCAGGTTCCAGATCGAGCGTGATGGTTGGCGATTGCCAGAGCCGCTCTTTGCCGGAGATTGTATATTCCTGACGACGGTTGTGGTCGGAGAAGCGGGTGGCGGCGGCGCTGAAGCGATATTCGCGTCGTTCGTTTTGATACCAGCGAACCCAGCCCTCGCCGCGGTTGGCGCTGATACCGTTACGCAGCGCGCGCAGCGGCGTCTGCCGCGACAGACGTTCGACCTCGCCGCCAATTTGCCAGTTGTCGTTGAAGCTTTGCCAGGCGGAAAGTCGGGCGCCGGGTTTGTTGTCGCCGGCGAAATTGTTGTTGGAGATTTCCAGTTCAGCCCAGGCATCGCGCGGGCGCCATTCGATGCCGCCAAATAGCTGGCGGCTGGAGCCTTTTCCTTCATCAAAATTCCCTTTGGCGAAGCGATTACCGGCGAAAAGTCGCCAGTTATCCGCGATTGGCGGGCCGTAAATCGCCGCATCCCAGCTAAAGTCGTGGCTACCGCTGACCGGGTTATCCGAGTGGATCCCTTGCGTGCTGTTAAGGCGCAGTTCCGACATATGGTGCACCTCGCGAGCGCGAGCTAATTTTTGCGTGCTCAGGTCTTCGGGGCTGCGCGCCAGCAGGTCATCGGTTAATAGCTCCATCTGCCGCCACTCCTGAAGATCCATCGCCACGTAGGCCTGCTGACGTTCGAGGGGGATGTTCGAAGGCTCCAACGCTTCCGCCGCTTTCAGTTCCCGTTCGGCGGCGCGGGGTAAACCACGCGCCTGTAGTATCGCCGCGTAGTCAATGCGCAGCCCCTGATTACCGGGCGCGGTGGTGGCCAGTCGGTCGGAGAGCCGTTCGGCTTCCGGCAGCGCGTTAGTACTCAGTAGATACTGTACCTTCAGCGATTGAGCGTTCAGCCACGGGTCGTTTGGCTGCGGCGTCGGCGAGCCGTAAAGGCGGCGGGTGTAGGGAACGCCATTCGTCACTTTAGCGAGATACTCGCGGGCGGCCTGATACTGGCCGCTATCCAGCAGCGCATAAAATAATTCATGCTGATCATCTTGCGGGTCCGGCCGGTAAAGTGGATGTTGGCGGGCGATCGCCAGCGCGGCCTCGACGTTTTGTTGTGCAAGATAAGAGGAGATAACCCAGCCGATGGCCCAGTCAGGGACGGGCTGTTGAGCGGCGGTCAGCGACTGATATTCCTTAATGACTTGGGCGTAATAGCCGCGGGTGTATAGCGCGCCGAGGCGGTCAATACGCGCGCGGGCAAGATCCTCTGCGGCCTGCGGCTCCTGACGCCAACGGGCGAACAGCGCGTCGTAGCGGTTGAGCGCCGTTTGCGCGAGGCGAAAGCGCTCCTGTTCACCGCGGGCCGGGGTGTGCGCCAGCCGTACCCACTCCGCCGCCGCGTCCATTTCTAGCTTTCGCTGCTGCGCGGGCGTTAAGGTGGTTTTCGCTGACCATTGCAGCGCAGGCGAATTGATGCGATTGCTGCTCAGGCTATCAATCAGGCTATTGAGCGTTTCTCTGTTTTGCGGCGCGAGTTCCTGCGCGCGCATATCGGTGAGCAGCTGGTCCCAGCTTTTTCCCTGACGTAAATAGACGTAGGAGAGCGTCTGCAGGTGAGCGGCGCTGGGGGTGGTGGCGACCAAGCGGCGGGCTTCACTTAGCGCCTGCCCGTCATGGCGCGCATCGGCCAGCGTTTTAATCCGACCAATAAGATAATCGTCGTTCATCGGCTGCTGGCCAATTGCCTGATCCCAGAGCGCCAGCGCTGAAGACCACCGTTTTTGATTACGGAAAGCCTGTGCCGCTGCCGCCGTACCGCGTGCCGGTAGCGCCATATAAACCTGATAACGCTGCCAGACCTGGATTACTTCCTCATCACGTCCAGCCCAGGAGGCAATTTGAAGCCAGTCGGCGACTTGCTCAGGCGTCAAAGCATGTTGTTGTTGATATTGCTGAAGATAATCGAGAAAAGGGGAGTAATTACCTTCACGCGCCTGTAGCACATGCCGATCATATATCGACTCAGCCCCCTGAGCCAGAATAGGCGTTAACAACAATAAACTAATTGAAAGCGAGAATGTCGTGCGGCGATAAAAGAATAACTTATTGAAACGAGTTGATCTTCCCATAACTATTTACCATATGTCCATCAAGAATCCATTGCACAACACGTCGGCCTTTTAGCTGAATGCAAAAGGATGGGGTAATGAGTTTTTACCTGACGGTACGCGACTGCGATTACTTATTTAAGGTAATAAAATATCTCCTCGCGATAACGGGGTGGCGATTAATGTACACCTGATATGTTTGCCTGAAAATATGCCAAATAATAGGCCTGTAGTTTTAAGATAAATCTGGAAATTGACCTTTAATGAATTAATTAATTGTCTTATGTTACGCATAACTTACTGAATTGAAAAAAGTTAAATGGTGTCCGAAATTCTGTTTTAATGTTTTTGGTTGGCTTTTTCATGCATAATGTCAGGCGGTTGCTGTAGATATTTAAGACGATTTTTGACAAAAATTCTCAATAGTAGAAAAGCTTCTTTTTTGTGCGAGTTTTTTATTTATAATTAGCCTGAGCACAGATAATTAAGAAATGACGTAAGGATAGTGGAGTGGAGCGTTCACTATAGATGGAGAGATTGGGGGATTACTAAAAGACAATCACATGCTTTATTTGGCTCGCCATAGTCAGCACGCTACCAGGCGCTGTGCATATTCTCCCTGGAGGGGTTTTGTTGCTTTATTGTTAAAGGGATGATTTGTGGCAACGACAATGTTTTTAGTAACTCAGGATCACTATCTCTTTGAAGGGGTGAGGATTTTCTTTCCAGATATCATCCAGTTACATTCGATAGAGCGTAAGCTTTTTGAGAGTGATGCCGAGGAGTTTTCGGTGCTGGTGGATAGTCGGGCGCCGCTTTGTTTTTACGATTATCTTATTCCTGGCGCAGCGGAAGCGGGTAAACGTATCTGCTGTATTATGCTTGATATGCGCCATCGGGAAGAGCATTTGCTGAGCTTAAAGTGGTTTCTCAACATGTCTTTGACGCCGACGGATATGGCTAATTTATTTAGCCTGTTTCTTGACGTGAAGAGTAAGCGATTGACCCGAGAATGGCTCAAGAATTTCAGCCTGAAACCGCAGGAACATATGACGTTGACTTTACTCAGAGCGGGGATGACCATGGAGCAAATAGCTGGGGTACTTAATACTTCGGTGAAAAGCCTGTATCGCAAGCGCATTGAGCTTTATGAACGTCTGGGGCTGGCTAACTTTAATGAAGCCTGTCTGTTTATTTTTAAAAATAGACTGCTCGAGTGTCCCGCGCCGAAGCGATAAAAAGGGAAATGAATGCAGAGTAAGCTATCTACATACAAGCCACTAAACAACGGTATTATTTTAATTTAATCAATCATTGATAGGTATAACCGTAGTTCAGGAATGACTCAGATGATAACCCGCGGTATATGATAAAAATGCTCTTTGGAAGTACTTACTGCTTCGGCAGTTTTAATGCACACAGCAATTAATATTATAAATGCTCTCAATATTGAGTTGGCATAGATTTATCGTGGATCAAATTACCGGGGTTTTCTTTCATTATTTCTTCGAATGGCGTGGTTATATTTATATACGCAAATTAGCTAGCATACGTGAGAGAAATTATCGAATGATCAAGGACAGTATCGCCGAATCTCTGGAAGCTCGCGGATTGTATCGCCGGGCTGCTTCGCGCTGGGTGGATGTGATGCAGACGTGCGTCGATGACAACGATCGCGAATGGATAAGGATGCACCGCAATAAATGCCTGAAAAAAGCGAAGCTGCCGCCGGCGCGTAAAGAGGAGTTTGCTGATATCCATAAGGCTGCCAGAGAGACGCAGTACCGTATGGGGATTGCCAAGCCGAATGGCGAAGTGTTCCGCCTTCCTGCTAAAAAGAAAGCGACGCGGCGCTAGCGTTTTCGGCGACATCTCGCTGAATCAGATCAAACCGATAGTGTGGTAAGGAAGCCGCGGGTTACTGACGGCCTGTCGGCTCCGCCTCATTCAGGGAATGACTAATTCTATCTCTTACCCGTTTCAGGAAGCTAAGGGCATCTGTTCCCCACAGGTGAGGATCAAAGTCTGAACCATAGCGCATCCTGAATTCCTCTTCCGGGTTATCTGCTTCCTTCAGCAGAAGGTCAATGTCTGCGATAAGGCCATACTTTATGGCGAGATGACTATCGGCGATAAATGCGTCAATTTTGGGGTCGATCTCATCACTATCATCGATAAGGTCATAATCCTGCCCGAAGTAAACCGTGATAAAGCCGTTAAGTTCATTCAGGTTCATTTTTGTCATGTACAAACCGTGTTCAGGGTAGAGGAAAGGCTGTCAATACAAAATAGGGTTTTCCATGCCAGTGCGCAAACTCGATGACCACCCGGACTTTGTAGCAAGTAGTTACTTCTTTCGCACCTTTGAATAATAATATTCCCGTCTGGTTCGCAAATATGCGATCCAACTGCATTTTTGCATTCATCCCAGGTGGTAGATGTCTTACCCACATCTCTATCTGAGTTTTATTGTCCTGAATAACGGCTGATACTAAGCGCTCAGCTTCACTGGTACTTTTGAAACTACTGACAGACTTTAATCGGGGAGTAGTATCCAGTCTCATTCTCAGCCCTTCTGGCGTTTTGCCAACATGATTTTGGAGAGTATGGCCACCTGATGAGCGACTCCTCAAAAATTCATGTTCAGCCAGTTTTATCCGTCCTCCACGTATAGAAGCAACGCGGATAGCACCCATTGTCAGCGCAAATCCCATAGGAATTGCAAGATCCAGAGTCATTCCAACGTTCACGGCAGTTTGGTGATCGGAACCCAGACTTTCGGCCAGAGATACTACAGAATTGTATGTATCGGTACTGACCTGCCTACCGGTCCATACCTGACGAAAGGAAGCCTGTATCGTATCCAGGCTGTGGGTTCCCACGATGACACACCCGATTTTAGTGATCATTGTTGGTTCGGGGGCTATGCACATGACTCCGGCACCAAACATTTCAACCAGACCGTTGGCCAATCCTAGACCTCCCCAGAGGCGATTACTAAGTGTTTCCCCCTCACTGACGGATTTATCGGCCAGAACGGCGGCTAGTTGTACGGGAGAAAGAGCCATTCTTATTCCGTTATTCTCTTGCATATCACAGACTTCCTGTTGTGATTAAATATTCGACACAATCATAACAGTCATTAGCATGAATTTTCATTACCGGATAAGCTACTATTGCTCTTATTTTCTCAAATACGTTCTGATTAGAGTGGGTTGAAGATAAATTGGCACTATTATTTTGCGTAAGTGGCTTATAAAGAGGGGCGGCTGAAACGAAGATTCATCTTAACGTTTTTATGTGACTCAATGCAGTATGTCACATCCGAACTGAAGGCCTGCGTTAGTGATGAATAACCGATGGCTGAAGTTAAAGGTAAAAACGATGGGCATTGAATGCCTAATGGCGCTGTGCTTATCAGGCATACGGTTCGCGGTAGGCCGTAGAAAAGCAAAAACCCAGCCATAGGCTGGGTTCTCTGAATAAGTGGTGCCCGGACTCGGAATCGAACCAAGGACACGGGGATTTTCAATCCCCTGCTCTACCGACTGAGCTATCCGGGCAACGGGGCGCATTAAACCGTAATCCGCCCACTGCGTCAATGAAATTTCTCTATTTATTGTTTGATTGCTTATCTTTGCGGCAATTCTGCGCCAAAAGGCGCGTTTTGCTTAAAATCACATCACTCCATTATCGCCTTCGCGAACTTTCCAGCCGCTGGTGATGGCGATGGCATGGCGTTTTCCGGAGATGTCGTAATCGCCAACGATCTCTTCATCATCTCGTGGCGAACTGATGGTTAGGATGGCATCCACTCCGTGGCGATAGGCGCCATGATGGCTGAAGATCGTGCCGATAAAGCATTTATCGTTGAGCCACACCGGGATCCACGCCACCGTTTCAACGGTGTAGTGCCCCGCAACGCCGCCATAGTAGTTGTCCGCATCATCTTTAGCGGTACCGGGGGGAACAGGACAAATCGGCTCATCGTTATCGTCAGCAGGTTTATCCTTTAGCAGGCTACCTTGCATGACGTCCAATGACTTCAATAAGCCCGCTTTATCTTTATCGTTTAAGGCTGGGGTGGGTGACTGCTCGTTTTCCGCAGCGCTGATGATATTGAGGTTATAACGGTAGCGGATGGTGATGGCCGGCGTCAGGTCGCTCTGGTTAAACGGACGCAGCAGATAGAGATTATCTTCCCCAAACACGCCGTTAAACCACAGGACGTAAACCTGGCCGTTGATTCTGACCCAGCGGCCCCACTGGTTCGCTCCGCGATCGTTAATAGAGTAAAGGGCGCCGGGCACGCCGGCATCGAAGTTATCGTCGTCATTGCTGTCGGCATCGTTCACCGATTCAAAGGCGCTATCGCCGCGTTTCAGCACGCCGGTATAGCTGAACAGGCCGGTACCGCCAACATAGCTATCGATGATGAGGTCGCGTTTGCCGTCGCCGTCGAGGTCGATAAGCGTGAAGCTGACTTTGCCGTTTTCCGAATCGGCGCTGATATCGGAATGTAAAAACGCCTGCCACTCATCGTCGCTGATATCCGCCGCTGGCTTGGTGGTTGAGACCGGCGCGTCGTCGGCATAGGTGAGGGTAAAGTGGCTGATGTGTCCGCTGAGCGGAAACTGTTCCGCAATGTTCTCTAATGCGAGTTCCGGATTGCGTTTTTGCTCTTTTAGGAGCGCGTCGTGCAACGTCTTCAGCGCGAGTATATCGGCCTCTCGTTGCTTGCGGGGAATAACCTTGCTGACGAAGGTGGGAAGCTGCCAGGTTCCGCCAGGGGTGATTTCCCGACACATGCCGGTGCTGTACTTGAGGCTTTGCACAAAGGTTTTGCCATCCCACACACGTTCTTCCCCATTAACGCAGTCGGCGACGCTGCGCCCTTTGTTGAAGAAGGTCATTACGCCATCGTTATAGCTGGAGGCATCAGTGGTTATCAGCTGTGGCCTGGCGGCCTGTGTGTTATCGACAACCCACATCGCGTAGCCGTCGTTATAGGCGGCGCGCCAGCACAGAGTCTGCAGCAGCGAGTGATTTTTATCCAGCGGGGTGACGGTGATCTGCCGTTCGCTGGCCGGAATATCGGCGTTTTGCCAGTCATCACAACGGCTGTTGAGCGCGCTTTCCAATTGCGGCAGCCATTTCTGCTGTTGTTTAGCTGTTAACGCAACGGGCTGGGAGTTGTGAATAAACGGCGCGCTAAGGATCTCCGGCGCGGGAATGGCGTGCAGGACGGCACTCTCATCGCTGTCGCCTTTACGTAACAGGGCATCGGCGGTGCCAATCCGCTGCTGGAATTCATCGACCTTAAGGAATACCGCGCTGCTGCCCGCGTTAGATAGGCGTTTGCGCTGGCCATTGAGCGCCAGTTCGATTTTCGCGTTTTGCTCCAGGGCGGTAATAAGCGCGCTGGTTTGCGTACTGTCAAAGTGAAAATGGTTATCGTCGATAG
Source organism: Klebsiella sp. 141153 (assembly GCF_032601995.1). Lineage (NCBI taxonomy): Bacteria > Pseudomonadati > Pseudomonadota > Gammaproteobacteria > Enterobacterales > Enterobacteriaceae > Klebsiella > Klebsiella sp. 141153. The sequence goes on along the minus strand of NZ_JAQIRJ010000007.1, from coordinate 216,198 downwards.
CCTCAAGCGTCCCACGATCGCTATCGTTGATAAACAGATTTACGCTGGCATCTGGCGGAATATCGTGCTCGGTCTGCGCAAACGTGACCTGCGCGGTTACCTGCCGCCCGGCGCCTGCACTGCGTGTCAGCAGGACGCTGACTTCGCCCATTGTCGCGCCATAGCCCGCAGCCCGGCAGGTGCCGGTATTATCGCAGGCGACTTCCCAGTCTTTGTAGGCGAAAGAGAAACCGCGAGGAGGGGCGGCCATCAGCGAGGTCGAACAAAGCCCCAGTACGGCGGCCCAGAGAAGTGGACGCATAGAAATCCCTGCCACAGAAAGTGTCAGGGAATTATATGCGCCTTGCAGGGGTTCGGAAATCCGAATTACGTGAGCGCGCCGCCCATCCGGCAGCGGGCAAAGCGCAGAATATCTTCCGCCAGACGCTGGGCGGTATCGACGTCGGCCTGGCTGCGCTTGATCAGCATGCGGCTCAGGCAGCCTTCGACGATTAATTCCATCTGCTTGGCGACCATTTCCGGATCATCCACCTCAAGCAGGGTCAGCAGCTCGTGCGTGTAGGCCAGTGACGCCTGCTTCTGCTGTTCCGCTAACTGGTGAATCGGGTGCTGAGCATCCGGATAGAAAGTACAGGCGGCGATAAACAGGCAGCCCGGATAGCGGTGGTTGCTGACGCATTTGGTCAGCGCGCTATAGCGCGCCAGCAGCTTTTGTTCTGCGCTCAGCGTCTCATCCAGCAACAGTTGGCGACGCCAGGCGTCTACCTGCTGGCTTAAATAACGCAGGGCGTCATAGAGCAACGCTTCGCGATCGGGCCAAAAGCGCTTGAGGTCATCAAGCGGATATGCGACGCGGTCGGCGACCATTTCCAGCGTGGTGTTGGCGATACCCTCGATTTCGAGAATTTGTATGGCTTCACCCAGGACATCTTCACGTTGCACGGTAGTCTCCTCCATTTATCCTCCTCAAGTGTCGTTCACGGTTGCCAATCGCGCAAATGGGCGCTGAATGCCGCAGCATTCATAAACCCGGTGACGCGCTGCGCGGGCTGCTCTTCTCCCTGCGCGTTGAAGAACAGAATCGTCGGCAAGCCGAGCACCTGTAAATGCTTCAGCAGGGCCGCGTCTTGCGCGCTGTTCTTAGTGACATCCACTTGCAACAGAACGGTCTCTTTTAGGGCCTGTCGCACTTCAGGAGCGCTAAAGGTATATTTTTCGAACTCTTTACAGGCCACGCACCAGTCAGCATACAGATCGAGCATGACCGGTTTCCCTTTGGCCTGCGCTAACGCCTGGTTGAGTTCATCCACGGTGCTGACGCGGGTAAACTCCAGATGCGCCTGCTGCTGGACGGCCGGTGCGCCAAAGGCCCAATCCTGCAGCGGACGCGCGCTAACCAGCGCGGCGCCCAGCATGACGATTTGCACCAGCCGTAGCCACGGTTTGCTCGCGCCAAGCGAGGTGATAAACGCCCAGCTGAAGAAGGCGACGCCAAGCAGAGACCACAGGCGTAAACCCCAGGCTTCGCCGATCACGCGCTCCAGTAAAAAGACCGGCAGCGCGAGGATCACGAAGCCAAACGCGGTCTTGACGTGAGCCATCCACGGCCCGCTCTTCGGTAGCAGACGGTTACCGAACACGGTCACCAGGATCAGCGGCAGCCCCATTCCCAGCGCGTATAAATACAGCGTGCCGCCGCCAAGCCACAGATTACCGCTTTGAGCGATATACAACAGAATGGCGCTAAGCGGGGCCGTAGTGCAAGGGGAACAGATAAGCCCGGCGATGGCGCCCATTGCAAACACGCCGCCAGGCGAGCCCCCCTGGCGCTTGTTGCTCATTAGCGTCAGTCGGGTTTGCAGCGATGAAGGCAGCTGCAGCGTAAACAGGCCGAACATCGACAGCGCCAGCGCGATAAATACCACTGACAGCCCAATTAATACGTAAGGGTGCTGCAGCGCGGCCTGAAACTGCAGACCGGCGGCGGCCACGACCAACCCCAGCGCGGTATAGGTAACCGCCATCCCCTGGACATAAATAAAGGCCAACAGCAGGGCGCGTGCCGTTGATAAGCGCTGCTTACCGCCGAGGACAATCCCGGAAATCAGTGGATACATTGGCAAGACACAAGGCGTAAAGGCGATACCGATACCAATCAGCAGCGCCCATAACGCCGAAAATGGCAGCGACGCGGGCTCCGCGCCGGTTTGGCTGCCGCTGGCCGGGAGCGCGGCGGGCGCTGATGGTTTGGCCGCTTGCGCCTTGTCGGAATCGGCGAGCACCGCGCTGAGCGGCACGACTTTGGTCTCCGGCGGATAGCAGAACCCGGCGTCGGCACAGCCCTGATAGGTGACGGTCAGCGTGGCTGCTTTGCTGGCTTCCGCAAGGGTAATCGGCAAGGTCAGGCGCTGACGATAAATTTCGCTTTTGCCGTAAAACTCGTCTTCATGCCATTCGCCAGGCGGTAGCGAAGGTTCGACGATCGCCGCATCTTTTGCCGTCAGCGTGATCTGCTTACGGTAGAGGTAGTAACCATCCTTGATGCGCCAGCTCAGGTTGAGGTCGTGTTGATTCTGCTGAAAGTCAAAGGCGAAAGCCCGATCGGCAGGCACGAAGTTTGAGCGCCCGGGGGCGTCAAACAACCCGGCGCTGGCCGATGCGCTGCACAGTAGCAGGATCAGCGTAATGATGCGTTGAGCCATGAGAGGTAATCGTTGTCTCCGTGAGTAACCGGCAGGACCAGTAGTTCGGGGGTTTGATACGGGTGATGGGACTTCAGGCAGTCCAGTAACGCCTGCTGATGGGTCTGATTGGTTTTGAGCAGCATCTGGACTTCATACTCCTGCTCAAGCTTCCCTTCCCAGTAGTAGAGCGACGTCGCTCCCGGCAGGATGGTGGCGCAGGCGGCGAGTTTTTCTCCGAGCACTTTGGCCGCCAGATCCTGGGCGGTCGCTTCATCCGGCGCGGTACAGAGTACAACAACAGCATCAGGCGTAGTCATCGTGAACCTCGTATCAGCGAAAAGAGGCACTATAGCATGCATGATGCGGAGAGATTAACCAAAGGGGCCAGTTACTTCACTGGCCCCTTTTTAACGATCTTACAGCATGAGGCCGCCGAAGATGAATCCGAGGATCACGCAAAGCGTAATGGCGATGACGCCCGGGATCAGGAAGGCGTGGTTAAAGACATATTTGCCGATACGCGTGGAACCGGTGTCGTCCATTTCGACCGCGGCCAGCAGGGTCGGATAGGTTGGCAGCACGAACAGCGCTGAGACCGCGGCGAATGAGGCAATTGCCGTCAGCGGGGTGACGCCGAGCAGCAGTGCGGCGGGCATTAACGCCTTGGTCGTGGCGGCCTGTGAATAGAGCAGCGTAGCCGCGAAGAACAGCACCACCGCCAGCAGCCACGGATAGTTGTGCAGCAGATCGCCCGCCACCGTCTGGATATCGGCAATATGTGCTTTGACGAAGGTATCCCCAAGCCAGGCGACGCCGAGCACGCAGACGCAGGCGCTCATCCCGGACTTGAAGGTGCTGGCGTTCAGCACTTCGCCGGTATCGATCTTACAGGTGATGCTAATCAGCGTGGCGATGGTCAGCATGAAGACCACGATCGCTTCGTTACGCGGCAGCACCGGGTTCTGGATCAGGCCGACGGTGTCGCTGATGGCGGTAGCGTAGAACATGACCGCGACAATGCCCACCAGGAACAGCAGAACGGAGCGTTTAGCATGCGGCTTCAGCTCGAAGACCTGACTGCCGCGCAGGCTCACTTCCCCTTTTGCCAGTCGCTCCTGGTATACCGGGTCGTCTTTCAGCTCGCAGCCGAGGAAGTTACAGACGACGGCGGTCAGCATGACGGCAATCAGGGTAACCGGCAGGCAGATCGCCAGCAGCGTCAGGTAGCTGACGCCAAGCGGTTCGAGAATACCGGCAAAGAAGACCACTGCCGCGGAGATCGGCGAGGCGGTAATCGCAATCTGCGAAGCGACAACGGCGATGGAGAGCGGGCGGGAAGGGCGAATACCCTGCTCTTTCGCCACTTCGGTAATCACTGGCAGGGTAGAGAACGCGGTATGACCGGTGCCTGCCAGCACGGTCATAAACCAGGTGACCAGCGGCGCAAGGAAGGTAATGTACTTGGGATGGCGGCGTAGCATACGTTCGGCGAGGCTGACCAGATAGTCCATCCCTCCGGCGACCTGCATCGCGGCGATAGCGGCGATAACCGCCATGATAATTTCAATGACGTCAAAGGGGATTGCCCCGGGTGGAATTTGAAAAATTAAGGTTAAGACGAGGACGCCGAGGCCACCGGCAAAGCCGATACCAATGCCTCCCAGACGGGCCCCCAAATAGATTGCCAGCAAGACAACCACGAGCTCTGCACCAAACATATATGCCTTCCTTGTTTTTTAACAAGTTGATATTGAATTGTTGTCGTTTCGTAAACCCAAAAAAGCAAAAAGGCATGTCATTACTGACATGCCTTTGGTTAGTTTACCCTGAAAGCTTACTGTTCGCTTTCATCGGTATACCGTTTTGCTTTATAAGCCGGATGCATCAGGTTTTGCGGAGAGAAAATGTCGTCCAGCTCGGCTTCGGTCAGCAGCCCGCGCTCCAGTACCACTTCACGTACGCTCTTACCGGTTTCGGCGCAGATCTTGCCGACGATATCGCCATTGTGGTGGCCGATGAACGGGTTGAGGTAGGTCACGATACCGATGGAGTTGTAGACGTAGCTTTCGCATACCGCTTTGTTGGCGGTAATGCCGTTCACGCATTTTTCCAGCAGGTTGTAGCAGGCGTTGGTCAGGATGTGGATAGATTCAAACATCGCCTGGCCAATCACCGGCTCCATAACGTTCAGCTGCAGCTGACCGGCTTCGGAGGCCATGGTTACGGTGGTATCGTTGCCGATAACTTTGAAGCACACCTGGTTAACCACTTCTGGCACCACCGGGTTAACTTTTGCCGGCATGATGGAGGAACCGGCCTGCAGTTCTGGCAGGTTGATTTCATTCAGCCCAGCGCGCGGGCCGGAAGAGAGCAGGCGCAGGTCGTTACAAATTTTGGACAGTTTGACCGCCAGGCGTTTCAGCGAACTGTGAACCATCACATACGCGCCGCAGTCAGAAGTCGCTTCAATCAGGTCTTCCGCCGGAACGACCGGCAGGTTGCTGACTTCCGCCAGTTTCTGTACCGCCAGCTGCTGATAACCGTCAGGGGTGTTCAGGCGAGTCCCGATAGCGGTCGCGCCGAGGTTCACTTCCAGCAGCAGTTCTGCGGTACGCAGAATACTTTTGGTTTCTTCGTTCAGCAGAACGTTAAAAGCGTGGAATTCCTGGCCGAGGGTCATCGGCACCGCATCCTGCAACTGCGTGCGGCCCATTTTCAGGACATCCTGGAACTCGACGGCTTTTGCCTGGAAACCTTCGCCCAGCTGTTTGATGGCGTCGATCAGTTTGAGAATCGAAGCATAGACCGCGATGCGGAAACCGGTTGGGTAGGCGTCGTTAGTGGACTGGCATTTGTTGACGTGATCATTAGGGTTGAGGAACTGGTATTCACCTTTCTGGTGGCCCATCAGTTCCAGACCGATATTCGCCAGCACTTCGTTGGTGTTCATGTTGACGGAGGTGCCCGCGCCGCCCTGGAACACATCAACCGGGAACTGGTCCATGCATTTACCGTTGTTCAGCACCTCATCGCATGCGGCGACAATAGTGTTCGCTACGCTTTTAGGAATGGTTTGCAGTTCCTTGTTAGCCAGCGCGGCGGCCTTCTTCACCATCACCATGCCCCGAACAAACTCAGGGATGTCGCTAATCTTGTTGTTGCTGATGTAGAAGTTTTCAATCGCTCTCAGAGTATGAACGCCATAGTATGCGTCAGCTGGAACTTCCCTGGTGCCCAACAGATCTTCTTCGATACGAATGTTGTTTAACATGTGAACCTTCTTTTTCAAGCTGCCAATGAATTCACCAAATACACAGAATTTATAGGATTTAGCGTATTTTCAGACCGAAGATTATTTCCTTAACCGGCCCGGTGCCCACGATCATATGCTGATGATAGCGAAGTTCAGTAACCTTGATCACTTATTATATAGCGCGGCGGATAAGAATTATTAATCTGTGAAATGAGTCACCGCTTTACTATTTTTGAAAAAAATGCCGTTGCCGTTGATTGAAAAATGGCGCGCCAACCCCACATTCCTATGACGCGAATAGCAAATTTATCACTACGGGCGTCTGCGACGACGGCCGATTGAAGGAGACGCCGGTGCGTTGGATCCCATTTATTGCCTTTTTCTTATACGTTTACGTCGAGATCTCGATCTTTATCCAGGTCGCGCATGTGCTCGGCGTGCTGTTGACGCTGATCCTGGTTATCTTTAGCTCGGTGGTGGGGATGTCGCTGGTGCGCAACCAGGGCTTCAAAAACCTGATGCTGATGCAGCAGAAAATGGCGGCTGGCGAAAGCCCTGCCGCAGAAATGATTAAAAGCGTGTCGCTGATTATCGCCGGGCTTCTGCTGCTGATCCCAGGCTTCTTTACCGACTTCCTCGGCCTGCTGCTGCTGTTGCCGCCGGTGCAAAAGCTGATGACCTTAAAACTGATGCCGTATCTGCGCTTTAGCCGGATGCCGGGCGGCGGTTTTAGCGCCGGCGCCGGCAACGGAGACACCTTCGAAGGGGAGTTCCAGCGCAAAGACGACGAACGCGACCGTCTGGATCACAAAGACGACCGCTAAAACGACAAAACCGGCCTGCGCCGGTTTTTTGTTATCTGTTTGCTGAAGGTGAGCGTGCTGGCAAGGCGAACCACAGCACCGCCAACATGATGATGGCGTACAAACTCTTCCAGCCGACCATGGCCAACAGCAGCAGGCATAGCACGCTTCCCACCGTGGCCAGCACACGGTATTTACCGTGCAGGAGTCGGCATCCCGCCAGCATGCACAGCAGATAAATCATGATGAAAATGCCGTTGGCATAGACGATAAGCGCATCGAGATTAATGTTCAGCCAGTAAATGCACAGCGTACTGAGTACGCAGCAGCCTAAGACCGCATTCAGCGCGTTGCGCGGTACCTGGCGCGGCGACAGGCGGGCCAGATAGCTCTCCGGTTTGAACTGCGCCTGCGACCAGACCAGGCGGGCAAAACTTTGGATATAGATATTAAGGCTGGCGAAGCAGGCGAGGTAGCCGATTACGCAGGCAACCCACAGCGCCTGCACGCCGAACAGTCGCACTACGATGTTTGGCAGCGAAGCCGCCGCCGCCATTTCCTCACCGAAGGCGCGAAAATGCAGAACGACTACCGTACAGCCCCAATAAACGGTGCCAGCCAGCACCAGGCCAATCATCAGCGCTCGGGGGAAGTCGCGCTCCGGACGTTTAAACTCTGATGCCAGATGAGCAAAGGCTTCCAGGCCGACGAAGCACCAGAACATCACCGATAGGGCCGCAAACAGCTGCGACGTGTCGACATCTTTAGGCTGCGGGAAAGGGATCTGCGCCGGGTTTATGCCGCCGCGCCACCAGATGGCGACGATCAGCGCGACAATCATTACCGCAACCAGCGTCTGTAGATTGGCGCTGGAACTGGCGCCGCGTGAACCCACCCACCAGACGATCGCCAGCGTGCCGAGTTCGGCAAGCAGCAGCTGAGTATCGTGCCAGCCGAACAGCGCCTGGCCAAAACCGGTGGCGATATGCAAGGCGGCGGGTAAGCCCACCGGGATCACCGATAAAAACAGCCAACCGGTTACCCGCGCCAGACGCGGGCCGAACGCCATATCCACAAAATGAGCCACGCCGCCAGCGCTGGGAAAGTGGCGCCCAAGCACGGCAAACACGATAGCGATGGGAAAAACCAGCAGAATCAGCGCCGGCCACGCCCACAGGCTATTATCGCCTGCGACCAGCGCCGCCAGCGCCGGTACGGCGAATACGCCGGTTCCCAGTAGTGATGTTGAAAGTAACCCGACTCCCTGACCTAACCCCAGCTCCTGTTTTAAACCACTCATGACTCAATCCTGCGCGCGGCAAAAAAACGATGTTATCACAACCCCTTGCGCCAGAAAGCGCGGCCGACACGCGAATATTTTTGCGCGTCAGCGCACAGGCGGAAATTTTTTTTTAATTTTCCCCTTGAAGCGGTAAATGGCCATCCCCATCTCTCTCTGCACTAGTCGGAAACCGTTTACGGCCCGGCGCCATCCATAACTGATAATGACTTTCTCGAAGGAGAGCTATCAATGAGTATTCGTCCGTTACATGATCGTGTGATCGTCAAACGTAAAGAAGTTGAAACCAAATCTGCAGGCGGCATCGTTCTGACCGGTTCTGCGGCAGCTAAATCAACTCGTGGCGAAATCATCGCTGTCGGTAAAGGCCGCATCCTGGAAAACGGAACTGTGCAGCCGCTGGACGTTAAAGTTGGTGACATCGTGATTTTCAACGATGGTTACGGCGTGAAGTCTGAGAAGATCGACAACGAAGAAGTGCTGATCATGTCCGAAAGCGACATTCTGGCAATTGTTGAAGCGTAATTCGCACGACCCTGAACGAATTTGAGGAATAAAAGAAATGGCAGCAAAAGACGTAAAATTCGGTAACGACGCTCGTGTAAAAATGCTGCGCGGCGTAAACGTACTGGCAGATGCAGTTAAAGTGACCCTGGGCCCGAAAGGCCGTAACGTTGTTCTGGACAAATCCTTCGGCGCGCCGACCATCACTAAAGATGGCGTATCCGTTGCTCGTGAAATCGAACTGGAAGACAAATTCGAAAACATGGGCGCGCAGATGGTGAAAGAAGTTGCCTCTAAAGCGAACGACGCTGCAGGCGACGGTACCACCACCGCAACCGTACTGGCTCAGGCTATCGTTAACGAAGGCCTGAAAGCCGTTGCTGCGGGCATGAACCCGATGGATCTGAAACGTGGTATCGACAAAGCTGTCGTTGCCGCCGTTGAAGAACTGAAAGCGCTGTCCGTACCGTGCTCCGATTCTAAAGCGATTGCTCAGGTTGGTACTATCTCCGCTAACTCCGACGAAACCGTAGGTAAACTGATCGCTGAAGCGATGGATAAAGTCGGTAAAGAAGGCGTTATCACCGTTGAAGACGGTACCGGTCTGGAAGACGAACTGGACGTGGTTGAAGGTATGCAGTTCGACCGCGGCTACCTGTCCCCATACTTCATCAACAAGCCGGACACCGGCGCCGTTGAACTGGAAAGCCCGTTCATCCTGCTGGCTGACAAAAAAATCTCCAACATCCGCGAAATGCTGCCGGTTCTGGAAGCCGTAGCGAAAGCCGGCAAACCGCTGGTTATCATCGCTGAAGACGTTGAAGGCGAAGCGCTGGCGACCCTGGTGGTTAACACCATGCGCGGCATCGTGAAAGTTGCTGCGGTTAAAGCGCCGGGCTTCGGTGACCGTCGTAAAGCTATGCTGCAGGACATCGCGACTCTGACTGGTGGTACCGTTATCTCTGAAGAGATCGGTATGGAGCTGGAAAAAGCGACTCTGGAAGACCTGGGTCAGGCGAAACGCGTTGTTATCAACAAAGACACCACCACCATCATCGATGGCGTTGGCGAAGAAGCGGCGATTCAGGGCCGCGTTGCTCAGATCCGTAAGCAGATCGAAGAAGCGACCTCTGATTACGACCGTGAAAAACTGCAGGAGCGCGTGGCTAAACTGGCCGGCGGCGTTGCGGTAATCAAAGTCGGTGCTGCTACCGAAGTTGAAATGAAAGAGAAAAAAGCGCGCGTTGACGATGCCCTGCATGCGACCCGTGCTGCGGTTGAAGAAGGCGTGGTAGCTGGCGGCGGTGTAGCGCTGGTTCGCGTTGCGGCGAAAATCGCTGGCCTGACCGGTCAGAACGAAGATCAGAACGTCGGTATCAAAGTTGCGCTGCGCGCAATGGAAGCGCCGCTGCGTCAGATCGTTTCCAACGCTGGCGAAGAGCCGTCTGTTGTTGCTAACAACGTGAAAGCTGGTGACGGTAACTACGGTTACAACGCGGCAACCGAAGAGTACGGCAACATGATCGACTTCGGTATCCTGGACCCAACTAAAGTCACCCGTTCTGCGCTGCAGTACGCGGCATCCGTTGCTGGTCTGATGATCACTACCGAGTGCATGGTGACCGACCTGCCGAAAGGCGATGCGCCTGACTTAGGTGCTGCTGGTGGTATGGGCGGCATGGGCGGTATGGGCGGCATGATGTAATCGTGCGCTATACGGCATAAAAACGCAGAAACCCCCGGTCAGAAATGGCTGGGGGTTTTTCTTTTTGCTGGCTTTTTAGTATAAGGTTTACATCCGGGCCAGTGCGTCCAGCTCATTGGGGAATAACATGCAGGTAAAATATTTAGCAGGGATTGTCGGCGCAGCATTATTGTTAGCGGGTTGCAGTTCCAGCAACGAATTAACCGCAGGCGGCCAGAGCGTGCGTTTTGTTGAAGATAAACCAGGAACGGAATGTCAGCTGTTAGGGACGGCTACCGGCACGCAAAGCAACTGGCTGTCAGGCCAGAATGGCGATGAAGGCGGCTCTATGCGCGGCGCGGCGAATGCTCTACGTAACCAGGCGGCGGCTATGGGCGGTAACGTCATTTATGGCGTGAGCAGCCCGACGCAGAACCTGCTGTCGAGCTTTGTCCCGACCGATAGCCAGATGAACGGCCAGGTTTATAAGTGCCCGAACTGATGCGTTAAGCACTCTCTGCCTGCGCAGAGAGTGCTTAACAATTTATGCCTCAAGCGATGCTCTGGTCGCCACGTAGAATTCACGCAGCGAAAGCATACATTCATCTCTGGTTAGCATTTGTCCCGGGGCGGATGGAATCACCTTACTGAAGATTTGATACGGCGTATGCTGGCTGTGGACCTGTTTTAGCTTCTGACTCTTTTCAAGCAGACGCAGCACGATACTTTTTTCAAAATCTGACTGATGCGCGGCGCTGGTTTTAATCACCGCGCCAGAGAGTACTTTTTTACCTTCTTCCTGCTCGTAGCTGTATAACACGGCCAGATGGTGGCTAAACAAATTCAGCTTCCACTCTTCCTGAGCATATTGCTGGTACTCAATGTTTGGTTGGGTCGTTAAATCGACGGTATACAGCAGCACATAATCCAGAGCCAGCGCCAGATACTCATTTAATTTCGTATCAGCAACCATTTTTAGAGATTGATTGATACCCAGAATCAATGCCTCTACCTGTCGGTCTTCAATGCGTAATGTCGCGATTTGCTCGTTCTGCAGCATCAGGATCAGCGTTGACTCATTTACCCCCGGTTTCAATGTGATCGACATGATCCGCAGCTCCGGATTCGGGTTTTGTACCTCTGCCATATCGACTGCTGGGGTATTGGCGATGAGCTCATTATTGTAGGCAATAAGTTCCTCTTTCAGCGTGTCGTCGCTTTGCTGCAAGCGTTGTAAGAAAACAGACATTCGAGTTGTCAGGACCATAAGCAGGTCAGCCAGCGCCGGCGCCTGTAAATAGAATGTCCGACACAGGCCATTCTGGTTTTGTACTTTCAGCAGCAGCGCCATGAAATGGTCTTCATAGGTAATTCCGGCGGTGTTAAAACCAATAAACGTTCCTTGCATATTATTCTCCTTACGCTGGCATTGGTATTTTGGACTGCGACAAATCAATAACCCGATCGGCAGAGGCGATGGTTGACGGGCGGTGGGCAACGATGACGCGGGTAATACTGAGCCCTGAAATCGATTGGTTGATAACCGACTCATTTCTTAAATCGAGATGGCTGGTGGCCTCATCCATAAATAGAATGCTCGGCTTACGATAAAGCGCGCGGGCAATCAAAATACGTTGCTTTTGGCCCCCGGAAATCCCTAAACCTAGCTCACCGACGATGGTTTCATAGCCCATCGGCATTTTCATGATTTCGTCATGGATGTTGCAGCGTTTGGCGCATTCGACGACAAAATCCAGATCGGCGTTGTCTTCAAAGCCGCTGATATTATCAATAAGCGAACCGGAAAAGAGCCTGTCCTCCTGCAATACGCAGGCGGTTCCCTGGCGATAGTTATTTAAACCTATTTTCTGGATATCGAGATTATCGGCAAACACATCGCCGCTGGTGGGGGAGAGCAGCCCGCACATCACTTTCAATAGCGTGGTCTTACCGACGCCGGACGGGCCGACCAGCGCGACGGATTCACCGGGCTCAACGGTGATGTTCAGGTTTGAGAAAATCGGCTGTGAAAATGGATCGTACTGATAGCTAAGATTTTTGACTTCAAGCCTGGCGCCGGCATCTTTCGAAAAGACGTCCCGTGATGGCAACTCTTGCTCGGGTTCGCTGAAGACGATTTCAGAAAGACGTTCGTTATGCAGCGAGAGCATGCGCAGCTGCATGGTCAGGTCAACCAGGCTGGATGCGCGCTGGGAGAACTGGCCTCGGTAGGCGTTAAAGGCCATAAACATACCGAGGGTCATTTCATTATCAATGACCATAATGGCGCCCAGCCACAGTACCGCTACCTGATCGATAGCGGTAATGAAGGTATTGATACCGCTAAACATCATGTCGAAACGGGTCTGTTTGATCCCCGCATTACAGGCGTCGATGTTGATATTCAGCCAGTGCTGAGAGCGGCGTTCTTTCAGGTTCAGCGCTTTGATGGTCGAAATACCGTACAGCGACTCCATAAAATGTGAACTGGAGCGCGCGCCTTTGATTACCTGTTCTTCAGCAACGCGGCGATAGAAGCGATAAGTTCCCAGACGCATAAGGGCGTAACATAAGGTAAAGCCAACGACGACCCATGTTAGCCAACCGCCGTACAGGGTGAGCATAATCAGAAGGCCGATCGTCATGATCGAGTCGATAATGCCGCTGACGATGCTATTAGTGAACGTGGAGCGAATGGTATCCAGCGATGAGAAACGGGACTGAATATCCCCCAGATGACGCTTTTCGAAAAATGCCAGCGGCAGGCTGGCCAAATGATCGAAGAGAGTGGTTTTCCACTGAATGTTGGTCAACGTGTTGAGCGTCAGTGAGGTCCATGCGCGCAGCATGCTGATAAAGGTGCGAAAGAGGGTAAAGAAAACCAGGCCAATACAGATCACCGAGAGCAGGCTCTGATCGTGGGCCATGATCACGTGGTCAGTGACTAACTGTGTGCCTATCGGCAGCAGTAAGCCGATGGCTTCAACGACGACGGAAAAAGCGAAAATCTTCAGCAGCGCAGATTTTAAGCCAACGATATTGCGCATCAGGTCTAACAAACGCAGGCGAGATTTGGCTTTTTCCTGCTGGAAGTTCTGATCGGGCCATAGCTCTAACGCGATGCCGGTAAAATTATTCGACATTTCCTGGATGCCGATAATACGTTTACCCAGGGCTGGATCGTGGACGATAAAGCTGGATTTACGCACTTTGGTCAAAACGACATAGTGGTTCATTCCCCAGTGGATAACACAGGGCAGCTTTAATTGTCTGATCTCATCCAGATCGAGCGATAGCGCCCGGCTCTTTAAACCTGCATGCTCTGCCGTTTTGCTTAATGACATCAGCGTGACCCCCTGAGAGGGGCTGCCAAAGCGCTGGCGGAAATTGAAGAGATCGATATCGAGACCATAATGGCCGCAAATCATCGCCAGGCAGGCAATGCCGCACTCGGCGGCTTCAGATTGCAATATTACCGGCGTCTTTTTCAAGATTGAAAAATTAACTTTCGCCGTAATTTTTTCAAACAGTTCATTAGTCATGAATCGGGCCGCTCACGCTTTGAGTAATCTTATAAACCGGAGTAAACATCCACATGTAGAGAGGGCGTTCTTCAAGGAAGACGACTGCCTGTGCTTTAAGCCCGTTGGACAGACTTAGCGTTTTTCCGTCATATTCGAACTGTTTATCTTTAATTTTGACAATCGCTTTATACAATGCCAGTTCTTGCTGCTGAGGTGTTCCATTATTGACGTTGGTATACTCAGACATTTCCTGTCGTGATGCCGGCATAGAAGATATTGATATTATTTTTCCTGGGAACTGACCAAACTTATCCGATGGGAACGCATCATAGCGAATATTAATAGTATCCCCGGTTTTTAAATACGGGATGGTATTATTTGGCAGCCATAGCACAAGATAATACTCAACATTACCAGTCGGCTTGATCTGAGCCAGGCTGCTACCGTTATCAACCGTCTGACCCAGTGTCGCTGAGAGCGATTCAATTCTGCCATCACTGGTCGATTTGATAATAATATTGCCGTTGGCATTGGATTCGACGAGTTGATTTTTAAAATCATTGGACTGGTTGTATTGACTGGATATTTGGTTGTCAAAGTCGGCTGCTTTAGTGATTTTATCACTGTTCAGCTGCGTGATTTGCGATTCCAGTTGCATCTTTTGACTCACCAGCGACTGATAGGCGCTCTGTTGCTGGAAATATAGAGAGTGCTGATAGTTATATTGGTCTTTAGTTATCAGGCCATTGTTAAGGTATTTATCATAGCTGGAAAGATTATCGTGCATTTTTTTCAGACCTACCTGGGTATTGACCAGCATACGGTTGGTCTCCTTCAGAGAGGCTGTGGTGGTTTTTAACTGCGCATTTAACGCATTTAATGTCTGATTTTTGTTATCTTCTAGTTTTTTAATGATGTCATCAGAGTTAGCAATCTTTTCATTGATGACTTCAATTTGCGCTGCACTGACATTGCCGCTGGTGGTGCTGCGTGAAATATCAATTTCGTAAAGAGGTTGGTTTTTTTTAACAATATCGCCTATTTTAACATGTTGTTTAACGATAAAGCCTTGCTGAGGCGCAAAAACATTTATAGAGTGAGGAAGGGTAATGACTTCGCCCTGAACATCGACACGTTGAGTAAATATGCAAAATATCAATGCGCAAATAAGTGCGATAAGAAATAATGCCGATAACAAAGTGATTAACCAGGCAGGTAAACCGGCGAGCAACAAGGCTTTCCCTTTCCAGTGATTTCTTTTGTATTCGATCGCTTCCTTGCGATATAGACTATTAGCCATGATTTTTCATATTAGTGATAAGTGAAATAAAAAGGCTCAGTAATTTTGAGCCTTTAGGTCTTACCTCGTCTAAGGTTAAATAGACTATTAGGACTGGCCCCACGGAATAAAAGTACCCTTAACTACCGCCTCGAATGCTGCATTTGAGTATTCTACAGATTTTTCCCATCCCAGAGCGGCGTAAGTTACTGCGCCACCTACGGCGCCGACAATTAATCCCCAGACCATCCCTACAGCGTTGCCGATCAGACCGAGGCCAAGGATGCCCCCATTATTCCCGGATTGGGTGCCGCCTAATAAAGTCCCAAACGCTCCCCAGGTAACAGCGCCAAGAACTGCTGAGGCGACAGCCTCAGCGCCATTGCTTACCAGGCTAGTGATGCTTGACTGTATAGAAGAAAAGTCCCAGCTATAGCCCCCGGATACCGCTTCCATTTCGAAAACTGTAAGTTCTTTCACAAATCATTTCCTTTGATTAAAAATATTATTGCAGGCTGTTAAATGCATCTTGCATATCAATAATTAGCTTTTCCAGGGCATGAAGGTGCCAGCCAGCAGGCCTTGAATACCCTCTTCAACCAGAGCGACAGAGGCATCCCATCCCATAACAGCACCATTAACTGCCCCGGTGACTCCACCCACGATTAATCCCCATACCATCCCGACGGCATTGCCTAGCAAACCAAAACCGAGAATGCCGCCATTTGCTCCAGATTGGGTACCGCCAATAAGCGTTCCCATTGCCGCCATGCCAGTCCCCAGTAAAACGGCTGAAGCGACAGCCTCAACGCCATTACAAACTATACTGGTAATACTGGATTGAAATGAGGAAAAATCCCATGAGTAACCACCGGAAATACTCTCCATTTCAAAGATAGTTAGTTGTTTCATTTATATATCCTTTTTGTTGTATTATGAGTCCATTGATACTCGAACGGTTCTGATTAGCAGCAAGAATATAAAAATAACTGTTCGACTATTTCAATGTGATGCATTGTGATTATTTTATGAATTATTATTTCATATTCGTTGTTTTTATATGTAAGCGGCACGCATAGTAAAGTTTTATTTTCCTGTGCGTGTCGCGCTGTGTTTATTGTTCCTGGATTACTACTTCTAACATCGCTTTAACTTTACCGTTTGTGATACTATCGACGCTATTGCTCTGACGATAATAATCAGCGGTCAGGTTGATTATTTGTGATGCGGCAGCGCTATTGAAACTATAGCTATCCATATCATAAAATACCAGCGGAGTTCCTGTCTGTTTGAATATGATGCCGACATTTTTAGCGCCAGAGCTATCGGTTATCATATTATCAATGATACCATCGCCAGATGTGCTGGCCGTTCCTACCGGGTTAAACCAGTACATTAATGTATTACCGATGGAACCCGCTGGGCAGCTAATCGTTAATAAAATGTTTTTCTGCTCGGGGGTGACTCCACCGCGGGAGACAGACATTAAGGTGCTTTTCTTTATCCTGTTCAATGTTATTTGTGAACTGGATGGCGATATGTCACAAGATGTCACCTGGTATTTGGTGCTTTTGAGTTTTATATTCGTCGTATATAAGAGTTTTTCGGTAGTTCCGGGGTTAGTTGTGGGGTTGCCGACAGAAAAACTGATTGACGGATTTGAATCCGAACCTGAAGTGTCGATGACCTGTTTGGTTTTGATAAACCACACGGTGATGAATTTATAGTAATTATCTGAAGTATTCTCAAACGGTACCAGAACTGAGCCTGCCACGGCAGGAACTAATGCGCCATTTCTACTTTCCAGCAGATCGGAAACCTGAAAGCCTATACCATCGATACCTGTCTCATAAACCGGTTTTCCCTGTATTCCCGTGACTCCAGAAACGACAGGTGTACTAATTTCGGTGATGTATTGATCGTTAGTATTCTGATTGCATGAAAAATTTTTATAAGTTTGAGTACCATACTTTGTTGAATATAACACGCTCCCTACGGGAATTGAGTCATCGGTAGGGATCTTCGCGTTGATGGTAAAAGCTTGTCGACGAATACTCCCTGTATAGGTACATTTTGCAGCCGCCTCGCTGCAAATTAATAGAAGCGCGAAGAGAAAAAATATTCTTTTCATCAATATCTGTCCTTAAATGATGATTAGCGGCAAACCGCTTCAACCTGACTTAAACCAGCGGTTTTGCCTTCCCGCGGTGGCAGCGTGAATGGAGCGTTACATTGTTGGTTAGAACTTTTTCCCCACTGCACGTTGAGCGTTCCGGTTGGTTGCAGCCCGGACATATAGACCATCCCGGCATCGCTGACGATACTGGCCTGGCTTTTCGTATCACCAGCCAGTAAGACCATAGCGCCATAAGGAACATCATTGCCGCTGACAGTTTTCAGGTGAATAAAGGCGCGCTGCCCAATCTTGCCGTCGTAGTTGGCCCGCACGATAGCGCCGCGAGTCGGCACCACGGTTTGCGTTGTTTCCGGTAGTTCCATATCATCGCCAAGCGTGGCGGTGTCGAGTGTGATATCGGTGCGACGATAAGGGGTAACATAAGGCACAATGGCATAGCCGCGATAGTCGGTTGAAATGGTGTTATCGGTGCTCAGTTTGACGTCATCCAGCCCTGGAGCCTTAACCAGTACGGCTGCATCGGTAATGTCCTGACCTAAAGTGATGCCGTCGGCGTGCGCGACAATACTGCCGTTGGCACCATAATCAATACGTTGGCTATCGCGATCGTAGCTATAACCGGCGTTAACACTTCCTTGAGAACTGTTATAAGTGGCGCGCATGTCGCCGCTGTAATATTCGCGGTTGCTGTATCCTTGCTGAATACTCCAGTCCAGACTATCGTTTTCCAGTCCGACGCCGCCGATTGCAACCGATTGATCCGTTGAGCCTGGATTGCTATTTGTGAGCTGGTAGCTGGTATAGGTGCCAGGAAGCCAGTTGCTGATCGGTAGGGTAACGGTCAGGGTTATACGCTGATCGTCCTGGGCATCTTTATTAGAGCTATTGCCGCCCCAGGTGTAGCGGCTATAGCTATAACCCAGGTAGAAGTTCACGTTTTTAAACCCACCGTTATAGCCAACGCTGATAGATTTATTGGTGCGTTTATCATCCCAATAATCCTCTACCAGACCACTAATAGAGAGGCTTCCGAGCCCTTTACCCAGGCTTTGGTTGAGTGTCAGGTTGGTTCGATTGCGTAATGAACGGGTGGTATAGCTACCGTCATTAGCATAGCTATCCAGCACCTCGGATAAAGTGTTAAATCCCTCAGTAGAGTACCGGTAGCCAGCGATGGTAATGTTGGTTCCGGTATCAAGGATGTTTTTACCGTAGCGGATTCGCCAGGACTGTCCCGAAGTCTTTTCCCGATCCTGCATTTTTGACCAGGCCTGGGTGACATCCGCTGACGCGGCGCCGAAATCGCCGAGGTTATAGCCGAGACCGGATGACAATGCCTGATAATGTGAGGCCATTTGCATCCCGCCGTAGGCCGTCAGGCTACTGGATACACCGTAGCTTATCGTTGCTTGGGTGAATGGCGTTTCATGGACACCGTCATCATATGGACGATATTTACCTGAAGTGATTTCATATTGCAGCTGGCCTTCGCGTACCATCACCGGCAGCGTGGCGAACGGCACGATGAATTCTTGCTTTGAGCCATCCGATTCTTCTACCGTAACGTACAGATCGCCACTACCGCCGCTTGGGTACATATCGGTGATTTCAAAGGCGCCGGGCGCGACGTAGGTCTGATATACCTGGTAGCCATTCTGTTTAACGATCACCCTGGCGTTGGTTTTTGCAATCCCACGGATAATTGGCGCATAGCCGCGAAGGCTCTCCGGCAGCATGGAAGTATCCGTTGCCATTTGAATCCCGGTAAACGGCACGCTATCAAAGATACTGGAAAGCGAGGAGCTTTCACCCATTACCAGATTACTATTAAGAGGGCGAATGCTGCGCTGCATGTACAGGTAAGCTGATTCCCAGTTGCTGGATTCACCTTTCGTTTTATTCCATGTGCTCAAATTTCGGATACGCCATGGACCAAGATTTAAACCGGACTGGAGGTTAAGGCTATAGTATTCATCTTCTGATTCGAAATCATTCGAGCCGCTGAACTGGTAATTCATTAACAGCGCGTTAATACCTTCATCAAATTGATCTTCCGGAATAAAGCCTTGCACGACGGTGGATAATGCTGCCTGTGGTATAGAGATATTTAACCGTTGTGCAGTAAAATCGAAATCCGCTTTTGTATCCGGTATTGCTGTTAGATTAACGCAGTTATTGGCATCTTCTTTCAGCGCTGGGAAGGATTTCACTCTGACGCCATATTCCGCCAGGTCTTTAAGAGTGAAACAGGGGGCTAATTTGATATCATCACTCTTGTCGGTAGTATGACTATCAATAACAAACTTGATGGTACGGGTATCCAGATATTGGCCATTGAAGACAATATCCACCCGATAATCCCCGGGTGCCTGAGCGTTCCTGGCTTCAAAAATAGATAAATCTGGGGCGTTTGAAGGATCGCTACCATTCAATGAATTGATGAATGAGGGATCGAAGAAATCACGTGCTTGCGCTTTGTTATCCAAACCACAAAAAAACGCTGGCAACAAAGTGATGCAGAGCGTTGATAGTTTGAATAGCTCTTTATTTTTATTTTGCATAAACACATCCCTATAACGTTAATAAAAGTTCCCAATTACAACGGTGATGAATAGAGCGATCCAGCCCCACCAAAATCATTAACTATTTTCCATGTCACGCTTGATGCGTTTATATTTCCCTTTAACGTTACTTCTTTTGTTTCCATCGGTGGGACCGTGTTTACTTCATTTTTTATTTCGGCACTGCCAATTTTTATTGTGTTGAAGTAATAGAAGAAAGGTGTCGGGTTTTTAATGAACAATTTATTGCCTGATTTACTCCATTGGAGTTTTGCCGCTTCCTCATTCGGTTTCATATCAAACAGCGATTTTGGCCGATACACCAGACGCATACGGTGGCGAACAGCCAGCTGAATCGTATTGTTTTTGGCGTTGGTCTCATCAGCGGGCGGGATAGCCATAACGTTGAAATAAAATACAGATTCACGATCGGTTGGCGCTGTGACATTATTGGTTGAAAACAAACGCACGGTATTTTGCTGTTTTGCTTCAAGTCGGAATAGCGGCGGAGTAGCCGTGAAAGATGGTGTTTGCCCTTTTGGGGTCTCAATCCAGGACTTAATTAAGTAAGGAATACCGTCTTTGTTCTCTATCTGGGCGGTGATTTCGCGGGCACCCTCTTTGTAGAGATAGCGAGTTGACTCGATGACGATGCCAGCATGTGCAAAACCGCTAATCAATAAAAAAAAGGGAATGAAAAGTTTAAATACGGTGCTTAACATAGCATTTCTCTAAACGGAAAAAAGGGCTCGCCAGACGGCGAGCCCTTTAAAATAGAATTAGATGGTGTAATCGATAGTAAAGGTTGCAACGCCTTTAACTGGACCTTCGGTTACAGCAGTTGTGGCATTTACTTTCACATAACCAGCATAGTAGTTCAGGGAAGTGACGGAACCATCAGTGTAGGTTTCAGACATGGTGCTGGAACCATCGAACTTAACACGAGAACCGTCGCTTACTTTCGCGATACCGATACCGATACCAGCTGCGCCGTCGTCAGCGGTGTTGTCCAGAATGGCCGCATCGCTGCTGGTTGTACCAGTAACAGCAACAGTCAGGCCAGTTGCCGGATCGCTGCTGCCTTTGGCGCAATCAGAAACATCAAAACCAAACTTCTGGCTTTTGAAAAGGGTGTTTGCAGCCTGCGCGTTCGCTTCGCTGGTGGTAACAGAAGTCAGACGAACGATGCCGTTGTTCAGAGTACCTGTCGGGGTGACTACGCAAGAAGAGGAGGAGTCATTGACTTCACCCAGAACGGTCACTTCAGCAGTGTTAGCTGCCATTGCCTGAGCGCTCAGAACTGCAGATGCAGCAACCATAACAGCTACGATTGTTTTTTTCATTTATGTGTCCATGTATAAATACGTAATCCTTGAAATAGATATCGCTCTAATTGCTAATTATTGGTTTGTCTAATTATCCGATAATTGCCAAAGAACTACACTATCCCATCTCTGTACTCCTTGTTGTCCCTTAGGCTAATAAGCAGATGGTGGCCTGCATTTAGCTTAAGACGGGAGCACTGAGGAATCTAATTCGCCGTTAGGGAAAATGCATGTGAATTTTAATTGAATAAATTTTTTAATGTTCAAAGGAACGATTCACATTTTTATTTGAACTATAAGTGATAGCGTTGATTCGATGAATGTTGTGCGGTGTCTCTGGCTTCCATTCAGTTTAAATATCATGTTAGTCTTATCCTGGATGCAAAATCGAGACTCAATGATTGATATGTGAAGCCATCTAATAGCAGGCCTGTTCAAGGCTATTCGCTCAACATTAAAGATGGAATTTCATTAATTTCATGTTTATTTCACATAGCTAATGAAAAAGGGAAGACATTATGGCATTTAGTGAATTCATCATTAACGATGAAGTTATTTTTGATGTGAATATGAGTGAGTTGCGAACTGTTAATGAAAATGGCACTACCGTTAACTTAAATGGGCCGACCGCTCGTTGTTTATTGTTGCTAATAGAAAGTAATGGAAGGATCATTTCACGTGAGGAATTTCTGGAAACAGTCTGGAAAACAAGGGGTGTAATAGTTGCGCAAAACACCTTTTACCAAAATATATCATTGCTCAGAAAATCACTGGTAAAGGCTGGATTATCTCAGGATATCATTATTACCGTCAGACAACGCGGATTTATCCTTGCTACGGATGCAGTGATCACACCAGTGACCAAAGCGGAAGAGGTGAAAGCGAGTCCATCGGCGAATGTAGAGGATCCTGTAAGTGATAGAGAGTGCGAGGAGAGTGAAAGGTACGAAGTTATAGATACTGTAAGTGATAATCGAATCGAAAGTCGCAGAGGGACAGCATTTAAATTACCCAGATGGATTGTGGTGATGTTTATTGTTATGGTTGCAACCAATATACTTTCACTGCTTTTTTAGATGTCTTATTAGCGCATCATTTAATAGATACGCGTATATATAATTATAAATGTTAAGCAAACACTGCCTTCTGGATAACGCTGGTGAAAAATTTTATATCTATTATTTGCCAGGAAAACGCATTTGTCATTTAGGTATCTGCCGGACAGGGCCGGCAGAAAAACTTAGTTTTGTTGCTTTAAACCTAAATCCAGCGGCGTTTTACTCGGTTCGCCGCCTATTTCACGTGCCAATCTTGGCACCATATATCCGGATACCAGCGTTAATAGCTCACGCATGATGGCACGAGCTTCCTCGTCTTCTACCATGAAATGAGCCGCGCCCTGGACTTTATCGAGCACGTGCAGGTAGTAGGGCATTACCCCGGCATCGAACAGCGCATTACTGAGATTCGCCAGGGTTTGTGCATTGTCGTTAACACCGCGCAGCAGGACGCTTTGGTTGAGCAGCGTCACGCGCGCTTGCCGTAGCAGCGCCATTGCCGCCCGGAATTCCGGGCCGATCTCGTTGGCATGATTGATATGGTTAACTAACAATATCTGCAGCGAGGAGGCGCTAAAGCGAGCCGTCAGCCCTTCGGTGATCCGCGCCGGAATGACAATCGGCAAGCGGCTATGGATGCGTAACCGTTTAATATGCGGGATAGCTTCCAGTTGCGTCAGCAGCCAATCCAGTTCGTGGTCTTTCGCCATCAACGGATCGCCGCCGGAGAAAATAATTTCATCTAATTGCGGATTGGCGGCAATGTACTCCAGCGCCGCCTGCCAGTTGCGTTTATTACCCTGGTTCTCGGCATAGGGGAAGTGACGGCGGAAGCAGTAGCGGCAGTTGACCGCGCAGCCGCCTTTCACCAGCAATAGCGCCCGGTTGCTATATTTATGCAGTAGGCCGGGCACCACGCTGTGTTGCTCTTCCAGCGGATCGGTGGAAAAACCAGGAGCGGCAATAAACTCTTCTTGCGCGGTAAGTACCTGACGAAGAAGAGGATCGTGGGGATTTCCTTTCTCCATTCGTGCAATAAACGCGCGCGGCACGCGCAGCGCGAAGAGACGCTTCGCATCACGTCCCGCCAATAGGTTTGCATCTGTTTCCAGATCTAAAAGATGCAATAGTTCATCGGGACTGGTCACAACATCGGCAAGTTGCGTGATCCAATCTTCTCTGGATGGGGTATTTAGGGTTACAATATGCGCCATTTTGTGGCTTAGCTACCAAGTTAAACAATTTCAGAGGGCCTTATGGCGACTTACTATAGCAACGATTTTCGTGCTGGTCTTAAAATCATGATGGATGGCGAACCGTATGCGGTTGAAGCCAGCGAATTCGTTAAACCAGGTAAAGGTCAGGCATTCGCACGCGTTAAGCTGCGTCGCCTGCTGACCGGCACCCGTGTAGAAAAAACTTTCAAGTCCACCGACTCTGCAGAAGGCGCGGACGTTGTCGATATGAACCTGACTTACCTGTACAACGACGGTGAGTTCTGGCACTTCATGAACAACGAAACCTTCGAACAGCTGTCTGCTGATGCTAAAGCTATCGGCGACAATGCTAAATGGCTGCTGGATCAGGCTGAGTGCATCGTAACCCTGTGGAACGGTCAGCCTATCGCAGTGACCCCGCCTAACTTCGTTGAACTGGAAATAGTTGAAACCGATCCGGGTCTGAAAGGCGACACCGCAGGTACTGGCGGCAAGCCGGCGACTCTGTCCACTGGCGCTGTGGTTAAAGTTCCGCTGTTCGTTCAGATTGGCGAAGTCATCAAAGTAGATACCCGCTCCGGCGAATACGTATCTCGCGTGAAGTAATTCATGCTTTGAGACGGTGGGCGCAGCCTTGCTGCTGCGCCTTCAGTTTCGCGCCAGAACTAACATGAACCAGATGCTCAAACTTCTTGCCTTGCTGCTGCTCAGCGGCGCGCTGCTTACTGGATGCAATACCGCCCGCGGTATTGGCGAGGATATCCAGGGGCTGGGGCACGCGATTTCTCACGCCGTTAGCTAGTCTCATTTCATCTGCCTTCCCTGCAATTCATTTTGCTCAGTTCACCCTGAACCTCTTTTTCTCTTAAAAAACGCGACTATCCCTTCATTCTGAATCAGTTTGGCTATGCTTATAGGGCAAGAAAACAAAAACTGTTTATAAGGATGATATTATGGTGAAAAAAACGATTGCGGCGTTCTTTACTGTTTTGGTCCTTTCCTCTGTGCTCACCGCATGTAACACCACGCGTGGTATCGGTGAAGACATCTCTGACGGCGGCAGCGCTATCTCTGGCGCGGCGACCAAAGCTCAGAATTAAACATTACCGGTACGGCCTTGCGCCGTACCGGTCTTCACATTCACGGCGCCGTTGTTTATAATCCCGGCGTTTTCAACCACCTTGCGGGACGACCCGTGAGCGTATCTCATTCGGGGACGGCCCCATTACTGGAGCCTTATGTCCTGGATCATTCTCTTTATCGCCGGTTTGCTGGAAGTCGTGTGGGCCGTCGGCCTCAAATATACCCATGGATTTAGCCGTCTGCTGCCAAGCGTGATTACTATTGCTGCTATGGTCGTCAGTATGGCGCTGCTATCGTGGGCGATGAAATCACTGCCGGTGGGTACCGCCTATGCGGTGTGGACCGGGATCGGCGCCGTTGGCGCAGCGATAACCGGCATTGTGCTGCTGGGTGAATCCGCAAGCCCGATGCGTATCGCGAGCCTGGCCTGTATTGTGATCGGCATTATCGGGCTGAAAATGAGCGCGCATTAATAGCGCTGATTAACCCAAATCAGTTTGCTTACGTCGAAGCCCTGTCGGGTGGCGATATCCAGCATCTGCTGTTTCACCTGCGGCGAAATCTTCGGCGTGCGCGCCAGTAGCCACAGGTAATCGCGATCCGGCCCGCAAACCAGCGCATGGCGGTACTCTTTATCCAGCGCAATGACGTTGTAGCCGCCATAGAAGGGGCCGAAGAAAGAGACCTTCAGCGCCGCGCGGTTGGGATCGCCGGTGAACCAGGCAACGCCGTCTGTTTTCTGCCAGATGCCGCGGTCAGGGTTATAACCTTTATTGACCACATCAATGCCGCCATCGCCGCGCAGGCTGTAAGTCGCCGTAACCTTTTCCAGCCCGCTTTCGAAATGATGATCGAAGCGGGCGATTTCATACCAGGTGCCGAGGAAGCGTTGGCTTTCAAATGGGCTGACGACGGTCACGCCAGCGGGAGGAACGGGATTGCTGCACGCAACGCTCAGCAATGACGCGATAACCACGGTTAACACTGGCAGCAGACGCATAGGTATTTTCCTTACCGCTTTTTCTCTAAGTGTAGATAGCGGCAGGAAAAAAGTAGGGTGATTTTGTCGATAAGCGAGCCCGGTAACAGATTGCTACCGGGCGAGATGTTGCATCAGATAAATAACACGCCGACCAGGGTGACGACGGTTAAAATCGCCGCCAGGCCATAGAAGACCCATTTGCCGTTCGGCACGTGGATTTTCAGGTCATGCATCGCATGGTGGATACGGTGCAGGCCGCACCACAGCGGCAGAACAATCATCAGGAAGATAAAGAGGCGACCGATGAAGCTATGGGCGAAGGCGTAAACGCGTTCGTAGCTGAAAGCATCGCCAGGCGCGAGCCCCAGCGGCAGTAGAATGCCGACCAGCAGCACCATCACCGGCGCGATAATCGCCCCCCACATACCGCCTGCGCCAAATAGCCCCCAGAACACCGGTTCATCGGAACGTTTTGGATTGGGATTAATCATATCAGCCTCCTTACCAGAACAACGCGACAAACAGGATCACGATGCTGACCAGCGCCGTAACCGCCCACAGCCCTTTAATCAGCGGCTCAGGCCCCATTTTCTCGCCTTTAACAATGATGTTGGCGGCTTTCGGCGCCAGCTCAAACCAGGTTTTGGTGTGCAGCAGCGCGGCTGCGAGGGTGATCAGGTTGAGGATCACCACAATCGGGTTTTGCAGGAAGGCCACATAGCCATCCCAGCTTTCGGCGCCGTGCTTGAGGGCGAACAAGCCGTAAATTAGCACGATGCTGAACCAGACCGTCGGCACCGCCGTCCCTTCACGCAGCATATAGAAGCGATAAAACGGCAGCTTCTTCCACCAGGTGGAGGTCATGGGCCGCACGTAGGGTTTGCGTTTAGTCGTCATAGTGCACTCCTTAGCGTGGTTTCAGGGTGGCGATCAGGAAGTCTTTCGAACTTTCTACCTTACCCTGCTGAATGGCGGCCGCCGGGTCGACATGCTTCGGACAAACTTCGGAGCAGAAGCCAACGAAAGTACAGCTCCACACGCCGTTCTGGCCGTTGAGCTGCGCCATACGTTCCTTTTTGCCGTGGTCGCGGCTGTCTTCGTTGTAACGATGGGCGAGGGTGATCGCCGCCGGGCCAATGAACTCCGGATTCAGACCAAACTGCGGACAGGCGGCATAGCACAGACCGCAGTTGATGCAGCCGGAGAACTGATGGTATTTCGCCATCTGCGCCGGAGTTTGTTTATTTGGCCCCTGATCCGGCGTGCGGTTATTTCCGATGATATACGGCTTAATCGCTTCCAGGCTTTCGATAAAGTGGGTCATATCGACCACCAGATCGCGCTCAATCGGGAAGTTGGCCAGCGCTTCGACCTTCAACCCTTTGGTATAATCGCGCAGGAAGGTTTTACAGGCCAGTTTGGGCACCTTGTTGACCATCATGCCGCAGGAGCCGCAGATCGCCATGCGGCACGACCAGCGGTAGCTTAAATCCGGCGCAAGGTTATCTTTGATATAGCCCAGCGCGTCGAGCAGCGAGGTTTGTTCGTCGTAGGGGACTTCATAGAAAGCGCTGTGCGGCGCGGTGTCGACTTCCGGGTTGTAGCGCACCACTTCAACTTTCAGTTTGTTCATCTCAGCCATGGGTCGTCTCCTTCTTCTCAGCGGCTTCCGCTTCGGCGCCATAGACGCGTTTAGCAGGCGGCAGAGTGGTAATCTTCACATCGCCATACTCCAGGCGCGTGCTGCCGTCGGCCTCACGGAAGGCGAGCGTATGCTTGAGGAAATTGACGTCGTCGCGTTCAGTGCAGCCTTCATCGAGGCGCTGGTGGGCGCCGCGTGACTCTTTACGCGCGATAGCGGAGTGCGCCATACATTCGGCGACGTTGAGACCATGGCCCAGCTCAATGGTGTAGAGCAGGTCGGTATTAAACACGCTGGAGGTGTCGGTGATACGCACGCGCTTAAAGCGCTCCTGCAGCTCGGCCAGCTTATCGATGGTTTTCTGCATCAGCTCCGGCGTGCGATAGATACCGCAGCCTTCTTCCATCGACATACCCATTTCATCGCGGATTTTGGCCCAGTTTTCATTGCCCTGCTGGTTAACGAGATCTTTAAGACGGTTTTCAACGTCGTTGACCTGCGCATCCAGCGCCGCGTTGTTGGCTTCGCCCGCGGCCATTGCGCGCTGCATGGCTTGCTCACCGGCAAGGCGGCCAAAGACCACCAGCTCGGCGAGCGAGTTGGATCCCAGACGGTTGGCGCCATGGAGACCGACGGAGGAACATTCTCCGACGGCGAACAGGCCCTTGATGCGGGTTTCGCACTGTTGGTCAGTTTCGATGCCTCCCATCGTGTAGTGGGCGGTCGGGCGCACCGGAATGGGCTCTTTCACCGGATCGACGCCAACATAGGCTTTCGCCAGTTCGCAGATGAACGGTAGGCGTTCAAGCAGTTTCTTCTCGCCGAGATGACGCAGGTCGAGATAAACCACGTCGCCGCGCGGCGTCGGAATGGTGTTGCCTTTGCGCCACTCGTGCCAGAAGGCTTGAGAAACTTTATCGCGCGGGCCGAGTTCCATGTATTTGTTTTTCGGCTCGCCGAGCGGCGTTTCCGGCCCCATGCCGTAATCCTGCAGGTAGCGATAGCCGTTCTTATTCACCAGAATACCGCCTTCGCCGCGGCAGCCTTCGGTCATCAGGATCCCCGAGCCCGGCAGGCCGGTTGGGTGATACTGGACGAACTCCATGTCGCGCAGCGGGACGCCGTGGCCCAGCGCCATGCCCATGCCATCGCCGGTGACGATGCCGCCGTTGGTGTTATAGCGATAGACGCGGCCAGCGCCGCCGGTAGCCATGACGACCGCATTGGCGCGAATTTGCACCAGCGTGCCTTCCATCATATTCATTGCCACCAGGCCGCGGGCCTGGCCGTCATCGACCAGAATATCCAGCACGAAGTGCTCGTCGAAACGTTGAATTTGCGGGAACTGGAGGGAGGTCTGGAAGAGGGTATGCAGCATATGGAAGCCGGTTTTATCGGCGGCGAACCATGTACGTTCGATTTTCATCCCGCCGAAGCGGCGAACGTTGACGCTGCCGTCCGGGCGGCGGCTCCACGGGCAGCCCCACAGCTCAAGCTGGGTCATTTCCGTGGGGCAGTGGTGTACGAAATAGTCTACGACATCCTGTTCACAGAGCCAGTCGCCGCCGGCGACGGTGTCGTGAAAATGGTATTCAAAGCTATCGTGATCCTGCGCGACCGCCGCAGAACCGCCTTCAGCGGCGACGGTATGGCTACGCATTGGATAGACTTTTGAAATCAGTGCGATTTTGGCTTTTGGATTAGCCTGCGCAGCGGCGATGGCTGCGCGAAGACCTGCTCCGCCTGCGCCAATGACGACAAGATCGGCTTGAAAAGTTTGCACGACATTCCTCCAGTTTTTGTGTATTTCGCCGCCGGGCTGGCGAAAAAGTATCACTGCTCCTTTATAGGTAAATGAGTATAGCCATAGGGATGTTGGGGAAAATTGACGCGTTCGATTTTTTTATCAATCCGTGCGCTGATTTATCAATTTTATTTATGCAATTAAGTTAGCAATAAATTATCAGGATGTAATATCGCCGCCGGATTGCACAAAATTTGTTTCACTCGACGGTTGCGAGTAGACTTCGTGCCCTTGTATGAAATCGGAGAAAAGTACCATGAGCGAGACGGCAACCTGGCAGCCGAGCGCATCCATTCCAAATCTGTTAAAACGTGCGGCTGTAATGGCGGAAATTCGCCGTTTCTTTACCGACCGCGGCGTGCTGGAGGTGGAAACGCCTTGTATGAGTCAGGCAACGGTGACCGATATCCACATGTTCCCGTTTGAAACCCGTTTCGTCGGCCCCGGCCACTCTCAGGGTCTGAATCTGTATCTGATGACCAGCCCGGAATACCACATGAAGCGGCTGCTGGCCGCCGGGTGCGGGCCGGTATTTCAGCTGTGCCGAAGCTTTCGCAATGAAGAGATGGGCCGCCACCACAATCCAGAGTTCACCATGCTGGAGTGGTACCGTCCGTGCTACGACATGTACCGTCTGATTAACGAAGTTGACGATTTACTGCAGCAGGTGCTCGAGTGCCAACCCGCGGAAAGCCTCTCTTATCAACAGGCCTTCCAGCGCTATCTGGAGATCGATCCGCTGTCGGCGGACAAAACCCAGCTGCGTGAAGTGGCGGCAAAACTCGATCTCAGTAATATCGCTGATACGGAAGAAGATCGCGATACGCTGCTGCAGCTGCTGTTCACCATGGGCGTAGAGCCGCACATCGGTAAAGAACGTCCGACTTTCGTCTATCACTTCCCGGCAAGCCAGGCTTCGTTGGCGCAGATCAGCACCGAAGATCACCGCGTCGCCGAACGCTTTGAGGTCTACTACAAGGGGATGGAGCTGGCGAACGGTTTCCATGAACTAACCGACGCGCGCGAACAACAGCAGCGTTTTGAGCAGGACAACCGCAAACGTGCGGCCCGCGGCCTGCCGGAGCAGCCCATCGACTATAACCTGTTGGCCGCGCTGGAAGCCGGCCTGCCGGATTGTTCCGGCGTCGCGCTGGGCGTAGACCGCCTGGTGATGCTGGCACTGGGGGTAGAGACCATCGGCGAAGTGATCTCGTTCACCGTCGATCGCGCCTGATTAACTGCGCTTCCCTTTCATGAGGAGAGGGAAGCCGTTTCCCGTCGTTAGCGTTATCCCCTTCATTCAAAGATTTTTACAGTTCTCCCGACTGCATTAGCCCTAATAACCACAATTTCAAACTGGAATATTGCTAGGATCCGCGTTCTATTTCTGCTTACCTGGCGACGTCGTTCGGCGACGCTCACGTTTGGATCGGTTTATGCCTCAACAAATCAAGAAGATGAGCCTGATTGGGCTGATATTAATGATCTTCACTTCGGTGTTTGGCTTTGCCAATAGCCCTTCGGCGTTTTATCTGATGGGTTATAGCGCGATGCCGTTTTATCTTTTCTCGGCGCTGTTTTTCTTTATTCCTTTCGCCTTAATGATGGCGGAGATGGGCTCGGCCTATCGTAAGGAAGAGGGCGGGATCTATTCGTGGATGAACCGTAGCGTCGGGCCGCGCTTTGCATTTATTGGCACCTTTATGTGGTTTTCATCCTATGTGGTGTGGATGGTCAGCACCGCGGCGAAAATTTGGGTCCCGTTTTCGACCTTTCTGTTCGGCGCGGATAAAACTCAGAGCTGGGCTTTTGCCGGCTTAACCTCGACGCAAACCGTCGGCGTACTGGCCGCCTGTTGGATGGTGCTGGTGACGCTGGTGGCGGCGAAAGGGATAAATAAGATTGCCAAAATTACCGCCGTCGGCGGTATCGCGGTGATGTGCCTGAATCTGGTACTGCTACTGGTGAGCGGGGTGATTCTGCTGCTGAACGGCGGTCATTTCGCCCAGCCGCTGGATTTCACCGCGTCGCCGAATCCAGGATATCAATCGGGTCTGGCGATGCTGTCTTTCGTGGTGTTCGCCATTTTCGCCTATGGCGGGATTGAAGCGGTCGGCGGGCTGGTGGATAAAACCGAGAAGCCGGAAAAGAACTTTGCCAAAGGCATTATTATCGCCGCGCTGGTGATTTCGATCGGCTACTCGCTGGCCATCGTGCTGTGGGGCGTCAGCGCCAACTGGCAGCAGGTATTGAGCAACCACAGTACCAACCTCGGCAATATCACCTATGTGTTGATGACCAGCCTTGGCGCAACGCTTGGACAAGCGCTGCATCTGTCGCCGCAGGCGGCGGCGCTGACCGGCGTATGGTTTGCGCGCATTACCGGGTTGTCGATGTTCCTGGCCTATACCGGCGCATTCTTCACCCTGAGCTATTCACCGCTGAAGGCGATTATTCAGGGGACGCCGAAAGCGCTGTGGCCGACGATGATGACCAAAGTCAACGCCAATGGTATGCCGGCTAACGCCATGTGGCTGCAATGCCTGCTGGTGAGTCTGTTTATTCTGCTGGTCTCTTTCGGCGGCGATACCGCCTCGGCGTTTTATAACAAGCTAACGCTGATGGCTAACGTCTCGATGACCTTGCCGTATCTGTTCCTGGCGATCGCGTTCCCGTTCTTTAAGGCCAAAGCCGAGCTCGATCGTCCATTTGTGATGTTCAAAAGCCGCATAAGTACGCTGCTGGCAACGACGATAGTGGTACTGGTGGTAGCGTTCGCCAATATCTTCACCGTTATTCAGCCGGTGATGGATTCCGGTGACTGGAACAGTACGCTATGGATGGTCGGCGGGCCGATTTTCTTCTCGCTGTTGGCATTAGGGATCTACGAGAACTATCGTCAGAGAACGGCGGTACAGGTAGCCCTGGCGGAGGGTTAAGAAAGAGAATGCCCGGTGAATCGCTCACCGGGCTAGTTAGTGCTTACAAACTTCCTGGGGTACGGCTGCTTTTACCCGCTGAGTTCAGCGGCTGACTGCTGCGCAGACCATCCAGGCTTTCCAGACGCATCTGGAACGGTGGGAACGGCATGTCGATGCCGTGCGCGCGGTAACCGGCAAGAATCAGTTGATGCAGCTCATGACGCAGCGGCATACGGTGGCCCATCTCGGCGGCGTAAATACGCAGCTCGAAAATCTGAATCCCCTGCTGCAGGTCAACGAGAAACGCTTCCGGCGCCGGGGTATCAATCACCAGCGAGCAGCGATGAGCGGCGGTCAACAGAATCTGTGTAACCTCTTCCGTATTGGCCTCCGCGGGCGCCGGGATAGTCAACACCACACGAGTGACCGAATCCGACAGCGACCAGTTGATGAACTGTTCGGTGATGAACGCTTTGTTCGGCACGATGATTTCTTTACGGTCCCAGTCGCTGATGGTGGTGGCGCGGGTATTTATTTTCGTCACGCTACCGGTCAGGCTACGGATAGTGACCGTATCGCCGATACGGATCGGTTTCTCAAACAGGATAATCAGGCCGGAGATAAAGTTGGCGAAGATTTCCTGTAGACCAAAACCTAGACCGACGCTGAGCGCCGCCACCAGCCACTGCAGTTTCGACCACTCAATACCAATCATCGAGAAGCCAACCAGTCCGCCGATCAGCATCAACAGATATTTGGTGATGGTGGTGATGGCGTAGCCGGTACCCGGCGTCAAATCCAGATGTTGCAGAATCGCCAGTTCCAGCAGCGCCGGGAGATTGCGCACCAGCTGGGTGGTGATAATCAGCACCAGAATGGCGATCAATACCGCGCCGAGGGTAATGGGCTCAAGACTTTCGACGCCCTGTACCGTGGAGGTCACGTCCCACAGCGAGATATTTTCGAGGAAGCCGAATGCCGAGTGAATTTCCGACCACAGGATAATCACCGACAGCAGGGCTATCAGCATCAGCAGCGAACGGACCAGGCGCAGGGACTGGGTACTGATGGCGTCGAGGTCGACTTCGCTGACTTCCGCTTCGACCGAGCCTTCGGTGCTGGTGGAGTGGGCGGTATCTTCTTCGCCGCGGGCGCGCTGGGCGAGGATTTCCGCCCGGCGGTGTTTGGCGCGATCGAAGGCCAGACGCCGACGCTGAATCAGCATCCAACGGCGGATGATATGGTAGACCACCAACAGCAGGAACCAGATGGCGACCGAGGTTTCCAGTCGCGCCAGTAGCGCCTGCGAGGTGGCAAGATAGCCCACTGCCGCCGCCAGCATCGCGATCAGCGGCGCGCCTAGCAGCAGGTTCCACAGCAGACGGTTCACCATGTTCTCGCCGTCGCCCGCTTTATCAAGATACAGCGGGATCCCGGCGTGCTTCAGGCTCAAGGTAACCAGCGCCAGCGCGCCGCATATCAGCATGAAGCACAGGCGGCCCAGAGAGGCCGAGAATTCACGGTCGTTGAGATTATCGAACATGATCAGCGCCATAATCAGCGGTACGATCAACCCGATGCTCATCAGGTAGTAACGCATGGCTTTGGCGACGCGGTTGCGTGGCCAGCCGAAGTGGGCGATGAACAATCCATTCGGCCGGGCGAAGGTGGCGCAAATCATCACCACCCATAGTAGCGGCACGGTGGCGGTCACGCCGTCGCCAATGGCGACCGCCAGCGGGAAGGGCCAGGCCGCCTGCAATCCATAGCCGAGCGTCATCCACAATACCGGCAGCGGAGATGCCACCAGAATTGACCAAAACACGGTACGCAGCGTCAGCCAGAAGTGATCCTGAGTCACCTTGCCGATCCGCGCGCTGGAGCGCTCAAGGAAGCGGGTAAAGTGGCGGCGCGAATAGATACTGAAGCCCACCAGCACCAGCGCGCCAAACAGCGGGAACAGCGTCTCTTTGCTGGTCAGCATCATGACGCTGGCCTTGCCGAGCTGGTTGATGGTATCAAGCGAGATCAGACGACGCAGATCCTGCACTACTTCCAGCGGCCAGGAGAAGCCAATCGGGCTGACGTCCGAGGTCCAGAACAGATAGCGGTGGGTTGCTTCGTTAATCTCTTTCAGCGCGTCTTCTAACTGGCCGTTGGCGACCTTCAGTTTCGTCAGTTCGAGCAGCAGGGTATCGCCGCCGCGCAGCAGCGAGTTAAGCAGCTCGCTCTGGGTACGCAGCTGCGCCTGCAGGATGCGGTTTTGTTCCGCGGTGAGCGGTTCGCCGTCGGCCTGGCGAATCAGACGTAATTGCGCCTGCTTGCTGAGCAGGTCTTCGTAATGCAAGCGCTGCACGCGCAACTGGGCCGTTTCAGTATCCAGTTGCTGGGGGCGCGGGCGCTCCGGCAGACGGGCGACCTGGGCGCGAAGCGCTTCGCCGAGTAGATTCGATGATCCCAGCCACTGCGACTGTTCGCGTAGGGTGTTCAGCGCCTGGCGCACCTGGAGCGTTTGATTGGTTGCCTGCCGCTGCTGCGAGGCAACCAGATCAAGGCGCTGGACCTGCTGGTTGAGCGCCTGCGATAGCTCGCGGTTAATTTTGAACTGGTCGATGATCCCCGGCGGCAGGTTTTCGCTGTTTTCCGCCAACAGCTCGGTACTCTCCAGCGCCTTTTCCGCTTCGCGTTGGCGCTGGCTGTTCTGCTGATTGCGCAGCGCCTGCAGGTAGGCATCGAGTTGTTCGCTCTGTTTCTGCGCCAGCTCAGAGCGGATGCGCGACAGCTCCTGGCGGTTGTTAGCGGAGAGTTGGGCCAGATCCAGCTCGTCGACCAGCGCTTTCAGACGCGCGGATTCCGCCTGCAGGCCGAGATTTTGCGCCTGCGCCAGCGGCGTATTGCCGGGCTGCGCGCCGATGCGGCGTTCAATTTCGTTAAGCTTGCGGCGGGCGTCGGTTTGCTGTTGAGGCAATTGGTTGAGAGAGTCGGCAATTTCCCGCGCCCGATCCTGCTCCTGCTGCGCCTGGCGGCTGGCTTCCAGAAGCTGGCTGCTGACCTGCAGGATCTCCTGATTCAGCGCGTCGGCGGTGAGGGCGGTAGGTACCTGGTGCGGCGTTTCGCTGACATTCGCTAACTGGGTGCGGAGAGTTTGAAACAGTTTGGGGAAATTATCGATAACATCCTGGTACTGGCGAGCACGCTCAACGGAGGCATTGCGTTCCTCCAGCGCATTCAACGCGGCTTGCAGGACCTCAACGGTTTCAGGCTGGGCGGGTTTCGCCGCCTTCGCCTGTTCCAGTTCCTGGGTGATTTGTTTGACGTCCGGGGCCGTCGCTGCGTACGCCCCGAAGCTGAGGCTCAAGGCCAACAGAAAAGTGTATATCAGGCGCACGGCGTAACCCTTTGTCGTCAGGAATTAACCTTCGTCTTGTTTGTCGTCAACCCGCGGGCTGGCGCGATGTTCGGCGCGGATTTCTTCTTCCGGCAACGGCGCAGGTTCCGCGGATATGTCCGCTTCTACGGCCGTCGCCAGCGGTTCGCCGATTTTGGTGACTGACAGGCTTTGCAGCTGTTCAACCAGCTTCACCTGGCCTGGCGCAAACAGGTTAATCACCGTTGAGCCCAGCTTAAAGCGCCCCATCTCCTGCCCCTTCAACAGCGCAACGGAGCCTTCGCTTTCGCCCGCAGGCCAGGTCCAGCGCTTGATAATGCCTTCGCGTGGCGGCGTCACGGTGCCGGACCAGACGGTCTCGATGCTGCCAACAATCGTTGCGCCCACCAGAATCTGCGCCATTGGACCGAATTCAGTATCGAACAGGCAGATGACGCGCTCGTTGCGGGCAAACAGGTTCGGTACGTTTTGCGCCGTCAGGTGGTTGACCGAGAACAGATCGCCCGGAACGTAGATCATTTCGCGCAGGATGCCGTTGCACGGCATATGCACGCGGTGATAATCGCGCGGTGACAGGTAGGTGGTGGCGAAGCTACCGTTACGGAACAGGTCGGCCATCTGGTAGTTACCTGCCAGCAGGGCCTCCAGGGTGTAATTGTGGCCTTTGGCCTGCAGAATTTTGTCATCTTCGATAGCGCCAAGCTGGCTGATAACGCCGTCAGCCGGCATCACCAGTACGTTGGGATCGGTGTTGAGCGGGCGAACGTCATCACGCAGCGGGCGGACGAAGAAGTCGTTGAAGGTGCGGTAAGCGGCGGTATCCGGCTTCTGCGCCTCTTTCATATCGACCTTGTAGTATTTGACGAACAGATCGATAACCAGTTTAGTCAGCCAGCCTGCTCGTTTACTTGCCCCCCAGCCTGCGAGGCGGGTGAGCCACAGTTTAGGCAGAATGTATTGCAGTGAGAGTTTAAACGAGTTTAACAAGGTAGCCTCCAGGCCGTTAATTGTCGTTCCTGACCCCGCTTTGGCGCGGGGTACTGAAAAGGGGGACGATTCTATACGTAAACTTCAGCGAATTGTATCCGCGCCGTCTTGCTGGCAAAGCGAGTACGTATAGCGACGACAGCTTAAATGTCAGTCGTCGGTTGATGAAAAGCTTTTACGCGTTTTTACCTGCACCTGTTCCATACTTTCCAGGATGCGGTGATAGTTGGCGAAACGGCTTTCAGCGATAGCGCCTTTTTCTACCGCTTCGCGAATGGCGCAACCTGGGTCGGTGTCGTGCTTGCAGTCGCGATACTTGCAATGGCCTAAATAATCATGGAATTCGACAAAGCCGTTGGTGATTTGTTCCGCATCAAGATGCCACAGCCCGAACTCGCGCACGCCCGGAGAGTCAATCACATCGCCGCCGTGCGGGAAGTGATAAAGACGCGCGGCGGTGGTGGTGTGCTGGCCGAGCCCTGACACATCGGAGACGTCGTTCGTCAGGATTTGCTCATCCCGCAGTCCCAGCAGCGTGTTCAGCAGGCTGGATTTACCCACCCCGGACTGGCCGGCAAAGATGCTGATGCGCCCGGTCAGCGCCTCTTCAAGCGGCTTCAGGCCGTCCTGAGTATGGCTGGACACCATCAATACCGGATAACCGATCTGGCGATAGATATCCATCTGCTCGTTGACGAAGGCCATGCCGTCATCGTCCAGCAGGTCTATCTTATTCAGTACCAGTAGCGGTTCGATATTCTGCGCTTCGCAGGCCACCAGATAGCGATCGATAATATTGAGCGACAGTTCGGGTAAAATGGCCGAAACCACGACGATTTGGTCGATATTTGCCGCGATAGGCTTCACGCCGTCGTAAAAGTCCGGGCGCGTTAACACCGAGGCGCGTTCATGTACCGCTTCGACGATACCTTTGACGTTGACCCCGTCGGCGGCGTCTTTACCTGGCCGCCAGACCACGCGGTCGCCGGTCACCAGGGAACGAATGGTCCGGCGAATGTTGCAGCGGTGGGTCGTGCCATCCGCGGATTCGACATCGGCATGCATACCAAAACGGCTGATGACGATACCTTCAGAAGGCTCGCCAAACAGGTTGTCATCGTAGTCGGCCTTCTCCGAAGTCGTTTTCAGGCGGCGCTGGTGGTTGGCCTTGACGCGGCGCTGCTGGCCTTTGGAGAGCTTATTTTTACTCAATCGAACTGGCTCCTGGTCGCCCTGATGGGGCAAAACCTCTATGATACACGCTATTTTAGATGAATATAGTCACGCAAGAAGGGTGGAAAATAGCATGAGTGCAGATGAAAACAACCTGATTTGGATCGATCTTGAGATGACGGGGCTGGATCCCGAGCGCGATCGCATTATCGAAATCGCCACCCTGGTCACCGACGCGAATCTTAATATTCTGGCAGAAGGCCCGACCATTGCCGTGCACCAGTCTGATGCTCAGCTGGCGCTAATGGACGAATGGAACGTGCGCACTCATACCGGCAGCGGGCTGGTCGATCGCGTGAAGGCCAGTACCGTGGGCGACCGCGAAGCGGAACTGGCCACTATTGAGTTTCTCAAGCAGTGGGTGCCGGCGGGAAAATCGCCAATTTGCGGCAACAGCATCGGTCAGGACCGCCGCTTCCTGTTCAAATATATGCCGGAACTGGAAGCTTACTTCCATTATCGCTATCTCGACGTCAGCACCCTGAAAGAGCTGGCGCGCCGCTGGAAGCCGGAAATCCTCGATGGCTTTAAAAAGCAGGGCACTCACCAGGCGATGGACGATATCCGCGAATCCGTCGCCGAACTGGCTTACTATCGCGAGCATTTTATTAAGCTCTGAAGCGTAAACGGGGCCGACATGGCCCCGTTCTTTTTGC
Source organism: Klebsiella sp. 141153 (assembly GCF_032601995.1). NCBI lineage: Bacteria > Pseudomonadati > Pseudomonadota > Gammaproteobacteria > Enterobacterales > Enterobacteriaceae > Klebsiella > Klebsiella sp. 141153. Next base: position 178,173 of record NZ_JAQIRJ010000007.1, on the reverse strand, counting down.
TGCCTTACTTAAACCATTTCTGTTCCATCTGCTGGAACTCCGGCGACGCCTTCACTGCCTCCAGCGCGTCGTTAATCTGCTTAAGCAATTCCGGGTCGTCTTTGCGTACCGCGATCGCATATTGTTTGCCGTAGTAGGCCGGGTCGGTGGCGCGCTCTTTCATCTCGGCGTAATCAGGATTATCCGCCAGCCACTGGTCCATCGTCGCTAAATCGCCGATCGCGCCGTCGACTTCGCCGCTTTTCAACGCCGCCAGCGCGTCGCTATCGTTGCCAAAGGCGACGGTTTGAATGCCTTTTTGTTTATCGCGTAGATAACGCTGGTGGACGCTACCTTTGACGACGGCGAGCTTTTTACCCTGCAGGTCGGCAAACCCGTGGGCGGCGTCTTTTGCCGTGACTACCACTCCGGAGAGCTCCTGGCGATAAGGTTGGCTGAAGGCAACCTGCTTTTCACGCATCGGCAATACTTCAACGCCGGCAATAATAGCGTCGAACTTTTTAAAGCGTAGCGCCGGGATGAGGGTATCAAAGCGCTGCGGCGTGAATTTGCATTCCGCCTGCATCTGTTTACACAGCGCATTGGCCAAATCAATGTCAAAACCCGTAGGTTGACCTTTGCCTTTGACGGTCTCAAACGGCGGATTGGCGGTTGTGGTGCCAAAATGGAGCGTCTCGGCGGAAGCCGTTCCGATAATCGATGTGGTCAGCAGCAGGACGGAAAGCGCTTTTTTCATTCTGAATCCCTGATAGTCGTCATGGTGGACCTTTTCGCGGATAGCCACCGCGGTGTCATGCGGGCGATTTTGCGCCATTCGCGCGGGGGGAAAAAGATATTTTGCTAATTATGGCGGTTATTTATACAATTCAGTGGGCTGTGTGGCGAGAAAATGTCCATTCAAACAAAAAACGAAAAAAAGTGCTCGCCAGGGGGTTGCAGGTGAATCGAATTCTCGTATAATGCGCCTCCCGTAACGACGCAGAAATGCAAATTACGACGCCATCGAAATATGGCAAAAAAGCAGTAACGCGGGAATAGCTCAGTTGGTAGAGCACGACCTTGCCAAGGTCGGGGTCGCGAGTTCGAGTCTCGTTTCCCGCTCCAAAATTTGAAAGCAGCACCATACCAAAACATAGTTTTCAGGCTACCGGCAGGTAGATTGAAAGCCGATGTAAGCGGGAATAGCTCAGTTGGTAGAGCACGACCTTGCCAAGGTCGGGGTCGCGAGTTCGAGTCTCGTTTCCCGCTCCAAAATTTGAAAGACACACCATACCAAAGCATAGTTTTCAGGTTACCAGCAGGTAAATTGGAAACCGATGTAAGCGGGAATAGCTCAGTTGGTAGAGCACGACCTTGCCAAGGTCGGGGTCGCGAGTTCGAGTCTCGTTTCCCGCTCCAAATTTCTTCCTTTATCCAATTTATCCACAGTGCGAAATCGCGCCGGGGATGATTTTCATTGCCTATCCCAAAATACTGTAAACAGAGTTATCCACAGGCTGTCGTTTGGCTGACTGCGCGACAAATGCTTCACTTTGTAAATAGTATTGTTGTATCTGATTGAAATTTAACATTTAAATTTCATTTCAAACTGTTAATTCGATCACTTGACGTACGTCTGCCCGTTGAAACGCAATGTGTTTTTGTTTTTATTCACAGCCTGTGAATGAATCAGGCGTCGCGCGGCAATCCTTTCTCGACCACCCGGACCAGGCGTAGTTTCTGCGGCAACTGCACTTCGACAACGTTGGCATTTCGCTTTTCGATCTGCTGCGCAACCGCCCATTCAATGTGTTCATCGAGAAGTGGGTGCTCACCTCGGCGACTTTCCAGCGCCGCCAGATTGGCTTCATTCCACGGGGCATTACCGATCGCGACGGCGATATTGCGTAGCCAGCGTAAGTGGCCGATACGACGTATCGCCGACCCCTCGGTGACTTTCAGGAACCAGGCTTCGCTCCAGGCGAACAGCTCAATCAGCTGCGGCGCATGTAGCGCTTTACGCGGGCTGAAGTCCTCTTCATCGGTAAGCTGCGAAAAACGGTTCCACGGACAAATCAACTGGCAATCATCGCAGCCGTAAATACGGTTGCCGATCAGCGGACGAAATTCTTCCGGGATGGCGCCTTCCAGCTCGATGGTCAGATAAGAGATGCAGCGCCGCGCGTCGACGGTATAGGGCTCGACGATGGCGCCGGTCGGGCAGATAGTCATACAGGCGACACAGCGCCCGCACTCTTCGGCAACCGGCTGGTCTACCGGCAGCGGAAGATCGATGAGCAATTCGCCGAGGAAGAAAAACGATCCGGCGTCGCGGCTTAAGATAAGTGAGTGCTTACCTGTCCAGCCAAGCCCCGCTTTTTCAGCGATGGGCCGCTCCAGGATAGGCGCGGAATCGACAAACGGTCTAAAATTGAGCGAAGCACACTGTTCCTGAATCATCTCGCCAAGTTTTTTCAGGCGGTTACGTAGCAGCTTATGATAATCACGCCCCAGGGCATAACGGCTAACGTAACCCAGCGCGGGATCTTTCAGGGTGCTGGCGAAAGCAGCATTGGCGGGCAGATAGTTCATACGCACGCTAATCACGCGTAGCGTACCGGGCAGCAGTTCATGCGGCCGGGCGCGCATCATGCCGTGGCGAGCCATCCATTCCATTTCGCCATGGTATTGTTTATCCAGCCATGCCTGTAACTTAGGTTCGCTGGCGCTGAGATCGGTATCGGTAATACCAACCTGCTGGAAGCCAAGCTCGGTGCCCCATTGTTTGATTTGTTGCGCTAACTGATTGAGATCGAGGGGCTGTGACATGATGGACCATACAATGACGAAAAACCCTGACAGTATACCACACATCGTATGGTCAGCGGAGACGCTGCGCCAGGCGGAAAGAGAGGCGGCGGATAGTCTCGGGCTGACGCTTTTTGAACTGATGCGCCGCGCCGGCGAGGCGGCGTTCCAGCTGGCCCGCAGCCTTTATCCCGCCAGCCAGCGCTGGTTAATCCTCTGCGGCCACGGCAATAACGGCGGCGACGGCTACGTGGTCGCGCGGCTGGCGCAGGCGCAGGGCATCGTGGTAACGCTACTGGCGTTGGAAAGCGATAAGCCGCTGCCGGAAGAGGCGCAGGCCGCACGGGAAGAGTGGCTCAATGCCGGCGGCGTCATCCACGCCGCCGATAGCGCCTGGCCGGATGATATCTCATTGATTATTGACGGGCTGCTCGGCACCGGCCTGCATAGCGCGCCGCGCGCTAATGTCGCCGGGCTGATTGAACTGGCGAACGCCTACCCCGCGCCGGTTATTGCGCTTGATATTCCCTCCGGGCTGAACGCGCAAACCGGCGCGACGCCTGGCGCGGCGATCCACGCCGCCCATACCCTGACGTTTATCGCGCTAAAACCCGGTCTGCTGACCGGTAATGCCCGCGACGTTGTCGGGCGCTTACATCATCATGCGCTCGGCCTGGAGCGCTGGCTTGCCGGGCAAAACACCGCTATTCGCCGTTTTTCCGCGGCGCAGCTGGCAGGCTGGCTGCCGCCGCGTCGTCCGACGTCGCATAAAGGTTCGCATGGTCGGCTGGTGATTATTGGCGGCGATCGCGGCACCGCTGGCGCCATTCGTATGGCGGGTGAGGCCGCTCTACGTGCCGGCGCGGGTTTAGTACGTGTGCTGACCAGGGCGGAAAATATCGCGGGCATTGTGACTGCCAGGCCGGAATTGATGGTCCATGAGCTGAACGGTGACTCTCTTACCGAAAGCCTGGAGTGGGCGGATGTCGTAGCGATTGGTCCCGGTCTTGGGCTAAGCGAGTGGGGTAAAGCGGCGCTGCGACAGGTAGAGAATTTTCGCAAACCGATGGTCTGGGATGCCGACGCGTTGAACCTGCTGGCAATCAATCCCGATAAACGTCACAATCGCGTGTTAACCCCGCATCCTGGCGAAGCCGCCCGTTTATTGAATATCAGCGTGGCAGAAGTTGAAAGCGATCGCTTACATTCTGTACAGCGTCTGGTAAAACGGTATGGCGGCGTGGTGGTGCTAAAAGGCGCAGGAACCGTAGTGGCGAATGACGCGGGCGAAATCGGTATCATTGATGCCGGTAATCCCGGAATGGCCAGCGGCGGGATGGGCGATGTGCTCACCGGCATTATCGCCGCGCTGTTGGGACAGGGGCTGACCCAGTATGATGCCGCTTGCGCAGGCTGCGTGGCGCACGGCGAAGCCGCAGACCGGCTGGCCGCCAGAGATGGTGCCCGCGGGATGCTGGCGACCGATCTTTTTTGCACGCTAAGGCGTGTTGTTAACCCGGATGTGATTGACCTAGACCATGATTAACCGTGTGATTCCTTTACCCGACGAGCAGGCGACATTAGACCTTGGCAACCGCGTAGCGCAGGCCTGTAGCGGCGCGACGGTTATCTATCTGTATGGCGATTTAGGCGCGGGTAAAACCACCTTCAGCCGCGGTTTTCTACAGGCCCTTGGCCACCGCGGCAATGTCAAAAGCCCAACGTATACGCTGGTGGAGCCTTACACCCTCGAAAATCTGATGGTGTATCACTTCGACCTGTACCGCCTGGCGGATCCTGAGGAGCTCGAATTTATGGGGATCCGCGATTACTTCGCTAACGATGCCATCTGCCTGGTGGAATGGCCGCAACAAGGCGCGGGTGTACTGCCTGACCCGGATGTCGAAATTCACCTGGATTACCAGGCGCAAGGGCGTGAGGCGCGCGTAACGGCGGTCTCTTCATTGGGTGAGTCTTTATTGGCGCGTTTAGCCATTTAGCCTAAAGGATGACGGGATGAAGTATCGTATAACCAGTTGGCTGGCCGCCGCTCTGATGCTGTTCGGCACTCAGGCATCCGCGGCAAGTTTATCCGATATCCAGGTCTCAAACGGCGATCGGCAGGCCCGGATAACGCTAAGTTTTGTCGGCGATCCCGAATATTCCTTCACCCCGCAAGGTAAGCGCGTGGTGGCGTTGGATATCAAACAAACCGGGGTGCTTCAGGGGCTGCCGTTGCAGTTTAGCGGTAATAACCTGGTCAAAAGCATTCGCTCCGGCTCGCCTCAGGATACGCAATCTCTGCGTCTGTTGGTCGATCTGACGGAAGATGGAAAAACGCGGGCGGTGAAGCAGCAAAACGGCGCCAACTATACCGTCGTCTTTACCATTAATGCCGATGTGCCGCCGCCACCTCCGCCACCGCCAGTGGTAGCGAAGCGGGTCGAAGCGCCGGTAGTGTCGCCGCGTCCGAGCGAGCCGCCGCGCAATCCGTTTAAAAGCTCAGGCAGCGACAGAACCACGGTGGTGACCAGCAGTCAGCCGGCGATGACCAACAACCAGACTATTACCCGTCCGGCGGCGCGTACCGTCTCTTCTGACGATAAGATTATTATCGCTATTGATGCCGGGCACGGCGGCCAGGATCCTGGCGCTATCGGGCCTGGCGGCACCAAAGAGAAAAACGTCACGATTGCTATCGCCCATAAACTGCGAGCGTTGCTTAACGACGATCCGCAGTTTAAACCGGTGTTGACCCGTAATGGCGACTACTTCATCTCGGTCATGGGGCGTTCGGACGTGGCGCGGAAACAAAACGCTAATTTCCTGGTCTCTATCCATGCCGATGCGGCTCCGAATCGCGACGCGACCGGCGCATCGGTATGGGTGCTCTCTAACCGCCGCGCTAACAGCGAAATGGCCGGTTGGCTTGAACAGCATGAGAAACAATCGGAACTCCTGGGCGGCGCGGGCGACGTGCTGGCGAATAGCCAGTCGGATCCTTATCTGAGCCAGGCGGTACTGGATTTACAGTTCGGCCATTCCCAGCGCGTCGGTTATGATGTGGCAACCGATGTACTGAGCCAGCTGCAGCGGATCGGCAATCTGCATAAACGCCGTCCGGAGCACGCCAGCCTTGGCGTTCTGCGCTCGCCGGATATTCCGTCGATCCTCGTCGAAACCGGCTTTATCAGTAATAACGGCGAAGAGCGCCTGCTGGGTAGCGATGATTACCAACAGCAGATTGCAGAGGCGATTTATAAAGGGCTGCGTAACTATTATATGCAGCACCCGCTGCAATCAGCGCCGCGCGGCACGGCTGCGCAAACCGCCAGCGCCAGTTCGCCTGGCGGGTCGTTGATTAACTAAGGAGAAGGTCATGCCGATTCAGGTCCTGCCGCCGCAACTCGCCAACCAGATTGCCGCTGGCGAGGTGGTGGAACGTCCGGCGTCGGTAGTGAAAGAGCTGGTCGAAAACAGCCTTGATGCCGGCGCGACCCGTATCGACATTGATATTGAACGCGGCGGCGCGAAGCTTATCCGTATTCGCGATAACGGCTGCGGGATTAAAAAAGACGAACTGGCGCTGGCGCTGGCTCGTCACGCCACCAGTAAAATCGCCTCGCTGGATGACCTTGAGGCGATCATCAGTCTTGGTTTTCGCGGCGAAGCGCTGGCCAGTATCAGTTCCGTCGCTCGCCTGACGCTGACATCGCGTACCGCGGAGCAGCAGGAAGCCTGGCAGGCCTATGCTGAAGGTAGAGACCAGGCGGTAACGGTGAAACCGGCGGCGCATCCGATTGGCACCACGCTGGAAGTGCTGGATCTGTTTTACAACACCCCCGCGCGGCGTAAGTTCATGCGCACCGAAAAAACCGAGTTTAATCATATTGATGAAATCGTCCGCCGCATCGCGCTGGCGCGTTTTGATGTGACGATTAATCTCAGCCATAACGGCAAAATGATGCGCCAGTATCGTGCCGTGGCGGAAGGCGGCCCGCGCGAGCGCCGCCTCGGCTCGATTTGCGGCGCGGCGTTTCTGGAGCACGCGTTGGCAATTGAGTGGCAGCATGGCGATCTGACGCTGCGCGGCTGGGTTGCCGACCCGTTGCATACTAATCCGGCGTTAGCGGAAATCCAGTACTGTTACGTTAACGGGCGTATGATGCGCGACCGGCTGATCAACCATGCTATTCGCCAGGCCTGTGAAGATAAACTGGGCGCTGACCAGCAGCCGGCGTTTGTGCTGTATCTGGAGATTGACCCGCATCAGGTTGATGTCAATGTGCATCCGGCGAAGCACGAAGTGCGTTTCCATCAATCACGGCTGGTTCATGACTTTATCTATCAGGGCGTACTGAGCGTGCTTCAGCAGCAGCTTGATGCGCCGCTGGCGGAAGAAGACGAAGCGCCCGCGCCGCGGCAGGTGCCGGAGAACCGCGTAGCGGCGGGCGCGAACCATTTCGCTCGCCCATCGCCTGCCCGGGAACCGGCGGCGCCTGGTTATGATACTCGCGCGCCGCGGGAACCTGCCGCCGCCGGCGGCGGCTATAGCTCAGGCGGCGCCAGCTGGCCGCACGCCCAGCCTGGCTATCAGAAACAGCAGGGAGCGCTTTATCGTCAACTGCTGCAAACCCCGGCGGCGGAAAAAAAACAACCTGCGCCGACGCCTGCGGAAAGTCTGGCAGCCCACAGCCAAAGCTTTGGCCGGGTGCTAACTATTATCGGCGGCGATTGCGCGCTGCTTGAGCGCGGCGGCGCATTGGCGTTGCTGGCGCTGCCGGTGGCGGAACGCTGGCTACGTCAGGCGCAACTTACGCCGGGCGCGGAAGCGGTTTGCGCGCAGCCGCTGCTTATCCCGCTGCGTCTTAAAGTGAGTGAAGCAGAACGCAAAGCGTTGGAAAAGGCGCAGCCGGCGCTGGCGCAATTGGGTATCGATTTACAAGCAGATTCCCAGCACGTGACGGTCCGCGCGGTGCCTTTACCCTTAAGACAACAAAATTTACAAATCTTGATTCCTGAACTGATAGGCTACCTGGCGCAGCTAACGGCATTCGACGTCGGCGACATCGCCCAATGGACAGCGCGTAATCTGGCGAGCGAGCACGCGCAGTGGAGCATGGCGCAGGCGATTTCGGTTCTGGCGGACGTTGAGCGTTTATGTCCGCAGCTGATTAAAGCGCCGCCGGGTGGTCTGTTACAACCTGTTGATTTACATTCGGCAATGACAGCCCTGAAAGATGAGTGATGTAACTGAGGCGAGCCTGCCTAAGGCAATTTTTTTAATGGGGCCGACGGCCTCCGGTAAAACCGCATTAGCTATCGCCTTGCGTAAAGTTTTGCCCGTAGAGTTGATTAGCGTCGATTCCGCCCTCATCTATCGAGGAATGGATATCGGCACGGCCAAACCCGATGCCGCGGAGCTTAGCGCTGCGCCGCATCGGTTGCTGGATATTCTTGATCCGGCAGAGTCGTATTCGGCGGCGGATTTTCGTCGCGATGCGTTGGCGGAAATGGCGGATATCGTCGCCGCCGGACGCATCCCGCTGTTGGTCGGCGGGACGATGTTGTACTTCAAAGCGTTGTTGGAAGGGTTATCGCCGCTGCCTTCGGCGGATCCCGCAGTCAGGGCCAGAATTGAGCAACAAGCGGCAGAGCAGGGGTGGCACGCATTGCACCGGCAGTTACAGGAGATCGATCCCGTGGCCGCCGCGCGTATTCATCCAAATGATCCGCAAAGACTTTCCCGAGCACTGGAAGTTTTTTTCATTTCGGGTAAAACTTTAACTGAACTGACGCAAACGTCAGGAGAGGCTCTGCCGTATCAGGTGCATCAGTTCGCCATCGCCCCGGCGAGCCGTGAACTGCTACATCAACGCATTGAGCAGCGTTTTCATCAGATGTTGGCTTCAGGTTTTGAAGCAGAAGTGCGGGCGCTATTTGCCCGTGGAGATTTGCATACGGATATGCCTTCCATTCGTTGTGTCGGATACCGCCAGATGTGGTCATACCTTGAAGGCGAGGTCCCGTATGATGAAATGGTTTATCGAGGTGTTTGCGCGACGAGACAGTTAGCTAAACGTCAGGTCACCTGGCTGCGCGGTTGGGAAGATGTTCACTGGTTAGACAGTGAGCAACCTGAACAAGCGCTCAACAAAGTATTACAGGTTGTTGGTGCTAGCCAGAACTGAACGTGTACAATTGAACGGTATCGTGCGTAATTTTTTTAAGAATCGTAAGGTTCTGAGTACAAAACAAGCATACATATAAGGAAAAGAGAGAATGGCTAAGGGGCAATCTTTACAAGATCCGTTCCTGAACGCTTTGCGTCGGGAACGTGTTCCGGTTTCTATTTATTTGGTGAATGGTATTAAGCTGCAAGGGCAAATTGAGTCTTTCGATCAGTTCGTGATCCTGTTGAAGAACACGGTCAGTCAGATGGTCTATAAGCACGCAATTTCTACTGTTGTCCCGTCCCGCCCGGTGTCTCACCACAGCAATAATGCTGGCGGCGGTGCAAGCAACTATCACCACGGTGGTAGCGCGCAAGGTTCTTCTGCGCCGCAGCAAGACAGCGACGACGCCGAATAAGGCTAATGCTGTTTTTCCACGTCGGGGAGCCAGGTTTTCTGCGTTCCCCGCTGGTATTTTATAAGGGGTTTACGCTTGTTTGACCGTTATGATGCCGGTGAGCAGGCGGTACTGGTACACATCTATTTTTCGCAAGACAAAGATATGGAGGATCTCCAGGAGTTTGAATCCCTGGTCTCTTCCGCCGGTGTCGAAGCAATGCAGGTGATTACCGGTAGCCGTAAAGCACCGCACCCGAAGTATTTTGTAGGTGAAGGTAAGGCTGTTGAAATTGCGGAAGCCGTAAAAGCGACCGGCGCCTCGGTCGTGCTGTTCGATCATGCCTTGAGTCCGGCCCAGGAACGTAACCTGGAGCAGCTATGCGAATGCCGGGTTATCGATCGCACCGGTCTGATTTTAGATATTTTTGCCCAGCGAGCGCGTACCCACGAAGGGAAACTGCAGGTTGAGCTGGCGCAGCTGCGCCATCTGGCCACGCGTCTGGTACGCGGCTGGACCCACCTTGAAAGGCAGAAGGGCGGGATTGGTTTGCGCGGACCGGGTGAAACCCAGCTCGAAACCGACCGTCGATTGCTGCGTAACCGTATTATGCAGATCCTGTCGCGACTGGAAAAAGTAGAAAAACAGCGCGAGCAAGGTCGGCGGTCACGCGCCAAGGCCGATATCCCTACCGTCTCGCTGGTGGGATATACCAACGCCGGAAAATCAACGCTGTTCAACCAGATAACCGAAGCGGAAGTCTATGCCGCGGACCAACTGTTCGCCACCCTGGACCCGACGCTGCGCCGTATTAACGTCACCGACGTCGGCGAAACGGTACTGGCAGACACCGTAGGCTTTATTCGTCATCTGCCGCACGATCTGGTGGCGGCGTTTAAAGCGACGCTGCAGGAGACGCGTCAGGCGACGCTGCTGCTGCACGTCATTGATGCCGCGGATGTCCGCGTGCAGGAAAATATTGATGCAGTAAATACGGTCCTTGCTGAAATCGAGGCCGATGAAATTCCGTCATTGCTGGTGATGAACAAAATCGATGTGCTTGACGATTTTGAACCGCGCATCGATCGGGATGAAGAGAATAAACCGATTCGGGTCTGGCTCTCCGCCCAGACCGGGATTGGCGTACCACTGCTTTTTCAGGCGTTAACAGAGCGTCTTTCCGGCGAAGTGGCGCAGCATACGCTGCGCTTACCGCCGCAGGAAGGTCGCCTGAGAAGCCGTTTCTATCAGCTTCAGGCGATAGAAAAAGAGTGGATGGAGGATGACGGCAGCGTAAGCCTGCAAGTGCGCATGCCCATCGTGGACTGGCGTCGCCTCTGCAAACAAGAGCCTGCGTTGGTCGACTACGTGGTTTGACCTGGCCTGAAGATATTAACCCCTGTGGGGATATCAAAAACAAATATGGAGCATATACATGGCGTGGAATCAGCCCGGTAATAACGGACAGGACCGCGACCCGTGGGGAAGCAGCAAAAATGGCGGCAACTCTGAGGGAAATGGCAACAAAGGCGGTCGCGATCAGGGGCCGCCCGATCTGGATGATATCTTCCGCAAGTTAAGCAAAAAACTTGGCGGTCTCGGCGGCGGTAAAGGCGGCCAGGGTGGCGGTAATGTGACTCAGGGCCCGCGCGGTCCAATGGGTGGGCGCATTGTCGGCATCGTTGCTGCAGCGGCGGTGATTATCTGGGCAGCCAGCGGTTTCTATACCATCAAGGAAGCGGAACGTGGTGTGGTGACACGCTTTGGCAAGTTCAGTCATCTGGTTGAGCCAGGTCTGAACTGGAAGCCAACCTTTGTCGATAATGTGCAAGCGGTGAACGTCGAGTCGGTTCGTGAACTGGCCGCATCCGGTGTGATGCTGACTTCCGATGAGAACGTCGTGCGCGTTGAGATGAACGTACAGTACCGGGTGACCGATCCGGAGCGCTACCTGTTTAGCGTGACCAGCGCCGACGATAGTCTGCGTCAGGCCACCGACAGCGCCCTGCGCGGCGTCATTGGTAAGTACACCATGGACCGTATCCTGACCGAAGGTCGTACCGTTATCCGTAGCGATACCCAGCGCGAGTTGGAAGAGACCATTCGTCCGTACAACATGGGTATCACCCTGCTGGACGTCAACTTCCAGACGGCGCGTCCGCCGGAAGAGGTGAAGGCCGCGTTTGATGATGCCATTGCCGCGCGTGAGAACGAGCAGCAGTACATCCGCGAAGCGGAAGCCTATACCAACGAAGTTCAGCCGCGTGCTAACGGTCAGGCGCAGCGTATCCTCGAAGAGGCGCGTGCGTATAAAACCCAGACCGTACTGGAAGCGCAGGGTGAAGTCGCTCGCTTTGCGAAGATCCTGCCGGAATATAAAGCCGCGCCGGAAATTACCCGCGAGCGTCTGTATATCGAAACCATGGAAAAAGTGCTGAGCCATACCCGCAAAGTGCTGGTTAATGACAGCAAGGGCGGCAACCTGATGGTTCTGCCATTGGATCAGATGCTGAAAGGCGCCACCGGCGCGCCGGCAAAGAGCGATAGCAGTGGCGCAAGCGATCTGCTGCGCCTGCCGCCTGCGTCCAGCTCAAGCAGCGCCAGCACCTCATCAACCTCGAGTTCAACCGGGGGTACCATTATGGACCAACGCCGCGCCAACGCGCAGCGTAACGACTACCAGCGTCAGGGGGAATAACGATGCGTAAATCTGTTATCGCGATCATTGTCGTCGTGCTGGTAGTGCTCTACATGTCTGTCTTCGTGGTGAAAGAAGGCGAGCGCGGCATTACGCTGCGCTTCGGCAAAGTTCTGCGCGACGATGAGAACAAGCCGCTGGTGTATGCGCCGGGTCTGCACTTCAAGATCCCGTTTATTGAATCCGTGAAAATGCTGGATGCGCGTATCCAGACCATGGACAACCAGGCTGACCGCTTTGTTACCAAAGAGAAGAAAGATCTGATCGTCGACTCCTATATCAAGTGGCGCATCAGTGACTTCAGTCGTTACTATCTGGCGACCGGCGGCGGCGACGTCTCCCAGGCCGAAGTTCTGCTGAAGCGTAAGTTCTCTGACCGTCTGCGCTCTGAGATTGGTCGTCTGGACGTGAAAGACATCGTGACTGATTCCCGCGGTCGTTTGACCCTGGAGGTGCGTGATGCGCTGAACTCCGGTTCTGCTGGTACAGAAGATGAAGTCTCGACGCCGGCAGCCGATGACGCTATCGCTAAAGCGGCAGAGCGTGTAGAAGCTGAAACTAACGGTAAGGTTCAGGTGATCAACCCGAACAGTATGGCGGCGCTGGGTATTGAAGTCGTTGACGTACGTATCAAGCAGATCAACCTGCCGGCTGAAGTGTCTGAAGCGATCTACAACCGTATGCGCGCCGAGCGTGAAGCGGTTGCTCGTCGCCATCGTTCACAAGGTCAGGAAGAAGCGGAAAAACTGCGCGCTACCGCGGACTATGAAGTGACCAAGACCCTTGCGGAAGCCGAGCGTCAAGGGCGTATTCTGCGCGGTGAAGGCGATGCCGAGTCGGCAAAACTGTTTGCCGATGCATTCAGTCAGGATCCGGGCTTCTATGCCTTTATCCGTAGCCTGCGCGCTTATGAGAAGAGCTTCCAGAGCAACCAGGACGTGATGGTCCTCAGCCCGGATAGCGATTTCTTCCGTTACATGAAGTCACCGGATTCCGTGCGTAAATAAGCCGGGTCAGTGTGAAATCAGAAGGCGCCTTGCAAGAGGCGCCTTTTTTCATGCCATAGATTGTGATTTTTCTCTCAGCTAGTGGTTTCATATTGCCTGTGAAATGCCGGAGAATGTGAAGAAAGAAAAAGGGTTTGCGGTAATACTCACCGGCGCCAACTGGCGGCGGTTTTGTTTTTCTATAAGGGTCATCAATAATGAATGCAACAATTTGGCTGGCACTGGCGCTGGTTTTAGTTCTCGAAGGTCTTGGCCCACTGCTTTATCCCCGCGCCTGGCGCAAGATGGTAGCGACAATGAGCCAACTGCCGGATAATTTATTGCGTCGCTTTGGCGGCGGTCTTGTGGTGGCTGGCATTGTCATCTACTACATGTTGAGGAAATCGATTGGCTGATCAAAAAATAATCGGATTACCCTCATTTTGAGTGCAAAAAGTGCTGTAACTCTGAAAAAGCGATGGTAGAATCCATTTTTAAGCAAACGGTGATTTTGAAAAAATGGGTAACAACGTCGTCGTACTGGGCACCCAATGGGGTGACGAAGGTAAAGGGAAGATCGTCGATCTCCTGACAGAACGGGCTAAATATGTTGTGCGCTACCAGGGTGGCCATAACGCAGGCCATACTCTCGTAATCAACGGTGAAAAAACCGTCCTCCATCTTATTCCATCAGGTATTCTCCGTGAGAATGTAACCAGCATCATCGGAAACGGTGTTGTGCTGTCTCCGGCTGCGCTGATGAAAGAGATGAAAGGTCTGGAAGACCGTGGTATCCCTGTTCGTGAGCGTCTGCTGCTCTCTGAAGCCTGCCCGCTTATTCTCGATTATCACGTCGCGCTGGACGTAGCGCGTGAAAAAGCGCGTGGCGCGAAAGCTATCGGTACGACCGGTCGCGGTATCGGCCCGGCTTACGAAGATAAAGTCGCCCGTCGCGGCCTGCGCGTTGGCGACCTGTTTGATAAAGCCACCTTCGCTGACAAACTGAAAGAAGTGATGGAATATCACAACTTCCAGTTGGTGAACTTCTATAAAGCAGAAGCGGTTGACTACCAGAAAGTGCTGGACGATGTGATGGCGATTGCCGACATCCTCACCAGCATGGTCGTTGACGTTTCCGATCTGCTCGATCAGGCGCGTCAGCGCGGCGACTTCGTGATGTTCGAAGGCGCGCAGGGCACGCTGCTGGATATCGACCACGGTACCTATCCGTACGTAACTTCCTCCAACACCACCGCGGGTGGCGTGGCGACCGGTTCCGGCCTGGGCCCGCGTTATGTGGATTACGTTCTGGGTATCATCAAAGCTTACTCGACTCGCGTAGGCGCGGGCCCGTTCCCGACCGAGCTGTTTGATGAAACCGGCGAGTTCCTGTGCAAGCAGGGTAACGAATTCGGCGCCACTACCGGCCGTCGTCGTCGTACCGGCTGGCTGGACGCTGTCGCGGTACGCCGTGCGGTGCAGATTAACTCCCTGTCCGGCTTCTGCCTGACCAAACTGGACGTCCTTGACGGCCTGAAAGAAGTGAAAATCTGCGTCGGTTACCGTATGCCGGACGGCCGTGAAGTGACTACCACTCCGCTGGCTGCCGACAACTGGGAAGGTATCGAGCCTATCTACGAAACCATGCCGGGCTGGTCCGAAACCACCTTCGGCGTGAAAGAGCGTAGCGGCCTGCCGCAGGCAGCGCTGAACTACATCGCGCGTATTGAAGAGCTGACCGGCGTGCCGGTTGATATCATCTCTACCGGTCCTGACCGTACTGAGACTATGATTCTGCGCGATCCGTTCGACGCGTAATCATCATCCAGGGGCGCCGTTCGGGCGCCCTTGTTTTTGCAGTTCGCCCGCCCCATTTCAAATAAATTAGCGGCCTGAGCGCTGGCTGGTTTATCATCAATAGAGTTAATACCCGCGGATTCACCGCTTTCCCCTTACCCTGAGGTTGATGTGCAGTTAACGAGTTTCACCGATTACGGATTACGCGCGCTGATTTACATGGCGTCGTTGCCGGATGACCGAATGACCAGTATTTCCGAGGTGACGGATGTCTATGGCGTTTCCCGTAATCATATGGTCAAAATAATCAATCAGTTAAGCCGTGTTGGCTATGTGACGGCCGTGCGGGGAAAGAATGGGGGGATTCGCCTTGGCAAGCCGGCTAAAATGATTCGCGTGGGTGATGTTGTGCGCGATCTGGAGCCGCTATCGCTGGTGAATTGCAGCAGCGAATTTTGCCACATTACTCCCGCTTGTCGCCTGAAACAGGCACTTGCCGAAGCCGCGCAAAGTTTCCTGAAGGAACTGGATAACTACACGCTGGCCGATTTGGTTGAAAAGAATCAACCGCTATATAAATTATTACTGGTGGAAGAAAAGCGCTGAATGATTTGCGCCGCAGCGTAAAGAGAACCCACAAAGCGGCGGCGTAAAACGCAGTCAGACTTTCATCGGAGATGACAACGGAGGAACCGATATGTCACAAGACCCATTCCAGGAACGCGAAGCTGAGAAGTACGCGAATCCCATCCCGAGCCGGGAATTTATCCTCGAACATTTAACCAAACGTGAAAAACCGGCCAGCCGTGACGAGCTGGCGATTGAGTTAAATATTGAGGGCGAAGAACAAACTGAAGCGCTGCGTCGCCGCCTGCGGGCAATGGAACGCGATGGCCAGCTGGTCTTCACTCGCCGTCAGTGCTATGCCCTGCCGGAACGTCTCGATTTAGTCAAAGGCGTCGTTATTGGCCACCGCGACGGCTACGGCTTTTTACGCGTCGAAGGGCGCAAAGACGACCTGTATCTTTCATCTGAGCAGATGAAAATGTGTATTCATGGCGACCAGGTGTTGGCCCAGCCGCTGGGCGCGGACCGTAAGGGCCGTCGCGAAGCGCGCATCGTTCGCGTGCTGGTGCCGAAAACCAGCCAGATCGTCGGCCGTTACTTCACCGATGCCGGCGTGGGCTTCGTGGTGCCGGACGACAGCCGTCTAAGCTTCGATATCCTGATCCCGCCTGAAGAGATCATGGGCGCCCGCATGGGTTACGTGGTGGTGGTCGAACTGACCCAGCGTCCAACCCGTCGTACCAAGGCGGTCGGCAAAATAGTTGAAGTGCTGGGCGACAACATGGGCACCGGCATGGCCGTTGATATGGCGCTGCGTACCCATGAGATCCCTTACGTCTGGCCGCCGGCGGTGGAAAAACAGGTCTCCGGCCTCAAAGAGCAGGTGCCGGAAGAGGCGAAAGCCGGGCGCGTTGATTTGCGCTCTCTACCGCTGGTTACTATTGACGGCGAAGATGCCCGCGACTTTGATGACGCGGTGTACTGCGAGAAAAAACGCGGCGGCGGCTGGCGTCTGTGGGTGGCTATCGCCGACGTGAGTTACTACGTGCGCCCCGGTACGCCGCTGGACGGCGAAGCGCGCAGCCGCGGGACGTCAGTCTACTTCCCTTCGCAGGTCGTACCGATGCTGCCGGAAGTGCTGTCCAACGGCCTGTGCTCGCTGAATCCACAGGTCGATCGCCTGTGTATGGTCTGCGAAATGACGATCTCGTCAAAAGGTCGCCTGACCGGCTTTAAATTCTATGAAGCGGTGATGAGCTCTCACGCCCGTCTCACCTACACCAAGGTTTGGCATATGCTGCAGGGCGATCAAGAGCTGCGCGAACACTACGCGCCGCTGGTGAAGCATATTGAAGAGCTGCATAACCTCTATAAGGTGCTGGATGGCGCCCGTGAAGAGCGCGGCGGTATCTCATTTGAAAGTGAAGAAGCTAAATTCATCTTCAACGCCGAGCGTCGTATCGAGCGTATCGAACAGACTCAGCGTAACGATGCGCACAAGCTGATCGAAGAGTGCATGATTCTGGCGAACATCTCCGCGGCGCGTTTCGTTGAGAAAGCGCAGGAGCCAGCGCTGTTCCGTATTCACGATAAGCCAAGCACCGAAGCGATTACCGCCTTCCGCACCGTGCTGGCGGAGCTGGGGCTGGAGCTGCCGGGCGGCAACAAACCGGAGCCGCGCGATTACGCCGAGCTGCTGACTTCCATCGCCGATCGCCCGGATGCGGAAATGCTGCAGACGATGCTGCTGCGTTCCATGAAGCAGGCGGTCTACGATCCGGAAAACCGCGGCCACTTCGGCCTGGCGCTGCAGTCATACGCGCACTTCACCTCGCCGATCCGTCGTTATCCTGACCTGTCGCTGCATCGCGCTATTAAGTATTTACTGGCGAAAGAGCAGGGACATAAAGGCAATAGCACCGAGACCGGCGGTTGGCACTACAGCATGGAAGAGATGCTGCAGCTGGGCGAGCACTGCTCGATGACCGAGCGCCGCGCCGATGAAGCGACGCGCGAAGTGTCAGACTGGCTGAAGTGCGACTTCATGCAGGATCAGGTGGGCAACACCTTCTCCGGCGTGATCGCAAGCGTCACCGGCTTTGGCTTCTTCGTCCGCCTGAACGATCTGTTTATCGATGGTCTGGTACATGTCTCCTCGTTGGATAATGACTACTATCGCTTCGACCAGGTCGGGCAGCGGCTGATTGGCGAGTCCGGCGGCCAGACTTACCGCCTGGGCGACCGCGTGGAAGTGCGCGTCGAAGCGGTCAATATGGATGAGCGTAAGATTGATTTCAGCCTGATTTCCAGCGAACGCGGTCCGCGTAATGTTGGCAAAACCGCACGCGAAAAAGCGAAGAAGGGCGCGCCGGGTAAAAACGGCGGCGGCCGTCGTCGTCAGGTAGGCAAGCAGGTAAACTTCGAGCCAGATAGCGCCTTCCGTAAGGAAAAAGAGAAAGCTAAAGCCAAACCGAAAGGCGAAAAGAAAGCGAAAAAACCGTCGGCGAAAACGCAGAAAATCGCCGCGGCAACCAAAGCCAAGCGCGCGGCGAAAAAGAAGATCGCCGAGTGATTGACGTCCCTTCGCCCTGAAGTCTGCTGGCGCAGAACGGGGTGAAGGGAACGGATAACAGAACCTAAAACGAGTACATCAATGAGTGAAATGATTTACGGCATCCATGCGGTGCAGGCACTGCTGGAACGCGCCCCTGAGCGTTTTCAGGAAGTTTTTATTCTGAAAGGCCGTGAGGATAAGCGTCTGCTGCCGCTGATCCATGCCCTTGAAGCGCAGGGCGTGGTGATTCAGGTTGCCAGCCGCCAGTTCCTCGATGAGAAAAGCGAAGGCGCGGTGCATCAGGGCATCATTGCCCGCGTGAAGCCGGGACGTCAGTATCAGGAAAACGATCTGCCGGATCTGCTGGCGCAGTTCGATCAACCGTTCCTGCTGATCCTCGACGGCGTCACCGATCCGCACAACCTCGGCGCCTGCCTGCGTAGCGCCGACGCCGCAGGCGTGCATGCGGTGATCGTGCCGCGCGATCGTTCCGCTCAGCTCAACGCTACGGCGAAAAAAGTCGCCTGCGGCGCGGCGGAAAGCGTGCCGCTGATCCGCGTCACCAATCTGGCGCGTACTATGCGTCTGCTGCAGGAAGAAAACGTGTGGATTGTCGGTACTGCCGGCGAAGCCGACCATACGCTGTTCCAGAGCAAAATGACCGGCCCGATGGCGCTGGTGATGGGCGCGGAAGGTGAAGGTATGCGTCGTTTGACCCGCGAGCATTGTGATGAACTGATCAGCATCCCGATGGCGGGTAGCGTCTCTTCGCTGAACGTCTCTGTCGCCACCGGTATCTGCCTGTTTGAAGCGGTGCGCCAGCGCAGCTAAGCCGCCGCTGGCGCGGCGGGTTAGTCGTCCAGCGCGCGCAGATGGTCGTTCTTATTGAGCGTCATTAGCGCGGCTATACTGACGACGGCCGTCGCCATCACGTAGTACGCCGGAATATCCAGATTACCGGTCTGTTTAATCAGGCCGGTAATGATCAATCCGGCGCAGCCGGAAAACACGGCATTTGATAGCGAATAGGCTAACCCCAGCCCGGTATAACGCACCCTGGTAGGGAACATCTCCGCCAGCATCGCCGGCCCAGGCCCGGCCAGAATCCCCACCAGTCCACCCGCAATCAGCACCACGATACCTTTCACCAGCAGCGTGCTGCTTTCCGCCTGCAATATTTTCAGCAGCGGCAGCGCCAGTACCAGCAGCAATACCGCAGCCGCGACCATCACCCGCCGACGTCCCCACTGATCGCTGAGCATCCCGGCAGGCAAGATGGTGATGGCGAAGCCAATGTTGGAGATCACCGCAATCAGCAGCGCCTGATTAAAACCGGTGTGCAGCGCGGACTGGAGGTACGAGGGCATGATCACCAGGTAGGTATAACCCGCCGCCGACCATACCATCAGCCGGCCAATGCCGGTGAAAATCGCTTTGAGCGTCTGGCGCCAACTGGCGCGGGTTTCCGCAGGCGGCGTAGTCTGCTGCTGGCGTAAAAAGCCCGGCGTCTCTTCCATTTTAACGCGTAGCCATAGCGCAACGATGCCCATCGGTATGGCGAGGAAAAAGGGAATTCGCCAGCCCCAGTCATGCAGCGCTTCGGGGCTCAGTACGGCGGAAATCAGCGCGACCACGCCTGCGCCTGCCAGCAACCCTAATGCCACGGTAAAAGATTGCCATGCGCCATACAGACCGCGTTTACCTTTAGGGGCGAACTCGGTCATCAGCGATACCGCTCCTCCATACTCGCCGCCGGCAAACAACCCCTGCAGAATACGTAATCCGGTCAGCAGGAGTGGCGCCGCAATACCGATGCTGGCGTAAACCGGTACCAGCCCGATTGCCGTGGTGGCGAGCGTCATCAGTACCAACACGATAATCAGCGTCGGCTTGCGACCAATACGATCGCCAAGACGGCCAAAAACGATGGCGCCCAGCGGGCGAAAGAAGAACGCAATCGCGAAAGAGGCGTAAGTCAGAATCAGCCCGGTCAGCGGCGCTTCCCCGTTCAACTGGAAGAAGTTTTTTGCAATTACGGTCGCCAGAAAGCCATAGACCGCAAACTCGTACCATTCAATAAAGTTACCGATAGAACCGGCGATCAGCGCGCGTTTTTGCGCCGCTGATGTTGTGCTGGCGGTGTGCATAGGAAGCCCCGACTGATACAAAACAGTAACGAATGAATAAATTATTCCATACATTTTTTCTGAGGAAATTTTAAATTCTTATGCCTGTGATGGGCTTCACGAAGGCGTAGCGGTTTTTTTGTGACCGTCTATGCGGGCGACCATACTTACTGTCAGAGCCATTGACGGAGGGAGACATCATGCACTGGCAAACGCATACCGTATTCAATCAACCGACGCCGCTGTGTAACAGCAATCTGTTTTTGTCCGATACCGCGCTTTGTGAGGCGGTAGTGCGTGAAGGCGCCGGTTGGGATGGCGATCTGCTCGCCAGCATCGGCCAACAGTTGGGCACGGCGGAATCGCTGGAGCTGGGGCGACTGGCGAATAGCAACCCGCCAGAACTATTACGCTATGACGCCACCGGCGCCCGGCTGGATGACGTGCGGTTTCATCCCGCCTGGCATTTGCTGATGCAGGGACTGTGCGCCAACCGGGTGCATAATCTCGCCTGGCAGGAAGACGCCCGCGCGGGTTCATTTGTTGCCCGTACCGCCCGCTTTATGCTGCATGCCCAGGTGGAGGCGGGAACGTTATGCCCGATAACCATGACCTTCGCCGCAACGCCGCTGCTGCAGCGCGCGTTACCTGCGGTGTTCAGCGATTGGTTGCCGCCATTACTCAGCGATCGCTATGACCCGCATCTCGCACCGGGCGATCAGAAACGTGGATTGCTGATTGGCATGGGAATGACCGAAAAACAGGGCGGTTCGGATGTGCTCAGCAATACCACCCGAGCGGAAAAAACGGCGGAAGGATTCTATCGGCTGGTGGGCCATAAATGGTTCTTCTCGGTGCCGCAGAGCGATGCGCATCTGGTATTAGGCCAGACGCCGGGCGGGCTCTCCTGCTTCTTTGTGCCGCGCTTTTTACCCGATGGCCAACGCAATGGCGTGAGCCTGGAGAGGTTGAAAGATAAATTAGGTAACCGCTCTAACGCCAGTAGCGAAGCCGAATTCTTTGACGCCTGTGGGTGGCTGATAGGCGAAGAGGGCGACGGCGTGCGGCAAATTCTCAAGATGGGCGCGCTGACCCGCTTCGACTGCGCGGCCGGCAGCCATGCCCTGATGCGCCGCGCATACTCGGTGGCGCTGTA
Source organism: Klebsiella sp. 141153 (assembly GCF_032601995.1). Classification (NCBI taxonomy): domain Bacteria; kingdom Pseudomonadati; phylum Pseudomonadota; class Gammaproteobacteria; order Enterobacterales; family Enterobacteriaceae; genus Klebsiella; species Klebsiella sp. 141153. The sequence continues at coordinate 156,932 of NZ_JAQIRJ010000007.1, read as the reverse complement.
CCATGCGCTGCAGCGTCAGGCGTTCGGCAAGAATCTGGCCGATCAGCCGATGATGCGTCAGGTGCTGGGCCAGATGGCGCTGCGTCTTGAAGGACAAACCGCTTTTCTGTTCCGTCTGGCCCGCGCCTGGGATCGGCGCGACGATGCGCATGAAGTGCTATGGGCTCGTTTATTTACCCCGGCCGCCAAGTTTGCTATCTGTCGCGCCGGTATACCGTTTGTCGCCGAGGCGATGGAAGTGCTGGGCGGTATCGGTTATTGCGAAGAGAGCGAACTCCCGCGCTTATATCGTGAGATGCCGGTGAATAGTATCTGGGAAGGTTCCGGCAATATTATGTGCCTCGACGTAATGCGGGTGCTTGGCAAGCAGCCGGCGGCGTTAGAAATGCTGGCGGCGGAGTGCGCTGAGGTCAAGGGGCAGAACCGGCATTATGACCGCGCGTGGCGACAGCTTCAGCAACTCTTGCGGCGACCTGTTGAGGCGCAGGGACGAGAAATAGCGCGTCTGGTGTATTGCCTGGGGGCGGGGGCGCAGATGCTGCGCTTTGCATCGCCGCCGCTGGCCCAGGCGTGGTGCCGGATGATGCTGGATCCGCGAGGAGGTATCCGCCTGGACGCTCAACTGCTGGACGATGCGCTGCTACGGGCGATGGGGCGCGGACGACAGCCGTCTCAGGCGTAGAGAATGGCCTGCACCCGCCAGCTATCCGGCTGCGGCTCTTCATACATCTGAACGATACGATACCAGGAAGCGCCCTGCTCATCGGCTTTTACGGCAATGGCGTGCTCGACATCCTGCTGACTGCCGGAGATATTATTGACGGAAATCAGACCAATTTCGTTCAGGCCAGTGACGCAATCCGCACTGGCGAATTCGGCTGACTGAGCGGAAGTATTGGCCGTCGCGGTAGTCAGCAACAGGCTGGGTAAGGTCAGTGATCGTTTCATCGTCAGCTCCATTTCACGTAATCCCGAGGGCAGTCCGTTTGCTAACGTTCTGCCAAAAAGGCTGGCCGAACGTTATTATGCGCAGGAGAACGTGAATGGACGCAAAGCAGTGTAAAGCTGGTTAAAAACGCATCACACCGCTATTTATGATACAGAATCGCTTGCGAATACCACTGGCCGGGAACCATGGTGTCATCGATCATAACGATGACGTAGTAATCCGCTTTTGCGGCTTCTGCTTTGGCTTTCAACGCGGTCTCGACATCCATCGGCGAACCGTACATCAGCACGCTGACGGTACCTATCTTTTGCAGGCCCTCAGTCTGATTGCGACGAATTTCCTGCGGATGGTCGCTTGCCGGCGGCGGCGCCTCCGGCGTACCCTGCAGGACGCTACATCCGCTTAAGGCGAGAGCCAGTAACCACGGTGTAAACCTACGCATGACCATATCTCGTTTCCTGATAGTGATAGTGTAGTGGTAGCCTGAACATCATTTCTGGGGAATGTTCCCGAATTGTTATCTATCGCGCGATTTTCGAATGAAAATGTTATGAAAGCGTAACCGAGCTCTCAACATTATAAATCGTGCTCAACGCAAAGCTTTGACGAATGTTTTGGTGCGAGACGCCGTGCCACTATAAAGAAGGAGACGATAGTTGATTACACTCGAAATGCGCAATCTGGCAGGCGGTGAAGTGATTCACGCCTGTCCGGCTGGGATGGCGGATAAGCCTCTGCCGGTTATCGTCTTCTATCACGGTTTTACCTCTTCCAGGCTGGTCTACAGCTACTTCGCCGTCGCGCTGGCCGAAGCCGGGTTCCGGGTGATTATGCCGGATGCCGCCGAACATGGCGCGCGTTTTCGCGGCGACGAGGAGGGGCGAATGCAGCGTTTTTGGCCGATCCTGCGACAGAATTTTCTTGAATTTCCCGCCCTGCGAGACGCGATTATCGCAGAGGGATGGCTTGAAGATGAACGGCTGGCGGTGGCCGGCGCATCAATGGGCGGCATGACTGCGCTCGGTATCATGACCCATCATCCGGAGCTAAAATGCGTGGCCTGCCTGATGGGCTCGGGCTATTTCAGCAGCCTCGCGCAGACGCTGTTTCCGTCGCCCGGATTCGATACGGCAAGCCTGGCGGAGTGGGACGTGACTCATCAGTTAGCGGCGCTAGCCGACAAGCCGCTGCTGTTGTGGCACGGCGACGCAGACGACGTGGTTCCGCCCGGCGACACTTTTCGCCTGCAGCAGGCGTTAACGCAGAGCGGCCTGGCAACTAACCTGACCTGCCAGTGGCAAAAGGGCGTGCGCCATCGCATTACCCCGGAAGCGCTGGACGCGACCATCGCCTTTTTCCGGCAGCATCTTTAAACGCGGATAACCTGCACGCCCTGATCCTCAAGCTGCTTGAGGATCGTTTCATCGGCCTGCTTGCCGGTGATAACCAGGTCGATTTGGCTGGCCTGGCTGAACAGCATCCCGGCGCGTTCGCCGACTTTGCTGCTATCGACCAGTACCGCCAGTTTGCCAACGACGTTCAGCATTTTCTGCTCGGCCATCGCGGTCAACATATCGGTTTTGTACAATCCCTCGGCGGTTAACCCTTTGCCGCTGGTGAACATCCAGTGCCCGGCATACAGGCTGTTTTCGCTACCCTGCGGGCTGAGGGTGATGAAGTGGCTGTGGTTATATTGCCCCCCCATAATGATCACGCTGTCATGCTCCTGGTCAATCAGATAGTTGGCCAGCGGCAGGTAGTTGGTGATGATCTGCACCGGTTTGCCGCATAATTCGCGGCCAAGCAGGAAGGCGGTGGAGCCGCAGTTGATAACGATGCTTTCGCCCGGAGAAACCAGTTGCGAGGCGGCGCGGGCAATCCGCACTTTCTCATCGTGGTTTTGCGCCTGATGAATGTTCATTGGCGACCAACGTGGGCGCTGTTCGCTGATGGCTTCCGCGCCATTACGGACCTTTTTCAGCTTGCCGTTTTCATCCAGCTTATTGATATCGCGTCTTGCCGTCGCCGGAGAGATGCCGAGGCGGGAGATTACCTGTTCAACGGTGACAAATCCCGTTTGCGCCAGCAAATCCAGTAAAATTTGATGTCTTTGCGCTTCAGTCATGAGCGAATCCGATTAAAAGTGACAAGCAAAGATGATATTTGAAATTAACGCTAAATACTAATGTGGAAAGGGAATTCCGGCGGGCGCGCCCGCCGGAATAGGATTACAAAAAGGATTTGAACGGCAGGTCTGGCTCAATGGTAAAGCAGTCATCGAATCCGCGTGGGTAGTGGTATTCGAAATTGTCTTTATCCAGCGGCCAGGTAAATTTACCGCCGACCTGCCAGATAAACGGCTTGAAGCCGTATTTCAGACGATCCTTTTTCATCTCCCACAGTACGCGGATCTCCTGTGGGTCGGCCTGGAAGTTGGACCAGATATCATGGTGGAACGGAATGACCACTTTGGCATTTAGCGATTCCGCCATGCGCAGGATATCGGCGCTGGTCATTTTGTCGGTGATACCGCGCGGGTTTTCCCCATAGGAACCGAGGGCGACGTCAATCTGATGCTCGTTACCGTGCTTCGCATAGTAGTTGGAATAGTGTGAGTCGCCGCTGTGGTACAGGTTGCCGCCCGGCGTTTTGAACAGATAGTTGACCGCGCGCTGGTCCATTCCGTCCGGCAGCACGCCGGCGGCTTTTTGATCGGCTGGCAGGGTAATGAGCGCAGTACGATCGAATGCGTCGAGCGCGTGGATCTCAATGTCTTTGATCTTCACCACATCGCCCGGCTTCATGACGATGCAGCGTTCTGCCGGCACGCCCCAGCCAATCCACAGATCAACGCAGGTTTTTGGTCCAATAAACGGCACATCGGCGGCGCAGTTTTGCATCACCGCGGCGGCGACGTTAACGTCGATATGATCGTTGTGATCGTGCGTCGCCAGCACGGCGTCAATTTGGCGGATGGCGAAAGGATCGAGCACGAATGGCGTAGTGCGCAGGTTCGGCTGTAGTTTTTTCACCCCGGCCATGCGCTGCATCTGGTGGCCGGTTTTCATCAGCGGATTACCGTGGCTCTGCTTACCGGTACCGCACCAAAAATCGACGCAAATATTAGCGCCGCCTTCCGATTTTAGCCAAATGCCGGTGCATCCCAGCCACCACATGGCAAAGGTGCCCGGCGCAACCTGCTCTTGTTCGATCTCTTCATTCAGCCAGCTACCCCATTCCGGGAAAGTGCTCAAAATCCAGGATTCACGGGTGATGGTTTGCACTTTACTCATCGATCTCTTCCTCTTTTATTTCAAAAGTAATCAATTGGTGATTTGTTTTGATTGATACTGGCACTGTTTTTTCAGGAATGCAATCGGCTATTTTCAAGAAAAAGCGGTGAGAGCGTTGCGCTAACGCGCTGATAAACCCTGAATTTAATATCAGGCATGTATGTATATTGTTGATATTAGTGGTTTGTTTGGTTATGTCGTGACGTAATGGAAAATACACGCACAAAAAATATGATTATTTGCGTGATGCGTCACATTTAATCAAATTCAATCTTGTTGTGATTGTTTTTGATTATTAGAGTGAGGGCGACGACAACTGCTGAGCGTCATGCGCGTTCAAAGCCTTCCTCTTCTGGAGTGTGTTATGGAGATCCTCTACAACATCTTTACCGTCTTCTTTAATCAGGTAATGACTAATGCCCCGCTGCTGCTGGGTATCGTGACCTGCCTTGGCTATATCTTGTTGCGTAAAAGCGTCAGCGTGATTATCAAAGGCACGATCAAAACCATCATTGGTTTCATGCTGTTACAAGCTGGCTCCGGCATTCTTACCAGCACCTTTAAGCCGGTGGTGGCGAAAATGTCAGAGGTTTATGGCATCAATGGCGCGATTTCCGATACCTACGCCTCAATGATGGCGACCATCGACCGGATGGGCGAGGCCTATAGCTGGGTGGGGTATGCGGTGCTGTTGGCCCTGGCGCTAAATATCTGTTACGTCCTGCTGCGCCGCATTACCGGCATCCGCACTATCATGCTGACTGGCCATATCATGTTTCAGCAGGCGGGGCTGATTGCGGTCTCTTTCTTCATCTTCGGCTACTCCATGTGGACGACCATTATCTGCACCGCGGTGCTGGTCTCCCTGTACTGGGGTATCACCTCCAACATGATGTTTAAGCCGACTCAACTGGTTACCGACGGCTGCGGCTTCTCTATCGGTCACCAACAGCAGTTTGCCTCGTGGATTGCCTATAAAGTGGCGCCGTATCTGGGGAAAAAAGAGGAGAGCGTCGAAGACCTCAAGCTGCCGGGCTGGCTCAATATTTTCCACGACAACATCGTCTCTACCGCGATTGTGATGACCATTTTCTTTGGCGCCATTCTGCTCTCCTTTGGCATCGATGTTGTACAGGCGATGGCGGGCAAAACCCACTGGACGGTCTATATCCTGCAGACCGGTTTCTCCTTCGCCGTGGCCATTTTCATCATTACCCAGGGCGTGCGTATGTTCGTCGCCGAGCTGTCCGAAGCCTTCAACGGTATCTCACAGCGCCTGATCCCCGGCGCCGTGCTGGCGATCGACTGCGCCGCTATCTATAGCTTCGCGCCGAATGCCGTGGTCTGGGGCTTTATGTGGGGCACCATCGGCCAACTGATTGCCGTTGGTATTCTCGTCGGCGTTGGCTCCTCCATTCTGATCATCCCGGGCTTTATCCCAATGTTCTTCTCTAACGCGACGATTGGCGTCTTTGCTAATCACTTCGGCGGCTGGCGCGCGGCGCTCAAGATCTGTCTGGTGATGGGCATGATTGAAATCTTCGGCTGCGTGTGGGCGGTGAAGTTGACCGGAATGAGCGCCTGGATGGGCATGGCGGATTGGTCAATCCTGGCGCCGCCGATGATGCAGGGTTTCGCCTCGATAGGGCTGGCGTTTATGGCCGTCATTATTCTGATTTCACTGGCTTATATGTTCTTCGCCGGCCGCGCGCTGCGCGCCGAGGAAGACGCGGAAAAACAACTGGCAGAAGCCTCTGCTCAATAAGGAGTTCTGATTATGACCGTACGTATTCTGGCTGTGTGTGGCAACGGGCAAGGTAGTTCCATGATCATGAAAATGAAGGTGGACCAGTTCCTGACGCAATCAAACATCGACCACACGGTGAACAGCTGCGCGGTAGGTGAGTATAAAAGCGAGCTAAACGGCGCGGATATCATTATTGCCTCGACCCACATCGCCGGCGAAATCACCGTCACTGGCAATAAATACGTGGTTGGCGTGCGCAATATGCTGTCCCCTGCGGATTTCGGCCCAAAACTGCTTGAAGTGATCAAAGCCCACTTCCCGCAGGATGTGAAATAAGGAGCCGCCATGAAACTTCATGATTCTCTGGCGCAGAACCACTCCATACGCCTGCAGGCGGAGGCGGAAAGCTGGCAGGAGGCGGTGAAAATCGGCGTCGATCTGCTGGTGGCCGCCGACGTAGTGGAACCGCGTTACTACCAGGCGATCCTCGATGGCGTCGCGCAGCATGGTCCCTATTTTGTTATCGCGCCGGGCCTGGCGATGCCTCATGGGCGTCCGGAAGAGGGCGTTAAGAAAACCGGCTTTGCGCTGGTAACCCTCAAAAAACCGCTGATTTTCAATCACGAAGATAACGACCCGGTCGACATTCTGATCACCATGGCGGCAGTTGACGCCACCACCCACCAGGAGGTGGGCATCATGCAGATCGTTAACCTGTTTGATGATGAAGCCAATTTCGACCGTTTACGCGCCTGCCGCACCGAGCAGGAAGTGCTGGATTTAATTGAAAACGCCACTGCGGCGGCTGTTTAAGAGGGAGTTGATACGATGTCTCAGTTACCAATGTTGCAGGTTGCGCTGGATAACCAAACCCTGTCTCACGCCTATGAGACCACCCGCCTGATCGCCGAAGAGGTGGATATCATTGAAGTGGGCACGATTCTCTGCGTCGGCGAAGGGGTGCGCGCGGTGCGCGATCTGAAAGCGCTGTACCCGCATAAAATCGTACTGGCGGATGCCAAAATCGCCGATGCCGGAAAAATCCTGTCGCGGATGTGCTTTGAAGCTAACGCCGACTGGGTGACCGTGATCTGCTGCGCCGATATCAACACCGCCAAGGGTGCGCTGGATGTCGCCAAAGAGTTCAACGGCGACGTGCAAATTGAGCTGACCGGCTTCTGGACCTGGGAGCAGGCGCAGGCGTGGCGCGATGCGGGCATTCAGCAGGTGGTCTATCACCGCAGCCGCGACGCGCAGGCCGCGGGCGTGGCGTGGAGCGAGGCGGATATCAGTGCGATTAAGCGTCTTTCCGATATGGGCTTCAAAGTCACCGTGACCGGCGGATTGGCGCTGGAAGACCTGCCGCTGTTCGCCGGTATTCCTATTCACGTCTTTATTGCCGGTCGCAGCATCCGCGATGCCGCCTCGCCGGTGGAAGCGGCTCGCCAGTTTAAACGCTCTATCGCCCAGCTGTGGGGATAAGGAGCGGCTATGTTGTCGAAACACATTCCGCTTGGTATCTATGAAAAAGCGCTCCCCGCCGGGGAGTGCTGGCTGGAGCGGTTACAGCTGGCGAAAACGCTGGGTTTTGATTTTGTTGAAATGTCGCTTGATGAAACCGATGCCCGCCTTGCGCGGCTGGACTGGAGCCAGGAGCAGCGCCTGGCGCTGGTCAAGGCGGTAGCCGAAACCGGCGTCCGGGTGCCATCGATGTGCCTCAGCGCCCATCGTCGTTTTCCGCTCGGCAGCGAAGATGACGCGGTGCGTAATCAGGGGCTGGAAATTATGCGTAAAGCCATCCAGCTGGCGCAGGATGTGGGGATTCGGGTGATCCAGCTGGCGGGCTACGACGTTTATTATCAGCAGGCGAACGATGAAACGCGCCGCCGTTTTCGCGAGGGCCTGAAAGAGAGCGTCGAGATGGCCAGCCGGGCCCAGGTGACGCTGGCGATGGAGATCATGGACTATCCGCTGATGAACTCGATCAGCAAGGCGCTGGGTTATGCCCACTACCTGAATAATCCATGGTTTCAGCTTTATCCGGACATTGGCAATTTGTCGGCGTGGGATAACGACGTACAGATGGAGCTGCAGGCCGGTATGGGGCATATCGTGGCGGTGCACGTCAAAGATACGAAGCCCGGCGTCTTTAAAAACGTACCGTTCGGTGAAGGCGTCGTCGATTTTGAACGTTGCTTCGAAACGCTCAAGCAGACGGGCTACTGCGGCCCGTATCTGATTGAGATGTGGAGTGAAACCACCGATGACCCGGCGGCGGAAGTCGCAAAGGCTCGCGACTGGGTGAAAGCGCGGATGGCGCGCGCGGGCCTGACGGAGGCGGCATAATGCAGCAACTTAAACAGCAGGTATTTGCAGCTAATATGGATCTGCCGCGCTACGGGCTGGTGACCTTTACCTGGGGCAACGTCAGCGCAATCGACCGGCAGCGTGGGCTGGTGGTGATCAAGCCCAGCGGCGTAGCCTACGAGTCAATGACCGTCGATGATATGGTGGTGGTCGATTTGCAGGGCAACGTGGTGGAAGGGCGCTGGCGTCCCTCTTCCGATACCGCGACCCATCTTGCGCTCTATCGTCGCTATTCCGGCCTCGGCGGGGTGGTGCATACCCACTCGACGCACGCTACCGCCTGGGCGCAGGCGGGGCTGGCAATCCCGGCGCTCGGCACCACCCACGCGGACTACTTCTTCGGCGATATCCCCTGTACCCGGGCGCTCAGCGCACAGGAGGTGGAAGAGGCCTATGAGCTGAACACCGGAAAGGTGATTATCGAAACGCTGGGCGAGGCCAACCCGTTACATACGCCAGGGATTGTGGTCTATCAGCATGGGCCGTTCTCCTGGGGGAAAGATGCCCATGAGGCGGTGCACAATGCGGTGGTGATGGAAGAAGTGGCGCGAATGGCGTGGATCGCCCGCGGCATTAATCCGCAGCTACAGCCCATCGACAGTTGGCTAATGGAGAAACATTTTCTGCGTAAACACGGGCCTGACGCCTACTACGGGCAGAAGTAAGCTACGCGCTCCGGGGCTTTCACCTCAGGGTGAAGCAACTGGTCTGGCCCCGGAGCCGTTTTTAACCCTGACGATAGGCCGATGGCATACAGCGCATGCCGATGAGCGTGACCACGCAAATCATCGCGCCGGCGTAAAACGTCGAGGCAGCGCCGAAGGTTTCCCACAGTACTCCTGCGCCGGTACTGGCCAGCAGCAGCGCCAGGCCGCTCATCAGGTTAAACATGCCGAATGCCGTACCGCGTAGTTCCGGCGGCGCGGTATGCGCAACCATCGCCGCCAGTAGCCCCTGCGTCATCCCCATATGAATCCCCCACAGCGCGACGCCGATCAGCAGCGTGCTCCAGTGGCCGCTGAGCGCCAGCACGATATCGGCGAGGATCAGCACCAGCAGCCCCCATTGCAGCAGTTTGCTGTGGCTCATGCTGTCAGAGAGCTTACCGAACGGGTAAGCCGTGAGGCTGTAGACCAGGTTCATCGCGACCATCACCAGCGGAATAGTAAACAGCGGGATCTCCATCTGCTGGGCGCGCAGTACCAAAAAGGCTTCGCTGAAGCGGGCGAGGGTGAAAATGCTGCCAATCGCGACCACCCACCAGTAGGCGGCGGAGAGCTTTTTCAGATTTTCGCGCTTCAGCGGATTGCTACGTTTGTGCGCGATGGCGGATTTCGGCTCCTGCAGGCCAAAGCCCAGTAGAGCAATGGATAGTACGGCGGGAATGACCGCCACCCAGAAGATAGCGTGAAAATCGTTATGCCACATAAACATCAGCAGCACCGCCAGCAGCGGGCCGAGGAAGGCGCCGACGGTATCCAGCGCCTGGCGTAGCCCGTAGGCCGCGCCACGGATCTCCGGCGGCGTTACGTCGGCGACCAGCGCATCGCGCGGCGCTCCGCGGATACCTTTTCCGACGCGGTCGATCATGCGGGCGCTAAATACCACCCCGGCGCTCGGCGCGAGGGCAAACAGCGGTTTACTCAGCGCCCCCAGCCCGTAGCCAAGCAGCGCCAGCCCTTTGCGTTTGCCCACGTAGTCGCTAATGACGCCGGAGAAGACTTTGAGAATTAAGGCGGTGGCTTCGGCCAGCCCTTCGATAAGACCGATAATAATGACGCTGGCGCCGAGCGTAGTGGCCATAAACAACGGGAGCAGGCTGTGGATCATCTCTGACGAGACATCCATTAGCAGGCTGACGCCGCCGAGCACCCAAACTCCTTTCGGGATACGACCTAAGGTCGCGAAACGCGGGACCATCAATCACTCCTGATTATCAAACGGTGAATTGATGATTAAATCAGGTTGCGATGACGCTGGTAAGTCAGTTGGGAAAATAATTCTCAATTGCGTTTACATCGGTTATTCGCTTCGCCCCTCGTGAGGAGAGGCGAAGCATCGACCTGGGCTAGCGGTAAATAGCGGCGCTGGCATGAATAAGGCCATTGCTCTGCGGTTCGTGAATCAGGATTGGCTGGAAGTACTTCGCTCCCAGGGCATCGCTTTCCTGGTTCAGGGCCTGTTCGGCCTCTTGTTCGCTAGCCATATTATGATTGATATAAATTACGCCCAGACTCTGCACATCGTCCATGTTGCGAGCCTGACGCCCATCGATTTTGATGGCTGCCAGCGCGTTGGCGCTAAGGAGTAGCGCAGCCATTACGGCGATGATAATGCTTTTCATAGAACGCTCCTTACTGACAGTACGGGTAAAACGCTGGACTCCTCTTGCTGGTGTCTGGCTATTGATTAAATTGTAATCGCTGGCGTGCCGCCTGATAGCGACCTTTTCTGATGCAGTTGTTCAAAAAAATGCCGCGTTCCTTATTGGTTAATTTTAAATCACCCACTTAGCCCAGCTTGGCGCTTAGTGCGAATTATTTGTGCAAATGCGCTTGTGTTCCTGGGGGGGCGCAATTAGAATGACGCGTCAATTTTTCAGCCGCCCTTTAACACGTTCCTTGCCTCCATGGGCCGCGGCTGACCCAGACAGGAGGCTGAATAATCCGTAAGGAGCAATTCGATGCGTCATTACGAAATCGTTTTTATGGTCCATCCTGACCAGAGCGAACAGGTTCCGGGCATGATCGAACGTTACACTGGTGCAATCACTGCAGCAGAAGGTACGATCCACCGTCTGGAAGACTGGGGCCGCCGTCAGCTGGCTTATCCGATCAACAAACTGCACAAAGCTCACTACGTTCTGCTGAACGTTGAAGCGCCGCAGGAAGCGATCGATGAGCTGGAAACTAACTTCCGCTTCAACGACGCCGTTATCCGCAGCATGGTAATGCGTACTAAGCACGCTGTTACCGAAGCATCTCCGATGGTTAAAGCGAAAGACGAGCGCCGTGAGCGTCGTGAAGATTTCGCTAACGAAACCGCAGATGATTCTGAAGCTGGGGATTCTGAAGAGTAATCCTGATGACCAACCGTCTGGTGTTGTCCGGCACCGTGTGCAGGATGCCCCTTCGAAAGGTCAGCCCGTCAGGAATTCCTCATTGCCAGTTCGTGCTTGAGCATCGTTCTGTGCAGGAGGAAGCCGGTTTTCACCGGCAGGCGTGGTGCCAAATGCCCGTTATTATTAGCGGACACGAGAACCAGGCCATTACTCACAGTATAACGGTCGGTAGCGCAGTCACCGTTCAAGGGTTCATTAGTTGCCATAAGGCAAAGAACGGCTTGAGTAAAATGGTTCTGCATGCCGAGCAGATTGAATTGATAGATTCTGGAGACTAGCCATATGGCACGTTATTTCCGTCGTCGCAAGTTCTGCCGTTTCACCGCGGAAGGCGTTCAAGAGATCGACTATAAAGATATCGCTACGCTGAAAAACTACATCACCGAAAGCGGTAAGATTGTCCCAAGCCGTATCACCGGTACCCGTGCAAAATATCAGCGTCAGCTGGCTCGCGCTATCAAACGCGCACGCTACCTGTCCCTGCTGCCGTACACTGATCGTCATCAGTAATCGGTCACGGTCCATTAATACGACTTTGAGAGGATAAGGTAATGCAAGTTATTCTGCTTGATAAAGTAGCAAACCTGGGTAGCCTGGGTGATCAGGTAAACGTTAAAGCGGGCTATGCTCGTAACTTCCTGGTACCACAGGGTAAAGCTGTTCCAGCTACCAAGAAAAACGTTGAGTTCTTCGAAGCGCGCCGCGCTGAACTGGAAGCCAAACTGGCTGACGTTCTGGCCGCTGCTAACGCACGTGCTGAAGCAATCAACGCACTGGGCACCGTTACCATCGCGTCCAAATCTGGCGACGAAGGTAAACTGTTCGGTTCCATCGGTACTCGCGACATCGCTGACGCTGTTTCTGCAGCTGGCGTTGCCGTTGCGAAGAGCGAAGTTCGCCTGCCGAACGGCGTTCTGCGCACCACCGGTGAGCACGAAGTAGACTTCCAGGTTCACAGCGAAGTCTTCGCTAAACTGGTTGTTAACGTTGTAGCTGAGTAATTTTTTACTCAACTCACGTCGATGCGCCGGCCTTGTGCCGGCGTTTTGCTTTTTAGCGCCTGCCTGATTTTTATCTGGTATGGTAGCTATTCTCGCCGCTTTCTGGATAATAAAATAAAACACGATTTTATTTCCGGTAAAGTTAATGGACGCTTCCTCTCCAACCCCTTCGATTTTTGCCAATAAAAAAGTAGCTTATGTCTGCGCGACGCTATGCTGTCTGCTGTGGGGCAGTTCTTATCCCGCGATAAAAAACGGCTATGAGCTTCTGCACATCGCCACCGATGATGTTCCCTCAAAAATTGTTTTTGCCGGATATCGCTTTCTGTTTGCGGGCTTATTGTTGCTGCTGTTTGCGCTGGCGCAGCGCAAACCCATCGCCCGGCTCAATGGCCGCCAGTGCGGGCAGCTGGCGATGCTGGGGCTAACGCAGACCGCTATCCAGTACGCCTTCTTCTACGTCGGCCTGGCGTTCACCACCGGAGTGAAGGGATCGATCATGAATGCCACCGGGACGTTCTTCAGCGTTCTGCTGGCGCATTTTATCTACCAGAATGACCGGCTTAGCTACAACAAAACTATCGGCTGCGTGCTTGGCTTCGTCGGCGTGATGTTGGTGAACTTCAACGCCTCATTGGGCGATTTTAATTTTGTCTGGCAGGGCGATGGCTTTGTCGTGCTGGCGGCGTTCATTCTCTCGGCGGCGACGCTCTACGGCAAACGCATCTCGCAAACCGTCGACCCAACGGTGATGACCGGCTGGCAACTGGCCTTCGGCGGTCTGGTGCTGGTGGCGGGCGGGTATCTGACCGGCGGGGAACTACGGATGCACAGCCTGACCGCAGCGATGATCCTTGGCTATTTAACTTTGCTGTCGTCGATAGCTTTTGCGCTATGGAGCGTGCTGCTCAAGCACAATCGCGTCAGTATGATTGCGCCGTTTAACTTTGTTATCCCGGTGGCCGGGACGGTGCTGTCGGCGATCTTTCTTGGCGAGAATATCTTTGAGTGGAAGTACGCGATCGCGCTGGTCCTGGTGTGTGTAGGGATCCGCTGGGTGAACAAAAGCCAGGCGCGTTAGGCCGGGCGTACAACCCGGCCTAAGCGAAGCGTTTATCGCGCACGCACGAAGCTGCCGTTCGACTGGCGGGTGAACAGCACCTGCTGGCCGTTGCCGGTGTCAATAGTGAGGCCGGTGACGACGCCGTTGGCGTTCTGGCGAATTTGCACCGTCTGTCCACTCTGCAAGGTGCTTAATGGTTTGCCGGCGCCTTCGACCTGCGCCATGGCGTAGACGTCAGTGGCTGGCAGACCGTGGTCGCGGAACAGTTGCGCCAGCGTTTTGCCCGATTCAATCCGGTAGGTGCGCCACTGCTGTTCAATACCCGGCGCAGACTGCTGCTGCGCCGGTTGTTGATACGGCTGAGAAGAGGAAGACGTTTGCGGCTGGTCAGGCTGTTCATCCTGAATAGCTTCAGGCGCCACTGGCGCAACCTGATCGGCATCGCTGACCGTCGGCGTATTGGTGATTGGCGGAAGCGGCACGGCCTGATTACCCGAACCTTGCGGCTGAGACTGGGACTGCAAATCGAGACTGGCTTCACGGCTTGCCTGGGTCGGCGTGCTGTTATCGCCGGAGGGGAGCAGGAAACCAATAATCACCAGCAGGAAGCCGGCGATGATGCCGCGGCGATGCATGGGCGGTAGCGGATCCATGAGACGAAGTTGATCCGGGGCGTGCCAGATCTTCGCCAGGGTAGATGTCAGTTCAAAGCGCCCGGGCATGGCTTTCCTCCTGCTCCGCATATTTTTATCCTGCTTATGAGTATAGACGGCTAACGTCCTGAAGGTAGAGGTTAACCTGATATCGCCTATTGTTTCTGTTTCGCTGAGATTTGTCATCATCCGCCGACAAAGTTTTACCCATTCCTCTATGGCTGTTATGCTTTCGAACGCTTTTCTCAAGATGTTTATCACCCAAAAAAGGAACAAAGATGGCAACCCCGACTTTTGACACTATCGAAGCGCAGGCAAGTTACGGTATCGGCTTGCAGGTTGGACAACAACTGAGCGAATCCGGCCTGCAGGGGCTGCTGCCGGAAGCGCTGGTTGCCGGCATTGCCGATGCGCTGGAAGGCAATCAGCCGCAGGTGCCGGTTGAAGCCGTACACCGCGCGCTGCGTGAAATCCATGAACGCGCTGACGCCGTGCGTCGCGAGCGCTTCCAGGCGATGGCCGCCGATGGCCAGAAATACCTCGATGAAAACCGTGAAAAAGAAGGCGTGAACAGCACTGAATCCGGTCTGCAGTTCCGCGTACTGACGCAGGGCGAAGGCCCGATCCCGGCGCGCACCGACCGCGTACGCGTTCACTACACCGGTAAGCTTATCGACGGTACCGTGTTCGATAGCTCCGTAGCCCGCGGCGAACCGGCTGAATTCCCGGTGACCGGCGTGATCGGTGGCTGGATCGAAGCGCTGACCCTGATGCCGGTAGGTTCCAAATGGGAACTGACCATTCCGCACAACCTGGCTTACGGCGAGCGCGGCGCGGGCGCTTCTATCCCGCCATTCAGCACTCTTATCTTTGAAGTTGAGCTGCTGGACATTATTTAAGCACCAGGGGCTTCCTCTCCCGCAGAGGGGAGGAAGCCAATAAAAATAGTGCAAAATCCTTAAGTTATAAATTTATTGGAATTTTATATTGCATATAAGTTTGTTGAGTGTATTTTTGTGAGCTGTTTCGCGTTACATTGGTGATATAACACTCACTTTAAACATAAAATTAACATTATATCTAAATCATAGTATTCATCCCTCCGATTCTTACCTAATATCGATAAACCCTCTTGCCAGGGTTGCGACAAATGACAGGCCAACAGAGCCTGAACAACACAGACAGGTACAACAGGAAGAAAATCACATGGTAGATCAGGTCAAAGTCGTTGCCGACGAGCAGGAGACGACTGAACAATCGCTACGGCGAAATCTCACTAACCGGCATATTCAGCTTATTGCTATCGGCGGGGCGATCGGCACCGGGCTGTTTATGGGGTCAGGCAAGACCATCAGTCTCGCCGGGCCATCCATTATTTTTGTTTATATGATCATCGGTTTTATGCTGTTCTTCGTCATGCGCGCCATGGGCGAATTACTGCTGTCGAACCTCGAATATAAATCATTCAGTGACTTCGCCTCCGACCTGTTAGGGCCGTGGGCGGGGTATTTTACCGGCTGGACCTACTGGTTCTGCTGGGTGGTCACCGGGATGGCGGACGTTGTCGCCATCACCGCCTACGCGCAGTTCTGGTTCCCCGGACTTTCTGACTGGGTCGCTTCGTTAGCGGTTATCCTGCTGCTGCTGGGCCTGAACCTCGCAACCGTGAAGATGTTTGGCGAAATGGAGTTCTGGTTCGCGATGATCAAAATCGTCGCCATTGTGGCGCTGATTGTGGTCGGCCTGGTGATGGTGATGATGCACTTTAAATCGCCAACCGGCGTCGAAGCCTCATTCGCGCATCTGTGGAATGACGGCGGCTGGTTCCCGAAAGGCCTCAGCGGTTTCTTTGCCGGCTTCCAGATAGCGGTATTCGCCTTCGTGGGTATTGAGCTGGTTGGTACCACCGCGGCGGAAACCAAGGACCCGGAAAAATCGCTGCCGCGGGCGATCAACTCCATCCCGCTGCGTATCATTATGTTCTACGTCTTCGCGCTGATTGTGATTATGTCGGTGACGCCGTGGAGCTCCGTCGTGCCGAGCAAGAGTCCGTTCGTTGAACTGTTTGTTCTGGTTGGTCTGCCGGCTGCCGCCAGCCTGATCAACTTCGTGGTACTGACTTCCGCCGCCTCTTCCGCTAACAGCGGAGTGTTCTCCACCAGCCGTATGCTGTTCGGTCTGGCGCAGGAAGGTCAGGCGCCGAAAATGTTCGCCAAGCTGTCGAAGCGCGCGGTGCCGGCGAAGGGCTTAACCTTCTCCTGCATGTGCCTGCTGGGCGGCGTGGTAATGCTGATGGTCAACCCAAGCGTGATTGCCGCGTTCACCATGATCACCACGGTGTCGGCGATTCTGTTCATGTTCGTCTGGACCATTATCCTCTGCTCTTATCTGGTCTATCGTAAAAAGCGTCCGCAGCTGCACGAGAAGTCCATCTATAAGATGCCGCTGGGTAAAGTGATGTGCTGGGTGTGCATGGCCTTCTTCGTCTTCGTACTGGTGCTGTTGACGCTGGAAGATGATACCCGCGAGGCGCTGATGGTCACCCCGCTGTGGTTTGTTCTGCTTGGCGCGGGCTGGCTGTTTGCCGGTAAAAAACGTCTGGCGAAATAAAAAAGGCCACCCGGAGTGGCCAATAAACTGACAATGTCGAGAGGGCGCCTGCGGGCGCCTTTTTTTATGATTTTCCGGCGAGGGCACGCGGGAACAGCACGTTATTTTCCAGACTGATGTGCTCCATCAGGTCGTCAATCATCTCGTTAATGCCGTTGTACATCGCTTTCCAGGTAGTACAGGCTTCCGGCGGCGGCGTCACGTTATGGGTGATGTGCTTGATCACTTCCAGCAGTTCGCCCGCTTCGTCATGCTCGCTTTCCATTACGCTGATAGGACCACCGGCCTGAGCGCCCATGCCCTGCTTGATCATCGGGAACAGGATCTGCTCCTCTTTCATCATGTGGCTGGAGAGTTCCTGGTGCAGCATGGTCAGATATTTGGTTAGCCCTTTTGGCACGTTCGGTTTATCGGCGTGGACGCGTTCAACCTTGGTTGCCTGCAGGATCAGTTCCGGCAGCTGTTCGCGGTGGCGATCATGATAGCGAACGATGATGTGGTCGATGATGTCGGCGAACGGCGCGGCGCGCCAGTCGCGCTCGACCGGCTGCTCGGCCAGTTTCGCCAGCTCGGCTTCAATCACCGCAACATCCAGCGCTTTGCGCGTCGCCGCGCGCTCCAGGGTTTGTTTGCCGCCGCAGCAGTAATCCATATCGTATTGACGGAACAGCGCGGAGGCGCGCGGGATGCTCAGCGCCAGCTCGCCCAAAGGTTGGTCACGGAAAGCCATAGCAATTACCTCGTCATCAAAAATATAAGATGCATATTAAATGCATCTTATATCGATGGGAATACCCCTTTGGGATACCAGGCTATTTTTTTGGCTCAACGCGCACTTCCTGCAGGACCGGTTTCTCCGGGCGGGCGCGAACCGCCGACACCACGCCGAGCACCAGCAGCAGGATCCCGCTGAGCGTCAGCAGCGGCGGCAGGCTCTGGCGGAGCAGGAAGGTGTACAGCAGACCGGCCAGCGTCTCGAAGACGATCAGCGGCCCGAGGATCACCGTCGGCAGGCGCTGGCTGGCAATATTCCAGCACAGTGCGCCGACCCACGAACAGAGTACGGCGATCGCCAGCATCAGGACGATGAACACCGCCGGGCGCGGGCCGAAGGGGAGCGGGAAGTCGATATGCTGGTTCTGCAGCCACCCACAGGCGGCGATATAACCGACCAGCGAGACCGGAAGGGTGACCAACGCCTGCGCGGTAGCCCACATCATTGGCGGCTTATCCGGGTTTTCACGCAGCCAACGAGCGTTGCGCAGGGCATACCACGCCCAGCAGACGACGGAGATCAGCGCGAGAACAATGCCCGAACCATAGCGCCACGGGCTGAAATCAGGAAGCCCGTGCTGCAGCTCCGCTACGTTGACGCATACCAGCCCCAGCGCAATACAGATTAGCGCCGGAAATAGCCGCCGCCACGGCAGCTTGCCATCGCGCTGGCTATAAAGCAGGTTGGCGCACACCGGCAGTACCACCGGCAGGGTGCCGATAATCATCGTCGATACCGGCGCGCCGGTGCGCTGAATGGCGCTGGCCAGACAGAAGTAATAGATCAGGTTCCCCATCATGGTCAGCGCCAGCGCGGTCCACCAGTCCTTGCCGTTCAGCTGGCGTAGACGCGCGCGGCCGAGCCACGCCAGCGGCAGGGCGATAAGTCCCAGCGCCAGATAGCGCCCCATCGACTGCAGCACCGCCGGATATTCCGGCACCAGCAACGGGCCGACGAAAATCAGCCCCCACATTAACCCCGCCAGCAGGGCATACAACACGCCGCTAATCATGATGACATCCATCTTCAGTTTGCTTGCGCCAAGTGTAGAAGGGCGTGGGGGAAAGAATATTGTATGAGATTGCGCTTTAGCGCCCGGCGACCTGCTTTTGATAACGCACCGGCGTAATGCCGTAGCGGCGGGTGAAGGCGCGGGTTAAGTGCGATTGGTCGGTTAACCCGGCAGCGATGGCCACTTCGGCGGCGGGCATGCCGTGGGTCAGAAACGCCTTGGCGCGCCACAGGCGAATCGCCATCAGCATCTGGTGCGGAGTAACGTGAAAATGGGCTTTAAACTGGCGCTGGAAGTGATAGGGGCTGAGCGCCGCCACCTGCGCCAGTTCATCAAGGCTGACGGCGCGCATATAGTTATCGTGCAGGTAGTCGCGTACCCGATCGAAGCGGTGCGCCGCTTCCGGCGCCATTGGTGCATGGTGAGCCAGAGGGCGGAAGCTATCAACCAGGTCGAGCAGCATCCCTTGCTGCGCCAGCGGATCGTCAGCGTGCCACAGGCCGTAAATCAGTTGGCCGATTTGCCGGGCTCGCTGCGGCTCCTGGCGCACGACCTCGCTGAACCACCAGTGGCGAACGCCGGTGAAGGCTTCCAGCCGATCCGGCTCCAGATAAATCATCCGGTAGCGCCAGCCTTCGGCGGTTTCCGCCTCGCCGGTATGGAGCTCATCCGGATTCATGGTGACGATGGAATTGGCTGAGGCGACGTGCTGACTACCGCGATAGCGAAAGCGTTCGGCGCCTTGTTCAATCACGCCGATGCCGAAGGCTTCGTGGGTATGCGGTTCAAAGGCATAGCGGGAAATATGGGCGTGATAGAGCTCAACGCCGGGGAGTTGTTCGAGATGGCGAAAGCGCGCGTGGTCTTTTTCATCGCTAAATTGTGGTGGTACGCCCTGCATGCCGTGTCTCCCGACGATTCATCTCTTCAATATTAGAGATGAAGCGCCGGGAAGCAACCGCAAAAACTGACAGGGAGCGGTTAGATGATGCCTTTTACGCTATCGGCAAGCGACGTGGTCGGGCGGCCAATCAGTTTGCTCAGGGTGCGGCTGTCGTCAAATAGTCCGCCTTTCGACGCGCCGGTATCGGAATCCGCCAGCATATCGGCAAGCCCGGCCGGTAGGCCGACGTTTTTCAGCGCGGCGGCGAAATCGGCTTCGCTGAGGTTTTGATAAACCACATTTTTCCCGCTTTGCTTGCTCAGCTCGGCAGCCAGTTCGCTCAGGGTCCAGGCGTTATCTCCCGCCAGTTCGTAAACTTTCCCGGCATGGCCCTCACCGGCGATAACGTGAGCGGCGGCGGCGGCATAATCGGCACGGGTGGCGGAGGCGATTTTACCTTCGCCGGCGGCGCCGATAAACACGCCGTGTTCCAGCGCTGGCGGCGCGCTGGCCAAATAGTTTTCGGTATACCAGCCGTTGCGCAGCAGCGCGTAAGGAATACCGGAATCGGCCAGCATTTGTTCGGTTTCGATATGTTCACCGGCCAGGCTCAGCGGTGAGGTATCGGCATGCAGCAGGCTGGTATAGGCGATAAATTTCACCCCAGCGGCTTTGGCGGCGTTAATGACGTTACGGTGCTGAACGGCGCGCTGACCGACTTCGCTTGAAGAGATTAATAACAGTTTATCAACCCCTTGCAGCGCGGCGGTAAGCGCGGCTTCATCGCCGTACTCGGCCTGGCGCACGACGACGCCCTGCTGGCTGAGCGCTTGCGCCTTTGCCGGGTTGCGGACAATCGCCACAATCTGGCTGGCGGGGACGGTTTTTAACAGATCATGCAGTACGTGCTGGCCAAGCTGGCCGGTAGCGCCGGTAATCGCGATCATAGGTCTTCTCCTTCGTGTTCATTGGCAGTTGTGGTAAGCTAACACCTTAACTAACTTTTAGTAAGTACGTACAAAAAGGTAAGTATAAAATGGCCGAACCGACGCTGAGCGACAAACTGCGCAACGGGAATCTGTTTGCTGAACAGTGCCCGTCGCGTGATGTGCTAAAACACGTGACCAGCCGCTGGGGCGTGTTGATTCTGGTGGCGCTACGCGAGGGGACCCACCGCTTTAGCGATCTGCGGCGCAAAATGGGCGGCGTCAGTGAAAAGATGCTGGCGCAGTCCTTACAGGCGTTGGAACAGGATGGCTTTATCGACCGTGTTTCATATCCGGTGGTGCCGCCGCATGTTGAATATAGCCTGACGCCGCTCGGCCTGCAGGTGAGCGAGAAGGTGGCCGCGCTGGCGGACTGGATCGAGCTGAATCTCCCCGCGGTGCTGGCTAACCACGGGGAGTGAAAATGTATCCCGGGCTACCAGCCAGCTTCGCTTTGTAGCCCCGGTAAGCGCAGCGTCACCGGGGAGCTGTACCCGGATAGCGGCTGGCGCCTTATCCGGGCTACCGGCCAGCTTCGCTTTGTAGCCCCGGTAAGCGCAGCGCCACCGGGTAGCTATACCCGGATAGCGGCTTACGCCTTATCCGGGCTACCAGCCAGCTCCGCTTTGTAGCCCCGGTAAGCGCCGCGCCACCGGGGAACAGGCATTACTGACTCAAATCCAGCTGATAAATAGCGAAGCCGATATCATCGGTCGCTACCTGCCGCATCGGATACTGTGCTTTCTCTTTGATAAACGCCGCGGCTTTGTCGCCTGGCGAGGTCTCAAAGCGAATATCCAACGGCGTTTTGCTGTGAATCGGCGCCAGACGCCAGTTGTTATCCGCCGCCGGATGGATCGCGCCATCTTTCTTCGACTGCGCGCCAATCCACGCCGCCAGCACCGAACGGTTTTCGTCCGGGGAGGCAAAAGCGATATGGCTGTCGCCGGTACCGGCGAATTTGCCGCCGTAGGCGCGATAGTTATTGGTGGCGACCAGGAAGGTGGCCTGCGGATCGATAGGCTTACCGTTAAAGGTCAGGCCTTTGATGCGCTCTGACTGCGGGTGAATCATCTGGCACTCGCCGTCGTAGCGCGCCGGTTGACTCACGTCGATCTGATAGTTTACGCCGTCAATCACGTCGAAGTTATAGGTGCGGAACCCGTCCCAGTTAATCAGCGACTGTGGTTTGCTGCTGGCGGTGTCAATCTGATTAAACTGCCCGGCGGAGCATTCGAGCCACTCCTTGACCTCTTTACCGCTTACCTTCATCACCACCAGCGTGTTCGGGTAGAGATAGAGGTCGGCGGCGTTACGGAAGGTGAGCTGGCCTTTTTCCACTTCGACAAAGCTTGCCGGATCGTTTTTACGTCCGCCGACTTTAAACGGCGCGGCGGCGGAAAGCACCGGCAGCTTCGCCAGATCCGGATCGCCCTGGATGTAGTGTTCGACATAGGCCTTTTGCGCCATGTTGACCACCTGCACCGTTGGGTCGTCCTGCACCAGCGCCAGGTAGCTGTACATGTTGTCGGCGGACTTGCCGATAGGCTTGCTGACGAATTCGCGAGTAGCGTCGTGATCGGCTTTCAGCACCGCCACCATTTTACTATCTTCCGCCGCCAGCGACTTTTTCGCCACCGGGTCGTAAATAGGCCGCGCTTCGGCTTTGGCCTGCGTTACTTGCCATTTGCCGCTGTCGTTATTCAGCACCAAATCGACCACCCCGAGATGATCGCCCCACATTCCCGGCATCACCGCCGGAATACCGTTTAGCGTACCTTTGGCGATATCCGCGCCTTTAATGGTAGCGAAGTCTTTACCGGGGAACACCGCGTGGGCGTGGCCGAACATAATGGCGTCAACGCCCGGCACCTGGCTTAGGTAGTAGACCGAGTTTTCCGCCATCGCCTGATAGGGGTCGGCGGAGAGGCCGGAATGCGCAACCACGACCACCACATCAGCGCCTTTCGCGCGCATCTCCGGCACGTACTTACGCGCGGTTTCAGTGATGTCGTTGACCTTCACCTTGCCGTTGAGGTTGGCTTTATCCCAGGTCATGATCTGCGGCGGCACAAAACCGATATAGCCGATGCGCAGGGTATGGGATTGACCATCGCTATCCTGAACCTGGGTATCCTGAATCAGGTAGGGGGTAAACATCGGTTTGCCGGTTTTGAGATCGATAATGTTGGCGTTAACGTAGGGGAATTTCGCTCCGGCCAGTGCCTTGTGCAGGAAGTCGAGACCGTAGTTGAATTCATGGTTGCCCAGGTTGCCGACGGCGTAATTCAGGGTGTTCATCGCCTTATAAACCGGGTGCACATCCCCCTCTTTGAGTCCTTTTGCCGCCATATAGTCGCCCAGTGGGCTACCCTGAATAACATCGCCGTTATCCACCAGCACGCTGTTTTTCGCTTCCGCGCGGGCTTTTTCAATCAGGTTGGCGGTTCTGACCAGGCCGAATTTTTCCGTCGCGGTATCTTTGTAGTAATCGAAATCCATCATATTGCTGTGCAGATCGGTGGTTTCCATGATCCGCAGGTCGACCGTCGCCGCGTTGACGCTGGCCGCCACCAGCGTGGCCAGCAGCGTTGCGCTAAACTTAATCATCAGAGGCGTCCTTTTTTATGAGCAATGGCACAAAAGAAAATGTATTTACATTCTGTTGCTTACAGAATTGTGAATTCTGCCAGAAAAGCGTGAATGGAAACCGCTAGTGTTATCACAGATAGCGGAACTGGTGATGATGCGATATAAATAAAACAACGAGTTAACGCCACTGTAACCAGAAGAGGTGGAGAATGTTAGAACAAGTATGTCAGCTTGCACGGACCGCGGGCGATGCCATCATGGATGTCTACGATGGGAACCAGCCGATGGATGTGAGCAGCAAAAAGGATGATTCTCCCGTTACCGCGGCGGATATCGCCGCGCATAAAGTCATTGTCAGCGGCCTGCAGGCGCTGGATGCAGCAATCCCCATCCTGTCGGAAGAGGATCCGCCGGCGTGGGAAGTGCGGCAGCACTGGCAGCGCTACTGGCTGGTGGACCCGCTGGACGGCACCAAAGAATTTATCAAGCGCAACGGCGAATTCACCGTCAATATCGCGCTGATTGAAAACGGCAAACCAACGCTGGGCGTGGTGTACGCGCCGGTGATGAAAGTGATGTACAGCGCGCAAAATGGCAAGGCGTGGAAAGAAGAGTGCGGCGTGCGCAAGCAGATTCAGGTTCGCGATGCTCGCCCGCCGCTGGTGGTGATTAGCCGCTCCCACGGTAATGACCCGGAACTGCAGGAGTATCTGGAGCAACTGGGCGAGCACCAGACCACCTCAATCGGTTCGTCGCTGAAATTCTGCCTGGTGGCGGAAGGCCAGGCGCAGCTCTATCCGCGCTTCGGGCCGACCAGCACCTGGGATACCGCCGCCGGTCATGCGGTCGCGGTAGCCGCCGGGGCGCACGTTCACGACTGGCAGGGTAAAACCCTCGACTACACGCCGCGTGAATCCTTCCTCAACCCCGGCTTCCGCGTCTCTATTTATTAAGCAGCTTATGCAGCAGGTCGACGACCTGCTGTACCTCTTGCTGGGTCAGCGCGCCGTCTTTTGCCCACTGAACGCGTCCGTCTTTGTCTAACACCACAATCGCCGAACTGCCTTCATCGAGCTGCCAGGCTTTGCGTGCGAGACCGTTGCTGTCGACGATAAACTGCGACCACGGATAGAGCTGTTTATTGCTCTCAATGCTGCTGCGCACGAACATTCCGGAACCGGGGATCGCGTCATCGGTATTGACGATGGTGGTGGTCTGGTAGCGGTCGTGCGGCAGGCCAGCCGCCTTAATCGCCTCAATCAGATTGGCATTTTTCTCTTTTGCCGAGGTGCGCCCGGCAATATGCTGGATGACGCGCACTTTTCCCGCCAGCTGCGAGCTATTCCAGTTTTTGTAGCTAAACTTATCGTTACTCAGTACCAGTTCTCCGCGGTCGGCGATGCCTACCGGCGCGACGCGTTGACCGTCGACAAAATTATGTGCCGAAGCCATTAACGGCAACAGGAGGGCGGAAACCGCCAGCAACTTACGTAGGGTCATGAGATATCCTTTTTTATATGCAGGTGATCCGACCACTTGGTCTTGTTTAATGATAAGTGCGAATTGTCGCCATTACCCGCAAGCGTGATGCCAGTTTGCGTGCTAACGCACACATTCAATAAAAAACGGAAACTTATACTAACAACTACGTATGCCTGAAACGAAAATTCTGAATTATTGTCATCAAAGGGTAAAAAAACTTCTACAGACTGGGTGACTTCGGAAATCTGGACTATAGTTTTAGGGCATTAAAATTTGCGCTCCCGATACGCGGGCTAACTGTGGCACCGCAGGAGCGTAACCCTGGCAGGAGACAACAATGAAAATTTTCCAACGCTACAATCCGCTGCAAGTGGCGAAGTACGTGAAGATCCTGTTTCGTGGACGGTTGTACATCAAGGACGTTGGCGCTTTTGAATTTGATAAGGGCAAAATCCTTATCCCGAAGGTTAAGGACAAGCTGCACTTCTCAGTGATGTCCGAGGTCAATCGTCAGGTTATGCGTCTGCAAACAGAGACCGCATAACGTGGTATGACGGCACGAAAAAAAACGGCTCCCGATGGGAGCCGTTGATGTTTTCAGGGCCGCTTACGCCGCACCTTTCTCTTTTTTCGCCGCGTCTTCGACATCAGGCAGTTTCGGTACCAGCACCGTTGGTTTGTTATCGATACGGGTGACCAGCAGCTGGTCGATACGGTAGTTATCGATATCCACCACTTCAAACTTGTAGCCGGAGAACTTCACCGCATCGGTGCGTTTCGGGATCTTGCGCAGCATAAACATCATAAAGCCGCCGATAGTCTCGTAATTATCGGACTGCGGGAACTCATCGATATCGAGCACGCGCATTACGTCATCGATTGGCGTACCGCCGTCAATCAGCCATGAGTTCTCATCGCGGGCGACAATTTGTTCTTCCAGCCCCTGGCCGACCAGGTCGCCCATCAGGGTGGTCATGACGTCGTTGAGGGTGATGATCCCTACCACCAGCGCGTATTCGTTCATGATCACCGCGAAGTCTTCGCCGGCGGTTTTAAAGCTTTCCAGCGCTTCAGAGAGCGTCAGGGTATCCGGCACGATCAGCGTATTGCGGATCTGCACGCCGCCGGTTAACACCAGGCTCTGGTTTGCCAGCACGCGGTTCAGCAGGTCTTTGGAATCGACGTAGCCGATGATGTGATCGATATCTTCGTTACACACCAGGAACTTGGAGTGCGGATGCTCCGCCACTTTATTCTTCAGGCTCTGCTCGTCTTCGTGCAGATCGAACCAGATCACGTTTTCGCGCGGCGTCATTGAAGAGGGAACGGTACGGGATTCCAGCTCAAAGACGTTTTCAATTAATTCGTGTTCTTGTTTACGCAGCACCCCGGCCAGCGCTCCGGCCTCCACCACCGCGTAGATATCATCGGAGGTGATGTCGTCTTTACGCACCATCGGGATTTTAAACAGACGGAAGATGTTGTTCGCCATGCCGTTAAACAGCCACACCAGCGGGCGGAAGACCAGTAAACAGAAGCGCATCGGGTTGATGATGCGCAAAGCCACGGCTTCTGGCGCAATCATACCGATGCGTTTCGGCGTCAGGTCAGCAAACAGGATGAACAAGCTGGTGACCAGGGTGAAGGAGAAAATAAAGCTCAGCTGCTCGGAAAGCTCCGGCGACATGTAGCGGCTCAGCACGCTGTGGAAAGCAGGGGAAAAGGCGGCGTCGCCGACGATACCACCCAGAATGGCCACGGCGTTGAGGCCGATCTGCACGACGGTGAAGAAGGTGCCAGGGTTTTCCTGCATTTTGAGAACGCGCTGCGCGTTCACATTGCCTTCATCAGCCAGCAATTTGAGTTTGATTTTACGCGATGCGGCCAGTGAGATTTCAGAGATCGAAAAAAACGCACTGACGGCAATAAGGAAAAGTATTACTAAAATACTGTTTAACATATCTTTTCTGACCGTTGAGGCCAGATCCTCGGAAGGGAAGTGGATAACTCTTTTAATGTGGAATACATAAAAAACCGGTCCGAAGGCGCTGGACCGGCTATGACACAGCGTAGTATAGCGTAAATGTCTGTAAAGCCACCAGAGCGATAATTATTCTCGCCAGCGGCCTTATTCTTCAGGATTACGCCTGCGGGGGGAGGCAAACGCCAATCCCGCCGATACCGCAGTAG
Organism: Klebsiella sp. 141153; assembly: GCF_032601995.1. Taxonomy (NCBI): domain Bacteria; kingdom Pseudomonadati; phylum Pseudomonadota; class Gammaproteobacteria; order Enterobacterales; family Enterobacteriaceae; genus Klebsiella; species Klebsiella sp. 141153. The sequence continues at coordinate 130,208 of NZ_JAQIRJ010000007.1, read as the reverse complement.
CCGTACGGGTTTTTGTGCAGGTACTGCTGATGATCGTCCTCGGCGTAGTAGAACGGTTTTGCCGTGGCGATCTCGGTGGTGATCTCGCGGGTATCGTTGGCCTCGTGCATCGCCTTCTGGAAGCGCGCCAGGCTGGCCTGCGCCGCTTCAAGCTGCTCCGGCGTCAGCGGGTAGATAGCCGAACGGTACTGCGTGCCGTGGTCGTTACCCTGCTGCATCCCTTGCGCCGGATCGTGATTCTCCCAGAAAACCTGCAGCAGCTGCTCATAGCTGATGACCTGCGGGTCATATACCACGCGCACCGCTTCCGCGTGCCCGGTCTCGCCGCTGCACACTTCACGATAGGTCGGGTTTGGCGTGTAACCGCCGGTATAGCCCGCCGCGGTGCTGTAGACCCCCGGCAATTGCCAGAACAGACGCTCGACGCCCCAGAAGCAGCCCATCGCGAACAGCGCTACCTCCATTCCTTCAGGAACGTTGGTCATTGAGTGGCCGTTAACGGCGTGGAGCGTTGCTACCGGCATCGGCGTGTTGCGCCCCGGCAGCGCATCCGCCTGGGCGACAAGATGCGTTTTATCAAATAGACTCACGGTTGGCCTCGCAATTTGTGGTTAAGGTTGTAACGTCGCGTATCTTTTTAGACAATAAACACGCTCAATACGTCTAAATTTAAACATAAGAATTATTTGGGTTACCGTCACTTTTTCAACCCTTAGTTGTTAGGGTTTTGTTAAGCCGTGGAGCGGCACTTGCGTTTCCTTCGGGGGGAAACAAGGATATTCAGGAGAACACGTGCAACAAATCCGCCAGATATGCGTTACCAGCCTTTTGCTGGTCAGCGGGGTCGCCAGCGCAGCGAATGTGCGTTTGCAGGTTGAGGGGTTATCCGGGGAACTGGAAAAAAACGTCCGCGCCCAACTATCCACGATCCAGAGCGATGAAGTCACGCCGGACCGTCGTTTTCGCGCGCGCGTCGATGACGCCATCCGCGAGGGGCTGAAAGCGCTGGGTTACTATGAACCCACCATCGATTTCGATTTACGTCCGCCGCCCAAGAAAGGGCGCCAGGTACTGATTGCCAAAGTAACTCCCGGCGAGCCGGTGCGCATTGGCGGTACCGAGGTGATCCTGCGCGGCGGCGCGCGCACCGACCACGATTACCTGGATCTGCTGAAAACGCGTCCGGCAATTGGCACGGTGCTCAATCACAGCGACTATGACGGCTTCAAGAGCTCGCTCACCAAGGTGGCGCTGCGCAAAGGCTATTTCGATAGCGAGTTCAATAAAAGCCAGCTTGGCGTATCGCTCGATCGCCATCAGGCTTTCTGGGACATCGATTACAACAGCGGCGAGCGTTACCGCTTTGGCCCGGTAAGTTTTACCGGTTCGCAGATCCGCGAAGAGTACCTGCAAAACCTGGTGCCCTTTAAACAGGGTGATTATTACACCTCACAGGATTTGGCGGAGCTGAACCGCCGCCTGGCGGCGACCGGCTGGTTTAACTCGGTGGTCGTCGCGCCGCAGTTTGATAAATCACGTAAAACCAAGGTGCTGCCTCTGCAGGGCGTCGTTTCGCCACGCAAAGAGAACACCGTGGAAACCGGGATCGGTTATTCGACAGACGTCGGACCGCGCGTGAAAGCGACGTGGAAAAAGCCGTGGATGAACTCCTACGGCCACAGCCTGACCTCCAGCGTCAGCCTCTCCGCGCCGGAACAGCAGCTTGATTTCAGCTATAAAGTCCCGCTGTTAAAAAGCCCGCTTGAGCAGTATTACCTGATGCAGGGCGGTTTTAAGCGTACCGACCTTAACGATACCAAGGCCGACTCCACCACCCTGGCGCTGTCGCGCTATTGGGAGATGTCGAGCGGCTGGCAGCGCGCGATTAACCTGCGCTGGAGTCTGGACCACTTTACCCAGGCCAACGTCACCAATACCACCATGCTGCTTTATCCCGGCGTCTCGGTGAACCGCACCCGCTCCCGCGGCGGCCTGATGCCGACCTGGGGAGATTCTCAGCGCTATTCGGTGGACTACTCCAACACCATGTGGGGCTCGGACATTAACTTTATCGTCATGCAGGCGCAGGACGTGTGGATCCGCACCCTCTATGACCGCCACCGCTTCGTGGTGCGCGGCAACCTCGGCTGGATTGAAGCCGATGACTTCAGCAAAGTCCCGCCGGATCTGCGTTTCTTCGCCGGTGGCGACCGCAGCATTCGTGGTTATAAATACAAGTCGATCTCGCCGAAAGACGACGACGGCAAGCTGATCGGTGCGTCAAAGCTGGCGACAGGTTCGCTGGAGTATCAATACAACGTCACCGGGAAATGGTGGGGCGCGGCGTTTATCGACAGCGGCGAAGCGGTGAGCGATATCCGTAAAAGCGATTTTAAAACCGGCGCGGGCGTCGGCGTGCGCTGGCAGTCGCCGGTTGGGCCGATCAAGCTGGATATCGCCCGACCCATCGGCGACAAAGAAGAACACGGTTTACAGTTTTATATCGGTCTGGGGCCTGAATTATGAGTTTATGGAAGAAGATAAGCCTCGGCGTATTACTCTTTTTAGTGTTGCTGATCGGCGCGGTCGGCTTTTTAGTCGGCACCACAACAGGTCTGCATCTGGTACTGAAAGCGGCGGACCGCTGGGTGCCGGGGCTGGAGATCGGCAAGGTTACCGGCGGCTGGCGTGACTTGACCTTACAGAATGTGCGCTTTGAACAGCCGGGCGTAGCGGTGACGGCCGGCCAGTTCCATCTCGGCGTCAAGCTGCGCTGTCTGTGGGATAGCAGCCTGTGCGTTAATGATATCTCGCTGCGCGATATCTACGTCGCTATCGATACCAAAAAGATGCCGCCTTCGACGCCGGTAGAGGAAGAAGATTCCGGCCCGCTGAACCTGTCGACGCCATATCCTATTACCCTCAGCCGCGTGGCGCTGCATAACGTCAATGTCAAAATCGACGACACCGCCGTTTCGCTGCGCGATTTCTCCACCGGCCTGAACTGGCAGGAGAAAAACCTGACCCTGACGCCGACTTCGCTCCAGGGCTTGCTCATCGCCCTGCCGAAGGTGGCGAAAGTGGCGCAGGAGCAGGTGGTGGAGCCGAAAATTGACCATCCGAAACCGGAAGAGAAACCGCTCGGCGAGACGATGAAAGATCTGTTCTCGCAGCCGGTGCTGCCGGAAATGGTCGATGTGCATCTGCCGCTGAATCTTAATATTCAGGAGTTCCGCGGCGAACAGCTGCGCCTGACCGGCGACACCGATATGACCGTCTACAACCTGCTGCTGAAGGTCAGCAGCATCGACGGGCAGATGAAGCTCGATGCGCTGGACGTCGATTCCGACCAGGGCAAGGTTACCGCTTCCGGCACCGCGCAACTGCAGGATAACTGGCCGGTTGATATCACCCTCGACAGCACGCTGAACATCGACCCGTTGAAAGGCGAGAAGGTGAAGCTGAAAGTAGGCGGCGAGCTGCGTAAAAAACTGCAGGTCGGCGTGGATTTAGCCGGCTCGGTGGCCATGACCCTGCGCGCCGAAGCGCAGCTGGCGGAAGCCGGTCTGCCGCTGAATATGGAAGTGAAGAGTAAACAGCTGTACTGGCCGTTTACCGGCGAGAAACAGTTCCAGGCGGATGATCTGCAGCTGAAATTCAGCGGCAAAATGACCGACTACACCATGGCGTTCAGTACCGCGGTGAAAGGGCAGTCGCTGCCGCCGGCTAAAATTACCCTTAATGCTAAAGGCAACGAACAGCAGGTAAATCTCGATAAGCTGACCGTAGCGGCGCTGGAGGGGAAAACCGAACTGAAAGCGTTGCTCGACTGGCAGCAGGCGATCAGCTGGCGCGGTGAATTGACGCTCGATGGCATTAATACCGCCAAAGAGGTGCCGGACTGGCCGTCGAAGCTGAACGGGATTATCAAAACCCAGGGTAGCCTGTACGGCAGCAGTTGGCAGATGGCGGTTCCCGAGCTGAAAATTACCGGCAACGTGAAGCAGAATAAAGTGGATGTTCACGGTTCGCTGCAGGGTAACAGCTATATGCAGTGGAAAGTGCCGGGACTGCATCTGGCGCTTGGCCCAAACAGCGCCGATGTGAAAGGCGAGCTGGGGGTGAAAGACCTCAACCTTGACGCCACCATCGACGCGCCGCATCTCGACAATGCGCTGCCGGGGCTTGGCGGCACGGCGAAAGGTCTGCTGAAGGTGCGCGGCACCATCGACGCGCCGCAGCTGCTGGCGGATATCACCGCCCGCGCTTTACGCTGGCAGGAACTGACGGTGGCCCAGGTCAACGTCAAAGGCGACGTGAAGTCCAGCGATCAGATTGGCGGTAATCTTGACGTACGCGTCGATCGCATCAGCCAGCCGGGCGTCAACATCAGCCTGGTGCAGCTGAATGCCAAAGGTACCGAGAAGCAGCATGATTTACAGCTGCGCGTACAGGGCGAGCCGGTGTCGGGCCAGTTGACGCTGGCGGGCAGCTTCGATCGTAAAGAGGAGCGCTGGAAGGGCACCCTGAGCAATACCCGTTTCCAGACGCCGGTCGGGCCGGTAGCGCTGACGCGCAACATCGCGCTGGATTATCGTAATCAGGAACAGAAAATCAGCATCGGGCCGCACTGCTGGAGCAACCCGAACGCCGAGCTGTGCGTACCGCAGACCATTGATGCCGGCGCCAGCGGGCGCGCGGTGGTCAATCTCAACCGTTTCGATCTGGCGATGCTGAAGCCGTTTATGCCGGACGCGACCCAGGCAAGCGGCGTGTTTAGCGGTAACGCCGATGTGAGCTGGGATACTACCAAAGAGGGGCTGCCGCAGGGCAAAGTCACCCTCAGCGGGCGCAACGTCAAAGTCACCCAGACGGTCAACGACGCGCCGCTGCCGGTGGCCTTCGATACGCTTAACCTCAGCGCCGACCTGCATAACAACCGGGCGCAGTTGGGCTGGCTGATACGTCTGACCAACAACGGCCAGCTTGATGGCCAGGTGGAAGTGACCGACCCGCAGGGGCGGCGTAACCTTGGCGGCAACGTCAACATCAGCAACTTCTCGCTGGCGATGATTAACCCGATCTTCGCTCGCGGCGAGAAAGCGGAAGGCAAGCTTAATGCCCGTCTGCGTCTGGGCGGTAATCTGCAGAGCCCGCAGCTGTTTGGCCAGATGCAGTTGAGCGGCGTCGATATCGACGGCAACTTTATGCCGTTTGATATGCAGCCGAGCCAGCTGGCGATGAACTTCAACGGAACGCGTTCGACCCTGCAGGGGACGGTGAATACCAAACAGGGGCAGATTGCGCTGAGCGGCAACGCCGACTGGACGCAAATCGACAACTGGCGCGCGCAGATTGCGGCGAAGGGCAGCCGGGTGCGCATTACCGTGCCGCCGATGGTCCGTCTGGATGTTTCTCCGGATGTGGTGTTTACCGCCACGCCAAGCCTGTTTAACCTCGATGGCCGCGTTGACGTACCTTGGGCGCGTATTGTGGTGAACGAGGTGCCGGAGAGCGCGGTGGGCGTCTCTTCCGATGAGGTGATGCTGGATAAAGATCTGAAGCCGATTAAGCCGCAGAGCGCCGGTATTCCGATCAACAGCAACCTGACGATTCACGTCGGCAACAACGTGCGTCTGGACGCTTTCGGCCTGAAAGCGCGTCTGACCGGCGATCTGAAAGTGGCGCAGGATAAGCAGGGGCTGGGGCTCAACGGCCAGATTAATATTCCGGAAGGCCGTTTCCACGCTTACGGTCAGGACCTGATCGTGCGTAAAGGCGAGCTGCTGTTCTCCGGGCCGCCGGATCAGCCGCTGCTTAATATCGAAGCGATTCGTAACCCGGAAGCCACGGAAGACGACGTGATCGCCGGCGTTCGCGTCACCGGTTCTGCCGATCAGCCGAAGGCCGAGATCTTCTCCGACCCGGCAATGTCCCAGCAGGAGGCGCTTTCTTATCTGCTGCGCGGCCAGGGTTTAGGCAGCGAACAGAGCGATAGTGCGGCGATGACCTCAATGCTTATTGGAATGGGGGTTGCACAAAGTGGTCAGGTTGTGGGTAAAATCGGCGAGACGTTTGGCGTAAGCAATTTGGCGCTGGATACCCAGGGGGTAGGCGACTCCTCCCAGGTGGTGGTCAGCGGCTATGTGCTGCCGGGTCTTCAGGTAAAATACGGCGTCGGCATCTTCGACTCTTTGGCGACGCTTACCCTGCGTTATCGCCTGATGCCTAAGCTATATATGGAAGCGGTGTCTGGCGTAGACCAGGCTCTCGATTTGCTCTATCAGTTTGAGTTTTAGCAATGCGAATATTTGTTTACGGCAGTTTACGACGCAAACAAGGCAACAGCCACTGGATGACCAACGCCCAGTTGCTGGGCGCTCATAGTGTCGACGATTATCAGCTGTACAGCCTGGGCCACTATCCAGGCGCGGTGCCGGGCGAGGGCACAGTACATGGTGAAGTGTATCGTATCGACGCATCGACGCTGGCCGAGCTGGATGCGCTGCGCACCAAGGGCGATGAATACGCGCGCCATCTGATCCAAACGCCTTACGGCAGCGCGTGGATGTATGTCTACCAGCGCTCCGTCGAGGGGTTTGCGCAGATTGAGAGCGGAAACTGGTTGGACAGAGACCAGTAATTGAAAACGGCAACGCCACCTTCGGGTGGCGTTGTTTTTTTACCTTGTGGCCATTAGCTGTCAGCGTATATTCCTCGTTTAATCGCTATACCATTACCACAAATGAAAATGACTCTTGCCAAGCAACAGGAGGGCCGCCAGCGTGGTGAGCGAGAGAAACAACAACCGCCGTGTTAGGGTGCTGAACATTATGTTATCTCCTGTAATGTGGTGTTGGCGGCGACTCGCCTGAGGTAACCTCTTACCGCCGTTCGCAGCCCCAGCCAGTCACGTACGCTTTGTGACAAACAGCGGGCAACTGGGCCGATAAGCTCCAGGATTACCAGCGTTCCGCTGAAGCAAAGTAGTAAGAGAGACAACATGTCCAGTGAATCGCGAAGCAACCACCAAAAATCCCTGCCTGACTTGTAGGGGTTATTTAACTCCATGCCAAGTACGAGTAAGTACAGCACCAGCGCGATGCCATAGAACAGGTTATAGAGTAGCGACATTTGCCGGTCGCCGGGATAACAGGAATGATTTTTCAGAAAAGCGCCCCCGTCGCTGACGTTGTATAACGCCTGGATGTCGTTATTTTCCCGTTGGTAAACGGCGACTATCCGATCGCCGATAGCGAGAAAGGGCGGTTGACGGCGGTAAAAAAGGGGATGCAGGCCGAAATTGGCGAAACCGATCTGCCAGAAGAAAGCCAGCGGCGCAGCATCGCATTGCATCCCAACGCCGTGGTATTCCCGCGTTGGGGTTCCCGTGAACCACTTCTTAAAAATGATATTGCTAATTTTTCCCGTCCTGACGGCATAGCGTTGCGGAAGCGTTTCGGTAAAAGCCAGCGCCGCCTGACGAACGACCGGCGGCGTTGCCTGTATCGCCTGACAAAATGAGAAGTCGCCGCGGCGCGCCAAATTCATCTTCGCCAGCAGATCGCGCATATCGGGGAGGCGTTTTAACGCCGGGCGAAACAGTAGCTCGCAGAGGCCAGACAGCAGCGCGATTAACGCCAGTACCGCGATAATGCCGAAGCCCATCTTTCCCCATTCTGAATCGATGTAAAAGACGGGGATGAGCGTTGCGATGAGGACCAGTAGGCTAACCAACAGCAGCGGCCGGGCCCATGGCTTTGCTAATTGGTCAGGTTCAAGTAGCGTTGCGCCGTCGCTCAACCAGTGGATCCAGTAGCAACCGTTACGCAAGCGGCGGGCGCCGATGTGCAGGGGGTGGTTAAGCTGCAGGCGGTCAAAAAGCGTGGGATCGCTAAAATGGCGTTTATTGGTATAAAAGACATGCTCGCCAGCAATGAGGCGCAAATAGGTTTGCCCTTCAGAGGCTGCTGTGGTGAAACCGGAATAGTTCAGGGTGAAATAGCGAGTGCTTTTCACGGGGTACCCTCCATGGTGATATTGCGGCAATCCGTGCCGCAGTCAGGCAGGGGATGACCCTGCCTGAGACAGAATTACTTCTGTTTAGCGCGCTCGAAGGAAGCAACGATTTCAGCTTTCGCCGCTTCAGCGTTGTCCCAACCGTCGACTTTAACCCACTTGCCTTTTTCCAGATCTTTGTAGTGCTCGAAGAAGTGAGTGATCTGGGCTTTCAGCAGTTCCGGCAGGTCGTTCACATCTTTGATGTGATCGTATTCTTTGCTCAGCTTGGTGTGCGGTACCGCAACCAGCTTGGCATCTTCACCGGATTCGTCGGTCATTTTCAGTACGCCAACCGGACGGCAGCGGATAACTGAGCCTGGCTGCAGCGGGTACGGGGTCGGGACCAGCACGTCAACCGGGTCGCCGTCCAGAGACAGGGTGTGGTTGATGTAGCCGTAGTTGCACGGATAGAACATCGCAGTGGACATGAAACGGTCAACAAACAGCGCGCCGCTCTCTTTGTCAACTTCGTATTTGATTGGGTCTGCGTTAGCTGGGATTTCGATAACGACGTAGATGTCTTCCGGCAGCTCTTTGCCCGCAGGTACGTTGAGTAAGCTCATGTCTGTTTCCTTTAAAAATGTTTGGCAAACAAGTGCCCGGTATTATAGCCAACTCACATCGAATGTCTTCGCTTCTTTTTGCCCTGATGCAGGGGGAAGCGTCTGAATTTCTCCTCATCAGATAACCCTAAAATCCATAAAGATAGCTACATTCTGAATAAAATTGTGTAAACGCTTTCATTATCGCGAACGGCGGTTATCCAGAAGACAAATTTTCGCCATTGGCGCAGGCCATGCCGTTGGGCGGGAAGCCTTATCGCCGCTCAGCTCAGATAAATCGCAGTAATTAACATTTTATTTACTTTTTCGAAGTGTGATGTAACGCATTCAGTTACATAACGGATTGTCTATAGTTTGTTCGCAGGTGAGCATTTAACCAACAATAACCCTACGAGGATCATCTTATGTGGAAGCGCTTACTTCTTGTCACCGCGGTTTCGGCAGCTATGTCGTCTATGGCGATGGCCGCCAACCTGACCGTAGGATTTTCGCAGGTCGGCTCTGAATCGGGCTGGCGCGCGGCCGAAACGAATGTTGCTAAGGAAGAAGCGGCGAAGCGTGGCATCACTCTGAAGATTGCCGACGGTCAGCAAAAACAGGAAAACCAGATTAAAGCCGTGCGCTCGTTCATTGCCCAGGGCGTGGACGCGATCTTTATCGCGCCGGTGGTGGCGACCGGTTGGGAGCCGGTACTGAAAGAAGCGAAAGAGGCCAATATCCCGGTGTTCCTCCTCGACCGTTCGATCGACGTTAAAGATAAGTCGCTGTATATGACCACGGTCACCGCCAACAACGTGCTGGAAGGCCAACTGATTGGCGACTGGTTGGTGAAAACCGTCGATGGCAAGCCGTGTAACGTTGTGGAGCTCCAGGGCACCGTGGGCGCCAGCGTCGCTATCGATCGTAAGAAAGGCTTCGCCGAGGCGATTGCCAAAGCCCCCAACATCAAGATTATCCGCTCGCAGTCCGGCGACTTCACCCGCAGTAAGGGGAAAGAGGTGATGGAGAGCTTTATCAAAGCGGAGAATAACGGCAAGAACATCTGCATGGTCTACGCCCATAACGATGACATGGTCATTGGCGCGATCCAGGCCATTAAAGAGGCCGGGCTGAAGCCGGGCAAAGATATCCTCACCGGCTCAATCGACGGCGTGCCGGATATCTATAAAGCCATGATCGCCGGCGAGGCGAATGCCAGCGTCGAGCTGACGCCGAATATGGCCGGTCCGGCGTTTGATGCGCTGGAAAAATACAAAAAAGACGGCACCCTGCCTGAGAAGCTGACCATTACCAAATCGACCCTCTACCTGCCGGATACGGCAAAAGAAGAGTTAGAGAAGAAGAAAAATATGGGTTACTAAGCCTTCATGAAAATGCCGGGGGCGCTACGCTTGCCCGGCCTACATTTCGCTCTTTTGTAGGCCGGATAAGCGCAGCGCCATCCGGCGTGATGCAGGGGGAACCATGACCAGCGACCAACACCAGGAGATCCTTCGTACCGAAGGACTCAGTAAATTCTTCCCCGGCGTGAAGGCGCTGGATAACGTCAATTTCAGCCTGCGGCGTGGCGAAATCATGGCCCTGCTGGGCGAAAACGGCGCCGGAAAATCGACGCTGATTAAAGCGCTCACCGGCGTGTACCATGCCGAACGCGGAGCGATTTGGCTGGAAGGCCAGCAAATTTCGCCGAAAAACACCGCCCACGCTCAGCAGTTGGGTATCGGTACCGTCTACCAGGAAGTTAACCTGCTGCCGAATATGTCGGTGGCGGATAATTTGTTTATTGGTCGCGAGCCGAAGCGCTTTGGCCTGCTGCGGCGCAAAGAGATGGAAAAGCGCGCCACCGCGCTGATGGCCTCTTACGGCTTCTCGCTCGACGTGCGCGAACCGCTAAACCGTTTTTCAGTGGCGATGCAGCAAATCGTCGCTATCTGCCGGGCCATCGACCTGTCGGCGAAAGTATTGATCCTCGATGAACCGACCGCCAGCCTCGACACTCAGGAAGTGGAAATGCTGTTCACCCTGATGCGCCAGCTGCGCGATAACGGCGTCAGCCTGATTTTTGTGACCCATTTTCTCGACCAGGTCTATGCCGTCAGCGACCGTATTACCGTGCTGCGCAACGGCAGCTTCGTCGGCTGTCGGGAGACCCGCGAGCTGCCGCAAATCGAACTGGTCAAAATGATGCTGGGGCGCGAGCTGGACCATCAGGCGCTGCAGCGCGCCGGGCGCACGCTGCTCAGCGATAAGCCGGTGGCGGCGTTTGAAGATTTTGGCAAGAAGGGCACGATTGCGCCGTTTACTCTGCAGGTGCGGCCGGGCGAGATCGTCGGCCTGGCCGGGCTGTTGGGATCCGGTCGCACTGAAACGGCGGAGGTCATCTTCGGCATCAAGCCCGCCGACAGCGGTAAAGCGTGGATCAAGGGCAAGCCGCAAACGCTGCGCTCGCCGCATCAGGCCTCCTGCCTCGGCATTGGCTTCTGCCCGGAAGACCGCAAAACCGACGGCATCATCGCCGCTGCTTCGGTGCGGGAAAATATCGTGCTGGCGTTGCAGGCGCAGCGCGGCTGGCTGCGGCCGATCCCGCGTCGTGAACAGCATGAGATTGCCGAACGCTTTATTCGCCAGTTAGGTATCAGGACGCCCAGCGCCGAACAGCCAATCGAATTTCTCTCCGGCGGCAACCAGCAGAAGGTATTGCTGTCGCGCTGGCTGCTGACCAAACCCCAGTTCTTGATCCTCGATGAGCCGACGCGCGGTATCGACGTCGGCGCCCACGCCGAGATTATTCGCCTGATAGAAACCCTCTGCGCCGATGGCCTGGCGCTACTGGTTATCTCCTCGGAGCTTGAAGAACTGGTGGGCTACGCCGACCGGGTGATTATCATGCGCGATCGCCAGCAGGTAGCGGAAATCCCGCTCGCCGAGCTGTCGGTCCCGGCGATCATGAACGCGATTGCGGCATAAGGAGCCCAGCATGATGCCCAGAACCGTATCACAAAGCGGACAGCCAAAACGGCGCTTTAGCTGGCCGAAAGGGATGCCGCAAATTATCGCGCTATTGCTGGTACTGGCGGTGGATAGCCTGGTGGCGCCGCATTTCTTCCAGATTCTGCTGCAGGATGGGCGGCTGTTCGGCAGCCCGATTGACATTCTCAACCGCGCGGCGCCGGTGGCGCTGCTGGCGATTGGTATGACGCTGGTCATCGCCACCGGCGGCATCGATCTGTCGGTCGGCGCGGTGATGGCCATCGCCGGGGCGACCGCCGCCTCGATGACCGTCGCCGGCCACAGCCTGCCGGTGGTGCTGCTCGCCGCGTTAGGCGCAGGCGCGCTGGCCGGCCTGTGGAACGGCATTCTGGTAGCGGTGCTGAAGATCCAGCCCTTCGTGGCCACGCTTATCCTGATGGTCGCCGGGCGCGGCGTCGCGCAGCTGATTACCTCCGGGCAGATAGTCACCTTTGATTCGCCGGCGCTTTCCTGGCTTGGCAGCGGCTCGCTATTGCTGCTGCCGACGCCGGTGATTATCGCCGTCGCAACGCTGCTGCTGTTCTGGCTGTTTACCCGCCGGACCGCGCTCGGCATGTTTATTGAAGCGGTGGGGATCAATATCCGCGCGGCGAAAAATGCCGGGGTGAACACCCGCATCGTGGTGATGCTGGCCTATGTACTAAGCGGCATCTGCGCGGCGATTGCCGGCATTATCGTGGCGGCGGATATCCGCGGCGCCGACGCCAACAACGCCGGATTATGGCTGGAGCTGGACGCCATTCTGGCGGTAGTGATCGGCGGCGGTTCGCTGATGGGCGGGCGCTTCAATCTGCTGCTGTCGGTGGTGGGGGCGCTGATTATCCAGGGGATGAACACCGGGATTTTACTCTCCGGTTTCCCGCCGGAGCTTAACCAGGTGGTGAAAGCGGTGGTGGTGCTGTGCGTACTGATCGTTCAGTCGCCGCGCTTTATCGGTCTACTGAAAGGGGTACGCGGCCGTGATAAAACGTAATTTACCTTTGATGATCACCCTCGCGGTATTCGTGCTGGGCTATCTCTACTGCCTGACCCAGTTTCCGGGGTTTGCTTCGACGCGGGTGATTTGCAATATCCTGACCGATAACGCTTTCCTTGGCATTATCGCCGTCGGCATGACCTTCGTGATCCTCAGCGGCGGTATCGATCTGTCGGTCGGGTCGGTGATTGCCTTCACCGGCGTGTTTCTCGCCAAAGCGATCGGCTTTTGGGGGATCTCGCCGCTGCTGGCCTTTCCGCTGGTACTGGCCATGGGCTGCGCCTTTGGCGCGTTTATGGGATTGCTGATCGATGCGCTGAAGATCCCGGCATTTATCATCACCCTCGCCGGTATGTTTTTCCTGCGCGGCGTGAGCTATCTGGTCTCGGAAGAGTCGATTCCTATTAACCATCCGCTGTATGACACTCTGTCCGGGCTGGCGTGGAGCATCCCCGGCGGCGGCCGCCTGAGCGCGATGGGGCTGCTGATGCTGCTGGTGGTGGTGCTGGGCATTTTCCTCGCCCACCGTACCCGCTTTGGCAATCAGGTTTATGCTATCGGCGGCAACGCCACGTCGGCCAATTTGATGGGCATTTCCACGCGTAGTACCACTATTCGCATCTATATGCTGTCGACCGGCCTGGCGACGCTTGCCGGAATCGTCTTCTCTATCTACACCCAGGCGGGCTACGCGCTGGCGGGCGTCGGCGTGGAGCTGGACGCTATCGCCTCGGTGGTGATAGGCGGCACGCTGCTGAGCGGCGGCGTCGGAACGGTGCTGGGGACGCTGTTCGGCGTGGCGATTCAGGGGCTTATTCAGACCTACATCAACTTTGACGGTACGCTCAGTTCATGGTGGACGAAGATTGCCATCGGCATCCTGCTGTTTATCTTCATCGCGCTGCAGCGCGGGCTGACGGTGCTGTGGGAAAATCGCCAGAATGCGGCGGTGACTCGCGTGGGTGGGGCGGTGAATCGCTGACAGGGAACTCCCTTCCCGCAAGGCGGGAAGGGAAGGCAGAACTTAAGCGTCCGGGAACTCTTTAATGAAGTTCTCGACGTCTTCTACCATGTGGTCGTTGCCGACAAAGAACGAACGGCGCTGGTGCAGGCTTTCCGGGATGATATCGAGAATACGCTCTTTACCATCGCTGGCTTTGCCGCCCGCCTGTTCCGCCAGCATCGCCATCGGGTTGCATTCGTACAGTAAACGCAGTTTCCCTTGCGGGTGGCTGGCGGTGCTTGGATACAGGTAGATGCCGCCTTTCAGCAGGTTACGGTGGAAGTCGGCCACCAGAGAACCGATATAGCGCGAGGTGTACGGGCGCTGGGTCTCTTTATCTTCTTCCTGACAGTACTTGATGTACTTCTTCACGCCCATCGGGAACTTGATATAGTTACCTTCGTTGATGGAGTAGGTTTTGCCTTTCTCCGGGAAGCGCATCCGCTCCTGGCTCAGGCAGAAGACGCCGAGTGACGGGTCGTAGGTAAAGGCGTGCACGCCGCAGCCGGTGGTGTAGACCAGCATGGTGGAGGAGCCGTAAACCACATAACCCGCGGCAACCTGTTTGTTACCCGGCTGCAGGAAGTCTTCTTCGGTGACCGGCGTACCGACCGGCGTGACGCGGCGGTAGATAGAGAAGATAGTCCCCACGGAGACGTTAACGTCAATGTTGGAGGAGCCATCCAGCGGATCCATCAGCACAACGTATTTGGCGTGTTCGCACCCTTCGAAGACCACGATTTCATCTTCTTCTTCCGAGGCGATACCGGCGACGATATCACGTGCGCGCAGTGCAGCTTTTAATTTTTCATTCGCGAACAGGTCCAGCTTCTGCTGAACTTCACCCTGAACGTTTTCCGCACCGCTGGCACCCAGGATATCGACCAGACCGGCCTTATTGATATCGCGGTGGATGATCTTGGCGCCCAGTTTTATTGCCGACAACAAAGCAGTCAGCTCACCGGTAGCGTGGGAGAACTCGTGCTGCTTTTCGACAATAAATTCACCTAACGTTTTCATAACTCGTTCCCTGCATTTTTATGTTGAGTAAAACGAACGCAACAATCTTAACAAATAATAAAAAAACTGCGCACAGGTGAATCGCGCCAGCAAATGCAGATTTGCCTGAAATGCATTTCTCAGGGGGCATACATATGGGTAAAATGCGGGTTAGATTAATGAGGGAAGTAACGAATGCGCATTCATATTTTAGGAATCTGTGGCACGTTTATGGGGGGGCTGGCAATGCTGGCACGTTCCCTCGGGCATCAAGTAACCGGCTCGGATGCTAACGTTTATCCGCCAATGAGCACCCTGCTGGAAAATCAGGGTATCGATCTGATTCAGGGCTACGACGCCAGCCAACTGGACCCGCAGCCGGATCTGGTGATTATCGGTAACGCCATGACCCGCGGTAATCCGTGTGTCGAAGCGGTGCTGGAAAACAACATTCCGTACATGTCTGGCCCGCAGTGGCTGCACGACTTCGTCCTGCGCGACCGCTGGGTGCTGGCCGTTGCCGGTACTCACGGTAAAACCACCACCGCCGGCATGGCGACGTGGATCCTCGAAGCCTGTGGCTATAAGCCGGGCTTCGTTATCGGCGGCGTACCGGGGAACTTCGATGTTTCCGCACGCCTGGGCGACAGCCCGTTCTTCGTGATTGAAGCCGACGAATATGACTGCGCCTTCTTCGACAAGCGTTCTAAGTTCGTTCACTACTGCCCGCGCACGTTGATCCTCAATAACCTTGAGTTTGACCACGCGGATATCTTTGACGACCTGAAAGCGATTCAGAAACAGTTCCACCACCTGGTGCGCATCGTGCCGGGCAAAGGCAAGATTATTCTGCCGGAGAGCGACATCAACCTGAAGCAGGTGATGGCGATGGGCTGCTGGAGCGAACAGGAGCTGGTGGGCGAGCAGGGGCACTGGCAGGCGAAGAAACTCAACGCCGATGCCTCGCAGTGGGAAGTCCTGCTCGACGGCGAAAAGGTCGGCGAGGTGAACTGGGCGCTGGTCGGCGAGCATAATATGCACAACGGCCTGATGGCGATTGCCGCGGCGCGTCATGTCGGCGTGGTGCCGGCGGATGCCGCTAACGCGCTGGGCAGCTTTATCAATGCCCGCCGCCGCCTTGAGCTGCGCGGCGAAGCCAACGGCGTGACCGTCTACGACGATTTTGCCCACCATCCGACGGCCATTCTCGCAACGCTGCAGGCGCTGCGCGGCAAAGTCGGCGGCACCGCGCGTATTCTGGCGGTGCTGGAGCCACGTTCCAACACCATGAAAATGGGCGTCTGTAAAGACGATCTGGCGCCGTCTCTCGGCCGCGCCGATGAAGTCTTCCTGCTGCAGCCGCAGCATATCCCGTGGCAGGTGGCGGAAGTGGCGGAAGCCTGCGTACAGCCGGCGCACTGGAGCGCCGACGTTGATACGCTGGTGGATATGATCGTGAAAACCGCGCATCCGGGCGACCATATTCTGGTGATGAGCAACGGCGGTTTCGGCGGTATTCATCAGAAGCTGCTGGATAAACTGGCGCAAAAAGCGGCCGCGGCAGAGTAAGCGCGAACGCCTCCGGTTACTGCCCTCCGCGTGAGGGCAGTTTTGTTTTCGCCACCAGGGATTGTCTGATGCTGACCTGTGAAAAAGTCATTTCTACCGACTCGCCCCATTTCGCCGCGCTTGACGCGCTGTACGCCCGTGCCTTTCCGTGGCACGAACAGCGTGAAAGCGACGCCAAACTTCAGGCGTTGAGCAACCTGCACTATGCGCTGGAAGCGTGGTTTGATAACGGGGTATTTATTGGCCTGAGCGGCTGCTGGCAGTTTGCCGGTTATAGCTATATCGAACATCTGGCGATTGACGACACCCTGCGTTCGCGCGGCTATGGCAAACAGCTGCTGGCGCAGATCCTGACGCGCGCGCCGCTGACTATTCTGGAAATCGATCCGCTCACCAGCGAAATCGCCCATAAACGGCTGCGCTTTTACCAGTCGATGGGATTCCATGCCAATGCCTGGGCGCACCGCCATCCGACCTATCATCAAGGGATCGACGATCATGAACTGCTGGTGTTGAGCTATCCGCAGCCGATCGATGTGGCGCGGTATCAGCAGTTTGCCGAGGATTTAGGGCACGAGGTCATGAGGTAAGGTTTGCGATGCGCTGACCGGAGCTAGCCACCGGATACCGATTCGTAGCCCGGATAAGGCGCAACGCGCCGCCATCCGGGAGATGGCGGTTAGCGTGGGAATTAGCCTTCGTTCTCGGCCAGTTCGCGCAGATACTGGAAGATCAGGCGCGCGGATTTCGGCGGCTTGTTGCCTTCTTTCTCTTTTTTGGCATTGCGGATCAGTGAGCGCAGCTGCTGACGATCAGCGTCTGGCCACAGGTTCAATACCTCTACGACCGCATCATCGCCATTATCAATCAGGCGATCGCGGATTTGTTCCAGCTTATGGAACAGCGCCACCTGCTGGTTGTGACGGTTCTTCAGCTTATCCAGCGCCTGGCGAATCGGATCGACGTCGCGATTACGCAGCATTTTACCAATCAGCTGCAGCTGGCGGCGGCGGCCTTCTTTCTTGATACGCTGGGCGAGTTCAATGGCGTCGCGCAGGTCGGTATCGAGCGGCAGCTTATCCAGCGCGTTCTTACCGAGGTCTACCATTTCCGCGCCAAGACGCTTCAGTTCTTCCGCGTCGCGCTTAATTTCACTCTTGCTGACCCAGATAATTTCATCATCTTCATCTTCAACGTCATCACCGGGCACGTCGTCGAGCCAGTCTTCGGGCTGCTTTGTCATCTCAGGCTCCTTAAAAAAGAGGCTAATGTTACCAGTTAAGGCGCGCACTGAAAAACGGTTCTCTGTTAGACTTCAGTTAACTCCTTCTTACATTATGGCATTAGCAATGAAAGTCATCTCTCAAGTTGCACAGCAGCGTAAGACGCTGGAAGAAGCCGTTAGTACGGCACTGGAACTGGCGGCAGGCAAATCCGACGGTGCGGAAGTCTCCGTCAGCAAGACCACCGGCATCGGCGTCAGCACCCGCTACGGTGAGGTGGAGAATGTTGAATTCAATAGCGACGGCGCGCTTGGCATCACCGTTTATCATCAAAATCGTAAAGGCAGCGCCTCTTCGACTGACCTGAGCCCGGACGCTATCGCTCGTACCGTGCAGGCGGCGCTGGATATCGCGCGTTACACTTCGCCGGACCCGTTTGCCGGCGTGGCGGATAAAGAACTGCTGGCCTTTGACGCCCCGGATCTGGACCTGTTCCATCCGGCGGAGGTCTCCCCGGACGAAGCCATCGAGCTGGCCGCCCGCGCTGAGCAGGCCGCCCTGCAGGCCGACAAACGCATTACCAATACCGAAGGCGGCAGCTTCAACAGCCACTATGGAATTAAAGTGTTCGGTAACAGCTATGGCATGCTCCAGAGCTACTGTTCGACTCGCCACTCGCTCTCCAGCTGCGTGATTGCCGAAGAAAACGGCGATATGGAACGCGACTACGCCTACACCATTGGCCGCGCCCTTGGCGATTTACAGACCCCGGAGTGGGTCGGCAACGAATGCGCCCGCCGCACCTTGTCGCGCCTGGCGCCGCGTAAGCTGTCAACGATGAAAGCGCCGGTTATCTTCGCCAACGAAGTCGCGACCGGGCTGTTTGGCCATCTGGTCGGAGCGATTGCCGGCGGCGCGGTCTACCGTAAATCGACCTTCCTGCTCGACTCCCTCGGCAAACAGATCCTGCCGGAGTGGCTGACCATCGAAGAACATCCGCATCTGCTGAAGGGGCTGGCTTCCACGCCATTCGACAGCGAAGGCGTGCGCACCGAACGTCGCGACATCATCAAAGACGGCGTGCTGACCCAGTGGCTACTGACCAACTATTCCGCGCGCAAGCTGGGTATGAAAAGCACCGGCCACGCCGGCGGCATCCATAACTGGCGCATCAACGGCCGCGGCCTGAGTTTTGCAAAGATGCTTAAAGAGATGGGCACCGGGCTTGTAGTCACCGAATTGATGGGGCAGGGTGTCAGTGGCGTGACCGGCGACTACTCGCGCGGCGCATCCGGTTTCTGGGTAGAAAACGGCGAGATTCAGTATCCGGTTAGTGAGATCACCATCGCCGGAAATCTGAAAGAAATGTGGCGTAATATTGTCACCGTCGGCGACGATATCGAAACGCGCAGCAATATTCAGTGTGGTTCCGTGCTGCTGCCGGAGATGAAAATCGCCGGTCAATGACCTGTGTGCCGGGCGCGTCCTGCCGC
This sequence comes from Klebsiella sp. 141153, assembly GCF_032601995.1. Lineage (NCBI taxonomy): Bacteria > Pseudomonadati > Pseudomonadota > Gammaproteobacteria > Enterobacterales > Enterobacteriaceae > Klebsiella > Klebsiella sp. 141153. Next base: position 111,291 of record NZ_JAQIRJ010000007.1, on the reverse strand, counting down.
GCCCGCTTGATATCTTCATAATAAAAAGGAAGTGAGCAATGCGTAAAAAACTGTTAGCGATGCTGGCCGTCTCTGCTTTTGCGCTCGGTTCGGCATCGGCGTTTGCCGACCTTGGCGAAGACATGGACACCCTTGCGGAAAATCTGCAGGTGGTACAGAAAACCTCAGACATTGGCGAGCTGAAAGCGGCGCTGAATAAGATGCGTACTGCTGCGGTTGACGCGCAGAAAGAGACGCCGCCAAAACTGGAAGGCAAAGCGGCCGATAGCCCGGAGATGAAAGATTTCCGCCACGGTCTGGAAACGCTGGTCGGCCAGATCGACGGCGCGCTGAAGTTAGCTGACGCCGGTAAGCTCAAAGAGGCGCAGGCCGCCGCGGAGGACTTCAAAACTACCCGCAATACCTACCATAAGAAGTATCGCTAATCGCCGTTTTCGGGAGGCGTCAGCCGATGTCTCCCGCCTAAAAGCCTACCCGCATCACATTTTTCCCTTTTCTTTTTCCGGTTTTTCCATCGTCGTTTTCCGCTAAACCTCGCGCATTGTTGTGATGCGCATCACGCCATATCGCCTGTTTTTACATTTATCCGGTGAATATGTGGAGTCGATCACCTAAGCCTTCTCCCTTTCCACTTCGAAGTGGAAAACAACTCGCTACAAACTCCTGACCCCCGGCGCTACTTTGGATTCCAGAGACATCAGCGGGGTAACACAAGTGAATAACGGAGCGGTAATAAACGACGTAGGGGAGCAGGCGGCGCAGACCGAACGCCTGGCTGACAAGATGTTACAGCAGGTATTCGCCCTGTTAAGCCGTCACGACATCGTCCCTAACGACGTTCAGGAGCAAATGCTGACTTCCCACGTGCGGGCCATGGCCCACCGGTCAATCAGCGGCGAACCGCTACCGGAAGTGGATGCCAGTCTGTTCGAAGAAATTTCTGAAGATTCAATGGTGCTGGCCCGCGAAGTGGTCGCGCAGTTCGGCAACCTGCCTGATGAAGAGGCCTGGTTGCTGTCCGTCCACTTCGAAGTCGCAAAAGAAAACCTGTAAGGAGCAAAACATGGAACAAATCACCGTAGTTATTGGCGACCGTCTGGGTAAAGGACAAAAAGTCGCGGCAGGCGCAGAAAAAGCCGGCGCACGTGCAGTGGTCGTCCCTGGCGTTGCTGCCGATATGAAACTTGGCGACATGATGAAAGCGGAAAACGCCTCTTTCGGCATCTCCTTCTGCGGCAGCGGCGGCGCAGGCGCTATCACCGCGCAGACCAAGTACGGCTACAAAGCAAAATACGGCATGCGTTCTATTGAAGAGGGCGTCACCGCCATCAACGAAGGTTGCAACGTGCTGGGCTTCGGCTTCATGGATAAAGAAGAGCTGGGAGAGCGCCTGGTTGAAGCCTGGAAAAAGAAATACGGCGCATAAGTATGAAAGAGCAATTCACCACCACGGTGAGGGTTGCAGGCAAAGGCGAAAGCAAATCACGGGCCTTCGCCGATGCCCTTAACCATGTGCAGGCTGCGGTGATGAAATCATCATCGCGCATCCTACTGCGTATTGAGCCACAGGACGTGACGGTTGTTCATGCGCGCGAAGCGGTACGAAAAGAGGCGTTTCTGTTCATCTTTTTGCGCCGTGAACGACGGACCTACAGCGTGGAGCTGGACGTCACCGTCAACGTGACCGCCATCGATCTCGATAAAGTGGATTTCGTCACGCAAACCTGATTGTTACCAAAGGGTCAGACTATGTTCCTGATAATTTTAATAAAATCGCTCATCATCGGCGGCCTGGTCGGCGTCGGCGTGGGCGCCGGAGCGGCACGCATGTTTCACGCGCCCACCACGCAAGGGATGGGGGCGTTTCGTACCTTGGGCGAGCTGAATTCCTGCGAAGGCGATCCGGCTTCTCACTTCTCTTTTGGCCTCGGCTTCTTCTTTAACGCCTGGGCCTCTTCCGTTGCAGCAGGCTCCTTCACCCAGGACGTTGACCACCGCATTATCCCGAACTGGGGCGCGGCGGCGTTGATGGTGAAAAATCGTAACGTTGGCGAAACGCTACACGATCCGAAAAAAATGGCCATTGCCTGCGGCATCATCGGCATGATCGTCGTCGCCTTCCTTAACCTGACCGCCTCTTCCGTGCCGGAAGCGCTGCAGGTCACCGCCGTTAAGGTACTGGTTCCGGCGGCAAACCTGCTGGTGAATACCGTGATGCCGGTGATTTTCTGGCTGGCGGCTATCGATGCCGGTAAGAAATCAGGCTTCTGGGCGACGATTTTCGGCGGCGCGGCGCAGCTGATTATGGGTAACGCCGTACCGGGTCTGGTACTGGGGATCCTGATCGGTAAAGGCGTAGAAGAGAGCGGCTGGAACCGGGTAACCAAAGTGATGATGATCGCCATTGTCGCGCTGTTCGTCCTCAGCGGCTTCTTCCGCGGCTTCGACATGAAGATGCTCGAATCCTTCCATCTGACCGTGCCGAACTGGCTGGACATGATCCACAACTCACTCAGCGGCAAGTAACGGGAGCCTGATAATGGAACAGAATAAAGGTTTTTGGTATGCCGACTGGTCGTTCCCGATCTTTGTTGGCCTGCTCTCCTCCGGCGTCTTCGCCGGGACGCACATGTACTACCTGTACGGCATCGGCGCATTTAACGAAGTGGCCTTCGTGGCGATGTTGAAGGCAGGGATTGATACCGGCGCGTACGGCGCGGTGGCGGCATTCGGCGCGAGCTTCCTGTTCGCCCGCATCATCGAAGGTTCGCTGGTGGGGATTCTGGATATCGGCGGCGCCATCCAGACCGGTATCGGCCTCGGCGTGCCGGCGCTACTGCTCGGCGCGGGCTTTGTCTTCCCGGTGGCGAACTTCGCCGCGTCGCTGGCAACCGGCCTGATCCTCGGCCTGGCGGTCGGCTACATCATCATTCTGGCGCGTAAGTTCACCATCAACCAGAGCGACTCCACCTACGGCGCCGACGTGATGATGGGGGCCGGTAACGCCTCCGGCCGCTTCCTCGGTCCATTGATCATCCTCAGCGCGATGACGGCGTCTATTCCTATCGGGATTGGTTCTTTGGTTGGCGCACTGCTGTTCTACATCTGGCAGAAACCGATCACCGGCGGCGCCATCCTCGGCGCGATGATCCTCGGTTCCATCTTCCCGATTGCGATTAGCTAATCGCCCGATGGCGCTGCGCTTATCCGGCCTACAAGTCAGCGCGATTTGTAGGCCGGATAAGGCGGTACGCCGCCATCCGGCAACAGATTCACTCTTTCATCAGGAGATAGCTATGTTTGATTTACTCCTGCGCCGTGCGCGCCTCGTCGACGATACCCTGACTGATATCGCCATTCAGGACGGGAAAATCGCGGCGCTGGGCGAGATTAGCGCGCCCTCCCGTAAGACCATCGAACTGAACGGCAAGGTTTACGTCAGCGCTGGCTGGATTGACTCTCACGTTCACTGCTACCCGAATTCACCGATTTATCATGATGAGCCGGATAGCGTCGGCATCGCCACCGGCGTCACTACCGTGATCGATGCCGGCAGCACCGGCGCCGACGACGTCGATGACTTCTATCAACTGACCCGTAAAGCGGCGACGGAAGTTTATGCGTTGCTCAACATCTCCCGCGTCGGGCTGATTGCGCAGAATGAGCTGGCGAATATGGCCAATATCGACGCCGCCGCGGTGAAGCAGGCGGTGCAGCGTCATCCTGACTTTATCGTCGGCCTGAAGGCGCGGATGAGCAGCAGCGTCGTCGGCGAAAACGGCATCACGCCGCTGGCGCGCGCCAAGGCCATTCAGCAGGAAAACGGCGATCTGCCGCTGATGGTGCACATCGGCAATAACCCGCCGAACCTCGATGAAATCGCCGATCTGCTGAGCAGCGGCGACATCATTACCCACTGCTATAACGGCAAGCCGAACCGCATTCTTAATCCTGCCGGCGAGCTGCGCAGCTCCATTACTCGCGCTCTGCAGCGCGGCGTGCGCCTCGATGTCGGCCACGGTACCGCCAGTTTCAGCTTTGAAGTGGCGCGGCGGGCGATTGCGATGGGCATTCTGCCGCACACCATTAGCTCCGATATTTACTGCCGTAACCGTATCGACGGCCCAGTACGCTCGCTGGCGCTGGTGATGTCGAAATTTCTCGCCATCGGCATGACCCTGCCGCAGGTGATTGACTGCGTGACCGTCAGCGCCGCCGAGGGGCTGCGCCTGGCGCGTAAAGGGCGCCTGGAAGCGGGCTTCGATGCCGATTTAACGCTATTTAGCCTGCAGCATCAGCCCACGTTATTGGTGGATGCTGAAAAAGAGAGCCTGCAGGCTGACAACATTCTGGTGCCGCTGGCCGCGATTCGCGCGGGCAAGGGCTATCTGACCGAACAAGGGAGCGCGGAACATGCCTTCGATTTTTGAGAAATACCATTTAAAACAAGTTATTAATACTTCAGGCCGGATGACGGCGCTGGGCGTCTCCACGCCGCGCCCGGAAGTGGTTGAAGCCGCGATGGCCGGTATGAACCAGTACTTTGAAATGAAAGACCTGGTGAATAAAACCGGCGAGTACATCGCCAAACTGCTGGATGTGGAAGGGGCGACCGTTGTCTCCTGCGCGTCGGCGGGGATTGCCCAGTCGGTAGCGGCGGTGCTGGTGAAAGACAGCGACTGGCTGCTGGAGAACCTGCACGTTACCCCGATTGAAAATAACGAAATCGTGTTGCCGAAGGGCCACAACGTCAACTTTGGCGCGCCGGTAGGCACCATGGTGGCGTTGGGCGGCGGTAAGCTGGTGGAAGCGGGCTACGCCAACGAATGTTCTGCCCAACAGCTGGCGGCGGCGATCACTCCGCGCACCGCGGCGATTTTGTACATCAAATCCCACCACTGCGTGCAGAAAAGCATGCTCAACGTCGCGCAGGCCGCGGAAGTGGCGCGCCAGCATAACTTGCCGCTGATCGTCGATGCGGCGGCGGAAGAAGATTTGCAGTGCTACTACCGTATGGGCGCCGACCTGGTTATCTACAGCGGCGCGAAAGCGATTGAAGGGCCGACCAGCGGGCTGGTCATCGGCAAAACGCAGTACGTCGAGTGGGTTAAGCGCCAGTCGATGGGGATTGGCCGGGCGATGAAAGTGGGTAAAGAGGGCATTCTCGGCCTGACCTGCGCCATTGAACACTACCTGACGGCGACCAAAGAGAGCGGTCAGCAGATGGTGGACAAGATGACGCCGTTTATCGAACAGCTCAACACTCTCAACGGCGTGACCGCGCGGGTGGTGTGGGATAGCGCGGGCCGCGATATCGCCCGCGCCGAAATTAAATTTGATGAAGCGACCACTGGCGTGAATACCGGCGATCTGGTTAACGCGCTGAAGCAGGGCGAATACGCCATTTACTTCCGCGGCTATAAAGCTAACGAAGGCATTATCGAAGCCGATGTCCGCAGCGTGAACGTGCAGCAGCTGGAGATGGTCGCTCGCCGCATCGCAGAAGTTCTGAATAAGGAGAAACAAGCATGAAACTGACCCCAAATTTTTACCGTGACCGCGTGTGCCTGAACGTACTGGCGGGCAGCAAAGACAACGCCCGTGAAATTTACGACGCGGCGGAAGGTCATGTACTGGTCGGCGTGCTCTCCAAAAACTATCCGGACGTCGCCAGCGCGGTGGCCGATATGCGTGAATACGCGAAGCTGATTGATAACGCGCTCTCCGTCGGGCTGGGCGCAGGCGATCCAAACCAGTCGGCGATGGTGAGCGAGATTTCTCGCCAGGTGCAGCCGCAGCACGTCAACCAGGTCTTCACCGGCGTGGCTACCAGCCGCGCGCTGCTCGGGCAGAACGAGACTGTGGTGAATGGTCTGGTCTCGCCGACCGGTACGCCGGGAATGGTGAAGATCTCAACCGGCCCGCTGAGCAGCGGCGCGGCGGATGGGATTGTTCCGCTGGAAACCGCCATCGCGCTGTTGAAAGATATGGGCGGCAGCTCTATCAAATACTTCCCGATGGGCGGCCTGAAGCACCGCGCCGAATTTGAAGCCGTCGCCAAAGCCTGCGCTGAACACGATTTCTGGCTGGAGCCGACCGGCGGTATCGATCTGGAAAACTACAGCGAGATCCTGAAAATCGCGCTGGATGCCGGCGTGAGTAAAATCATCCCGCATATTTACAGCTCGATTATCGATAAAGCCAGCGGCAACACCCGCCCGGCCGATGTTCGCCAGTTGCTGGAGATGACCAAACAGTTAGTGAAGTAGTGCCATTGTCCCTCACCCTAACCCTCTCCCAAAGGGAGAGGGGACCATCGGGTTTTCTCTCTCCTCTGGGAGAGGGGACCATCTGGTTTTCTCCCTCTCCCTTTGGGAGAGGGCCGGGGTGAGGGGAAACTTATCCCACCGAACCATCAAGGAGTTACCATGCCAACCGCTCGTCACCTGCTTGTTGCTTCACTGTCTCTGCTTGCCGCCGGCGCCGCCGCGCAAACCCACTACGCCTGGATTGGCACCTATAATCCTAATGGCGAAGGTCTGTATCGCTTTACCGTCGATGCCAAAACCGGCGCCCTGCGCGATAAGGCGCTGGTGAGCTCGTTGCCGAACGTCGCGCAGCTGACCGTGTCGCGCGATGGCAAAACGCTGTATGCCGCCAGTGAAGTCGAAAAAGGCGTGGTGCAGGCGTGGCGAATTGACAAGAACGGCGAGCTGACGGAACTCAACCAGGTTGCCTCTGGCGGCGCCGGGCCAGTGTATCTCTCCCTGACGCCGGATGGTAAATATCTGTTGGTGGCCAACTACGTTAGCGGCAGCACCGCCGTGCTACCGGTGAAAGAAGATGGTAGCCTGGGCGAGGCGGTAGATGTGCATCAGGATGAAGGTCCGGCCGGCGCCGAACGTCCGGCGGCGGCCGTCGAGGGCAGCTTTGCCATTAGCGATCACAATGGCCCGCACGCCCATATGATCGCCGCCGATCCCAGCGGGAAGTTTGTTTACTCCACCGATCTGGGGCTGGATCGGATCTATCAGTACCGTCTGGATAGCGCCAGCGGCAAACTGACGCCAAACGATCCGCCGTTTATCGCCGCCTCGTCGCCGGGCGCCGGCCCGCGGCACTTCGTCTTTACGCCAAAGGGCGACGGCCTGTGGCTGATTAACGAAGAAGCGTCGACGCTAACCTTCTATCATCTTGATAAGCAAAGCGGCCTGCTGCGCGAAGGCAAAACCGTCTCTGCGCTGCCAAAAGAGTATAAGGGCACCAGCTTTGCCGCCGGCCTTGTGCTGAGCAACGATGGCAAACAGCTATACGTCGCCAACCGCTTGCATAACAGCATTGCCCACTTTAGCGTGCTGGCTGACGGCAGCCTGAGCCACCAGGAGGATATCTGGACGCGCGGGGATTACCCCCGTACGCTGACCCTGGATAATCAGGGGCAGTGGCTGTACGTCATGAACCAGCGTAGCGATAATATTACCCGTTTTAGCGTGGCGCCGAAGGATGGCAAATTAACCTTTGCCTCAGACTACACGCCGGTCGGTAGCCCATCGCAGATGGTGATATCCGCCCAACCCTGAGCCGTAACAACAAGGAACTGACATGCGATTTCCCAACCAACGCTTAGCGCAACTCTTCACCCTGCTGCGAAATGAAACGCTGCCGCAGGATGAACTGGCGCAGCGGCTGTCGGTTTCTACCCGTACCGTGCGCGCCGATATTACCGCGCTGAATGCGCTGCTGGCGCAGTATGGCGCGCAGTTTACGCTCAACCGCGGTAGCGGTTATCAGCTGAAGATTGACGACCGATCGCGTTTTCAGGCGCTGGAGGAGACGGCGCCGAAGACGCAGCACGTGCCGCGTACCGCCCAGGAGCGCATCCACTTTTTGCTGGTGCGTTTCCTGACCTCGGCATTCTCTATCAAGCTGGAAGATCTGGCCGATGAATGGTTCATCAGCCGCGCCACGCTGCAGAATGATATGGTCGAGGTGCGCGAGCGCTTCCAGCGCTATCAGCTTACCCTCGAAACCCGCCCGCGCCACGGCATGAAGCTGTTCGGCAGCGAGGTATCGATTCGCGCCTGCCTGACCGATCTACTGTGGGAACTGACGCTGCAGGGCGGCATTAATCCGTTGATTAGCGCCGAGGCGCTGGAAGCGGATGTCCCGGCGCAACTGGAGCCGGTGCTGCAGGAGACGCTCACGCGGCATCATATTCGCCTCACCGATGTCGGCGAGCGCTTTATCTGCCTGTACGGCGCGGTCGTGGTGCGCCGCGTTAGTGAAGGCTATCCGCTGGCCGATTTTAGCGCTGAAGATGTGGCGCAAAACGTCCGCGACGCCGCGCGCGATTTGGCGGGAGAGCTACAGCGGTTGACCGGAAAACCCTTCTCGCCCGCCGAGGAAGAGTGGCTGTGCGTGCATATCGCCGCCCGCCAGGTACAGGATGTCGATCCGGAAACCATCAGCGCCGACGATGACGAAGCGCTGGTCAATTACATTCTGCGTTACATTAACAGCCAGTATAACTACAACCTGCTGGACGACGCCCAGCTGCACGCCGATCTGCTGACCCACATTAAGACCATGATCACCCGCGTGCGCTATCAGATAATGATCCCCAATCCGCTGCTCGATAACATCAAACAGCACTATCCGATGGCATGGGATATGACCCTCGCCGCGGTATCGAGCTGGGGCAAATACACGCCTTATACCATCAGCGAAAACGAAATCGGCTTTCTGGTGCTGCATATCGGCGTCGGGCTGGAACGCCACTACAACATCGGCTACCAGCGCCAGCCGCACGTGCTGCTGGTGTGCGATACCAGCAATGCGATGGTGCGGATGATCGAAGCGATCCTGCAGCGTAAATATCCGCAACTGGAGATCGCCGCCACCATTTCCCAGCGCGAGTACGAACAGCGAGAAGCGATCGATGAGGATTTTGTTATCTCAACGGTGCGGATCGGCGAGAAAGACAAACCGGTGGTGACCATCGCGCCGTTCCCCACCGATTACCAGTTAGATCAGATTGGCAAGTTGGTGCTGGTGGATCGCACCCGTCCGTGGATGTTGAATAAGTACTTCGATGCCGCCCACTTCCGGGTGATCGATAAGCCGATAGATCAGCAAACGCTGTTCGCCGAGCTGTGTCAGCAGCTGCAGCAGGAGGGTTTTGTCGATGCGGAGTTTCATGATTCGGTGGTCGAGCGTGAAGCGATCGTCAGTACCATGCTGGGCGATGGCATTGCGCTGCCGCACGCCCTCGGTCTGTTAGCGAAAAAGACGGTGGTCTATACCGTTATTGCTCCGCAGGGCATCGCCTGGGGCGACGAAATCGCCCATATCATTTTCCTGCTCGCTATCAGCAAGAGCGAGTATGAAGAGGCGATGGCGATCTACGATATTTTCGTGACGTTCCTGCGCGAGCGGGCCATGAGCCGCCTCGCCGCGACCCGCAGCTTCGATGAGTTTAAAACGGTGGCCATGGAGTGCGTCAGCCGGTTTTGAGAGGCTGACGGAGGGGATTAACGCAAATGATGCACGACCTGGTTGCTGCTGCCGCGCCAGATAAGCGCCGGGTCTTTTAAATCCTGCACAAACTTACCGTCGACCAGCACGTTAATCAGGTTCACGACTTCCATCTGCTCAGCGTTCAGTTCATCAATCTTATAGCCGGTCCAGACCCAGATATCTTTACCGGGGCATTCGGCGCGTACGCGCTGCACCAGTTTGAGGATCTCCGCGACGTTTTGCGGATGCAGCGGATCGCCACCGGAGAGTGAAAGCCCCTGGCGTTTGATGCGGGTATCGTTGAGGTCGGCAATGATGCGGTCGGCCATCCCGGTCGTGAACGGCATGCCGGAATTCACCCGCCAGGTGCTTTTGTTGTAGCAGCCGGGGCACTCGTGGACGCAGCCGGAGACAAACAGGGTGCAGCGGGTGCCGGGGCCGTTGACGATGTCGACGGGGTAGTATTGGTGATAATTCATTTTCGCTTCTCAATTAACGTCATAGCGGCGTTGGCTGCGCTCACTCACCCCAGTCACGTACTGAATGTACGCTCCTGGAGATTCCTTCGTTTGCCGCCTTGCTCTGACGTTAATTGCTTTGCGAAAACGCAGGCGTGCGGCCATTTCCCGGCGTCGCTGCGCTCGGCCGGGCTACCAGGGGCTGATACCCTCACCCCGGCCCTCTCCCAAGGGGAGAGGGGGAAAACCAGCGCCGGGCTTGAACGGTTCCCACTCCCAAGGGGAGAGGGGGAAAACCAGCGCCGTGCTTGAACGGTTCCCTCTCCCACGGGGAGAGGGGGAAAACCAGCGCCGGGCTCAACGCCGTGCTTGAACGGTTCCCACTCCCACGGGGAGAGGGGGAAAACCAGCGCCGGGCTTAATGCCGGGTTTGAACGGTTCCCTCTCCCTTGAGGGAGAGGGTTAGGGTGAGGGTGAGAACCCTGTGCAGAACTTAACCGATCTGCCCATTGCCCAGGTGCTTCACGCGGCGCTTCACTTCTTCCTGCTTGCCGGCGTTGAACGGACGCGCGTCCGGGCTGCCGAGATAACCGCATACCCGGCGGGTCACCGATACGCGGGCGGCGTCGTGGTTGCCGCATTTCGGGCAGGTAAAGCCCTTGCTCGTGCACTCGAACTCGCCGGTATACCCGCACTCGTAGCATTCATCGATCGGCGTATTGGTGCCGTAATACGGTACGTGCTGATAGCTGTAATCCCATACGTCTTCCAGCGCCTTGAGGTTATGCTGGATATTCGGATATTCGCCGTAGCAAATGAAGCCGCCGTTGGCCAGCGGCGGATACGGCGCTTCAAAATCGATCTTGTCGTACGGGTTAACCTTCTTCTCGACGTCGAGATGGAAGCTGTTGGTGTAGTAGCCTTTTTCGGTCACGCCCGGTACCACGCCGAATTCGGCGGTATCGAGGCGGCAGAAGCGATCGCACAGGTTTTCGCTCGGCGTGCTGTACAGGCTGAAGCCGTAGCCGGTCTCTTCCTTCCACTGTTCAACGGCGTCGCGCAGACGCTGCACGATGGCGATGCCTTTTTCACGCAGCGCTTCGCTATCGTACATATGCTGATTGTTGTACAGCGCGTTGATGGTCTCGTGAATCCCGATGTAGCCCAGGGAAATGGACGCGCGGCCGTTCTTGAAAATTTCCGCGACGTCGTCGTCGGCTTTCAGACGTACGCCGCAGGCGCCTTCCATATACAGAATTGGCGCGACGCGGGCTTTCACCCCTTCCAGACGAGCTATACGGGTCATCAGCGCTTTGCGCGCCAGCAGCAGGCGCTCGTCCAGCAGCGTCCAGAAGGCGGCTTCGTCGCCTTTCGCTTCCAGCGCGATACGCGGCAGGTTCAGGCTGATAACGCCGAGGTTGTTGCGCCCATCATGTACCTGTTCGCCGTTCTCGTTTTCCCACACGCCGAGGAAACTGCGGCAGCCCATCGGCGTTTTAAACGACCCGGTAACTTTCACTACCTGATCGTAGTTGAGAATATCCGGGTACATGCGCTTGCTGGCGCACTCTAACGCCAGCTGTTTGATGTCATAGTTCGCATCGCCGAATTTATGGTTCAGGCCGTCGCGAATGGCGAAGACCAGTTTCGGGAATACCGCCGTTTTGCGGTTTTTGCCGAGACCGGCGATGCGGTTGCGCAGAATCGACTGCTGGATCAGGCGCGACTCCCAGCTGGTGCCGAGGCCAAAACCAAAGGTGACGAATGGCGTCTGGCCGTTGGCGGTATGCAGCGTGTTGACCTCATACTCCAGCGACTGGAACGCGTCGTAGCACTCTTTTTCGGTCCGCGTACGGGCATAGCCTTCGGCATCCGGGATCTGCCACTCTTCGGCAATTTTACGATGCTTTTTGAAGCTCTCGGTGACGAACGGCGCCAGCACTTCATCGATACGGTTAATGGTGGTGCCGCCGTAAATATGGCTGGCGACCTGGGCGATAATCTGCGCCGTGACCGCGGTGGCGGTAGAGATAGACTTCGGCGGCTCAATTTCGGCATTGCCCATTTTAAAGCCGTGCGTCAGCATGCCTTTCAGGTCGATCAGCATGCAGTTGAACATCGGGAAGAACGGCGAATAGTCGAGATCGTGGTAGTGGATCTCGCCGCGCTCGTGCGCCTGTACGACATCGCGCGGCAGCAGATGCTGACGGGCATAGTGTTTGGCCACGATACCGGCCAGCAGATCGCGCTGGGTCGGGATCACTTTACTGTCTTTGTTGGCGTTCTCGTTGAGCAGCGATGAGTTGGTTTGCTCGACCAGACCACGAATTTCCTGGTTCAGGCGGCCGCGCTTTTCTCGCTCGATATCGCGATCGTGGCGATATTCGATATAGGCGCGTGCCAGCTGTTTCCACGGGCCGGACATCAACTGGTTTTCCACGGCGGTCTGGATATCGTTGATATCGACCTGCGCGCGGCCCTGCATTTGCTGGCTAACGACTTCTGCGACGGTGGCGCAATAGTCTGCGTCATCGACTCCCGCTGCTTTAGCTGCACGCAGAATTGCTTCTTTAATGCGCTCTGACTTGAACGGCACTTTACAGCCATCACGTTTCATCACATGCGGTGTCATGATCACTCCATATATAGAACAGGTTATCCACAGAGGCGGAAGGTCTCCCAAAAGCGCGCCACGCTACGACTAGCGGCGTTTGCCTTCGGATCCGGCCCTTTTTATCCACATCTCATCACCGCCCAACAACGACAAGATATGGTGACATAATAGACGATTAATACAATATGTAGGGCCGGGGCGCATTTTAAGTTCTATATGTAGTGATTTGCATCAAAGATGTTTGCGATTTTATTGACCCAGAACAAGGTAAAAAGGTGAGAGTACGGATGATGGGCGCTGGCGTAAATGTAAATTTAGGCGCTTAAAATATAAGCAAAAATTGGGCCCGAACGCTAAAGGAACGGGCAAAACATTCAGGCTATCAATGTATCGTTAAGCAGATCGACCAGCAGTAGCAGGGCGTAGCGGGCATGTTGCGGGTTGGCGGGCAGCGGAAGCACGGCGCTGGCCATATCGGCCAGCGCATGCTGTTCCGGGGTCAGTGCGATAATCGTCACTCCCTGCGTACGCGCCTGCAGCGTCGCGCTCTGTAATACCGTACTGGCTTCGGCGGTGGCCAGCACCAGCAGTAGATGATCGTCGTTGAGGGTACTGGCGGTCATTCGCATCAGCGCCGCTTCCTGACAGAGATTAATCGCGATGCCGGATGGCAGCAGCTGGTGCTGCAGCAGCGCCGCCAGCGCCACGTCCTGCGCGCCGAGGGCGAAGCAATGCACCGCGCGGGCGCTCAGCAGGCGCGATTTGCACTTTTCCACCGCCGCTTCGGCGGTGTGCCCGAGCTGGCGGGTTAGCGTATCGCCGAGGCTGCTAAGTTTGTCGCGCCAGGCGACGGGCAGGGCGGCGCTATCCGGCGTGAGCCAGCTGGCGCGCCGTTCACTGGCCTGCGCCAGCTGTTTACGTAAATCACGAATATCATCACAGCCCACTGAACGGGCGAAGCGGGTGATGGTGGCCGGGCTGACCCCCGCGCTGGCGGCCAGCTCATCAATGGAGGCGCTGGCGGTAAAGCTAAGATTTTCCAGAATAAAGGCGGCGACGCGCGACTCCTGAGCGCTAAAGCGGATCAATCCTTCCTGTAGCTGACCTACGATATCCATCCTGATGTTCCCTTTGGCAGTACCCGGAATTGAAAATATTTTTCACTTAGTGAATAGCCGTTTTTATAGCATCTGCGCAGGCGATTTCCTATATCTGGCGTCGATGTTTGGCAATGACATGAGGAAATAATGCGCAAAAATTGAGCCTCGATCACATCGGTGAAAATTATTTTCATATAGCCTTCACTATCACACAATATTAACAATATAGTCGCACAGGTCGTGAAGGCTGAAGCGATAAACACGCAAAGGGGAAGCGCAATGCCACGAATCGTACTCTGTTGTGCCGCAGGCATGTCGACCAGCATGCTGGTAAATAAAATGAAAGCGGAAGCCCAGCAGCGCGCGCTGGCGCTGGAAATCTACGCGGTGGCGGTGGCGGAATTTGAACGTGAACTGCCGAACGCCGATGTCATCCTCCTCGGACCGCAGGTCAAATACGAAGCCGGACGGCTAACCGCGCTGGCGGCGCCGCAGGGCAAAGCGGTAGCGGTGATCGATATGGCCGACTACGGCATGATGCGCGGCGCCGCGGTGCTGGATAAAGCGCTGGCCCTGCTCGAACGCTAATTTACTAATCCCGTTTTTTATCACCCTCACGTGCGGTCCTGGCGATCGCGCGCGGCGATCTGCATGCCGAAAATGCGAATAGAGGTCACTATGCAAGCACTGAAAATCGCCGTTATCGGCGGCGGCAGCAGCTACACGCCGGAGCTTATTGAAGGGATTATCGTTCGTTATGAGCAGCTTCCGGTCACCGAGCTGGCGCTGGTGGATGTCGAATCCGGCAGGGAAAAAGTTGAGATCATTGCCGCGCTGACCCGGCGGATGTTGAAACATAAAGGGCTGGAGCAGGTGGCGGTCAGCGTCCACTTTACGCTCGATGAGGCGATCCGCGGCGCCAGCTTTGTGTTGACGCAGCTACGCGTCGGGCAACTGGCGGCGCGCGCCGCGGATGAACGGCTGGGTCTCAAATATCATCTATTGGGCCAGGAGACCACCGGCGTCGGCGGTTTCGCCAAGGCGCTGCGGACGATCCCGGTGATCCTCGATGTTGCGCGCAAAGTGGAACAGCTGGCGCCGGAAGCGTTCATTCTTAACTTTACCAATCCGGCGGGGATCGTCACCGAGGCGGTCAGCCGCTATAGCAAGGCGAAGATCATCGGCCTGTGCAACGTACCGATCAACATGCAGCACATGATCGTCGGCATGTTGGGCGCGCAGGAGTCCGAAGTGAAACTGCGCTTTGCCGGGCTCAACCATATGGTCTGGGTGCATAAGGTGCTACAGGGGCGCGAGGATGTCACCGGCAAAGTGATCGATATGCTGTGCGACGGTAAGGCGCTGTCGATGAATAACATTCAAGAACTGCCGTGGCCGGCGGAATTCCTCCGCGCGCTGAAGGCGATTCCGTGCCCTTATCATCGCTATTTCTGGCTGACGCCGGCGATGCTGGCGGAAGAGATTGACGCAGCGAAAACCAAAGGCACCCGCGCCGAGCAGGTGATGAATGTCGAGCAGGAGCTGTTTGCGCTGTACGCCGACCCGCAGCTGGAAGAAAAACCAGAGCAGCTGAGCTTTCGCGGCGGCGCTTACTACTCGGAAGTGGCCGTTGAGCTTATCAACGCGATTCACAACAACCTGGGCGCGGAGATGGTGGTAAACACCCGCAACAACGGCGCGATTCACGGCCTGGATGATGATGCGGTGGTGGAAACCAACAGCATTATCGATGCGCAAGGGGCGCGGCCGCTGGCGTTCGGCCCGCTGCCGCCGGCGATGAACGGCCTGACGCAGCAGGTGAAAGCCTTTGAACGGCTGACGATTGAAGCCGCGGTACACGGCTGCCGCGAGAGCGCGCTGCTGGCGCTGGTGGCTAACCCGTTGGTCGGTAACGTCACCGATGCCCAGGCGCTGCTGGATGAAGTGTTAACGATAAACCGTCAATGGCTGACGCAATTTAACTGACCGCTATTTCCCTCGGGAGCACACCATGTCGAATACAAGCTGGATTGAACGTTACGTCATGCCGGCGGCGCTGAAAATCGCCGGGCAAAAGCACGTCCTGTCGGTACGCGATGGCATCATTCTGAATATGCCGTTTATGCTGATTGGCTCGTTTTTCCTGATTTTCGCCTACCTGCCGATCCCCGGCTATGCCGACATGATGAGCGGCCTGTTTGGCGAGGTCTGGCGCGATAAAATGCTGTACCCGGTGAAAGCGACCTACGACATCATGGCGCTGATTTCCAGCTTCGGCATCGCCTATCGGCTGGCTGAGAAGTACCGCACAATCGACCCGCTGAGCGCCGGGGCGATGTCGCTGGTGGCCTTTGTGATGACTATCCCGCAAAACACCCTGTTTACCCCGGTACACGGCGCGGCGGAGGTGATTAAAGGGGTGATCCCGGTGAGCATGGTCGGCAGCCAGGGGCTGTTTGTCGCTATTGTCATTTCGCTGCTGTCGACGGAGATTTATCGTTTGGTCGCCAGTCGCAATCTCGTTATCAGCATGCCGGACGGCGTGCCGCCGGCAGTGGCGAAATCATTCCTCGCGCTGATCCCTGGTTTTTGCGTACTGGCGGTGGTGCTGGCGCTGCGCCTGGCGGTTGAGGCCTCGCCGTTCGGCGACATCAACAGCATGATCGCCACCCTGATCGGTATTCCGATGCATCACGTCGGCGGTACGCTGCCGGGGATGATTATTTCGGTGATTGTGATCGGTATTTTGTGGACGCTGGGCCTGCACGGCGACGCGATTGTGCTGGTATTTATCCAGCCGGTGTGGCTGTCGAATATGTCAGAGAACCTGACGGCCTTTCAGAACGGCCAGCCGATCCCGCATATTATTACCCAGCAATTTTACGACCTGTGGATTGCGCCCGGCGGCACCGGCGCGCTGCTGGGGCTGGTGATTTTTATGTTGCTGCGCAGCCGTAGTCAGCAGATGAAACAGCTGGGGAAAATTGCCGCGCCGGGAGCATTGTTTAACATCAGCGAGCCGATGGTGTTCGGCATCCCGCTGGTGATGAACCCGTACTTCTTCCTGCCGTTTATTTTAACGCCGGTGCTGCTGGTGATCGTGTCCTATACCGCAATGGCGACCGGGCTGGTGGCGCCGCCGGCCGGAATCGCGCTGCCGTTCACCACGCCGATCTTCATCAGCGGCTATCTGGCGACCGGCGGCCATATTTCCGGCACCATACTGCAGGTCGTGAATTTAACTATTTCGCTGGTGGTTTACTATCCGTTCTTCCGCGCCTGGGATCGGCTGAAGGCCAAAGAGGAGCATGCCTCAGCGCAGCCGCAGGAGAGCGTTATCCTTCCTGACGCTGACCGCGCGTAATCTCCAGCCCCACGAACCGGTAGCCCCGGTGAGCGTAGCGCCACCGGGGAAAAGCTTTACGCCTGCACCCACCATACCGCTTCGAACGGCCGCAGCGTCATTGCCGCCGGACGGTTGGCCGTTTCCGCATAGTTGCCAATCAGCGCCCGCCAGTCGCCGGACATCTCCGGCGGCTGCCACGGCTGGAACTCACGGCTCAGATTGGCGGCCACCACCAGCGTCTGCCCCTGCCACTGGCGGCGATAACACCACAGCGACAGATGGTCCGGCAGCAGATCCTGATAATCCCCCCAGGTCAGCACCGGCGTGGTTTTTCGCAGCGCGATCAGCTGCTGATAGGTGTAAAACACCGATTCCGGATCCGCCAGCGCCGCCTCGACGTTAATCTCGCGATAGTTATCACCCAACGCGATCCAGGGTTCTCCATCGCTGAAGCCACCGTTCTCGCCGTCGTGCCACGGCATCGGTGTGCGGCTATTGTCGCGCGATTTGCTGGCCAGAATCGCCAGCAGTTCATCCGGGCTTTGCCCCTGCGCCGCGCGCTCGATAAACATATTATGGCTTTCCACGTCGCGATAATCGCTAATGTTGCTGAAATGCGGGTTGGTCATGCCAATCTCTTCGCCCTGATAGATATAGGGCGTGCCCTGCATGCCGTGCAGTACCATCGCCAGCATCTTCGCCGCCGGCACCCGGTACTCACCCTCGTCGCCGAAGCGCGACACGATGCGCGGCTGATCGTGGTTACACCAGAACAGCGCATTCCACGCCCGGTTATGCATCCCTTGCTGCCAGTGGCGGAATAGCGCTTTCAGCGCCACGTAGTCCGGACGGGCGAGGGTCCATTTTTCGCCGCCGGGATAATCGACTTTTAAGTGATGAAAATTAAACGTCATCGACAGTTCGCGTCCGTCCAGCGCGGCGTATTGCTGGCAGTGTTCAAGCGAAGTGGAAGACATTTCACCGACGGTCATCAGGCCACGAGGAGTAAAGACATCGCGGCTCATTTCCCGCAGGAACTCGTGAACCCGCGGGCCATCGGTGTAGAAGCGACGTCCATCGCCAACGGTATCGGACGGGAAGTTCTGATCCTTGGAGATAAGATTGATGACATCAAGGCGCAGGCCATCAACGCCGCGATCGGCCCAGAATTCGCAGACTTTTTTCAGCTCGGCGCGTACCGCCGGGTTTTCCCAGTTAAGATCCGCCTGCTCGGTGGCGAAAAGATGCAAATAATACTGTTCGCTTTCCGCATGCCACTGCCAGGCGTTACCGCCGAATTTCGAACGCCAGTTATTCGGTAATGTTCCCGGCTCGCCGTCGCGCCAGATATAGAACTGGCGATACGGGCTCGCCTTATTTAACGACTGGCGGAACCATTCGTGTTCCGTCGAGGTATGGTTAAACACCATATCCAGCACGATGCGGATACCGCGCGCTTTCGCTCCGGCGACCAGTTGGTCGAAATCTTCCAGCGTGCCGTATGAGGGATCGATAGCGGTATAGTTCGCCACGTCATAGCCGTTATCCACCTGCGGCGAGACGTAGAACGGCGTCAGCCAGATAGCGTCGACGCCGAGCTTTTGCAGGTAGTCGAGACGGGCGGTGACGCCGCGTAAATCGCCGGTACCGCTGCCGGTGGTGTCCTGAAAACTCTTCGGGTAGATTTGATAAATAACGCCGTTTTGCCACCAGCGGGGAAGGGTATTCATATTACGTTCCTGCGAATATAGGGGGCGCAAGCGGCGCCCCGAAAGAAGACGTTAGATAATCTGCAAGGTGCCCTGACGGTACTTGCGTTGATAAACCACGGTGGTGAGGATAATCGGCACTACCACGGCGATGGCCATCGCCGTGGCGTAGACCTGCCAGTAGCTTGGCTGAATCGACAGGATGCCCGGCAGGCCGCCGACGCCGATGCCGTTTGCCAGCACGCCGTTCAGGCCGCAGAGCAGGCCCGCAAGGCCGGATCCGACCATCGCGCACAGCATCGGGAAGCGGTACTTCAGGTTGATGCCGTACATCGCCGGTTCGGTGACCCCGAGATAGGCGGAGATCGCCGCGGGTACCGAGATTTCGCGTTCATTCTGTTTACGGCTGGCAATAATAATGCCGACCACCGCCGACGCCTGAGCAATATTCGACAGCGCAATCAGCGGCCATACCGGCGTGCCGCCCATGCTTTGAATCATCTGCATATCGATAGCGAGGGTGGTCTGATGTACGCCGGTTATCACCAGCGGCGCATACAGGAAGCCGAACAGCGCGGCGCCGATCGGCGCGAAGCTGCCGGTTAACAAGTGGCGTACCGCGAAGGCCACGCCGTCGCCAATCAGACGACCAAACGGGCCGATAAAAGCGTGAGCGAGGAACACCGCCAGAATCAACGAGCACACCGGCACCACCACCAGATAGAGGTAGTCAGGCACGATACGCTTGAGGCGCGTTTCGATAAAGCCCAGCGCCAGCCCCGCCAGCAGAGCCGGGATCACCTGCGCCTGATAGCCGACTTTCGCAATGGTAAACAGGCCGAAGTTCCACACTTCCGGCACCTGCTGGCCGAGCAGGTAAGCGTTCATCAACTGCGGAGAGACCAGCGTGACGCCAAGCACGATCCCGAGGATCGGCGTGCCGCCCATTTTCTTCACCGCTGACCAGCAGATCCCCACCGGCAGATAGAAGAAGATAGCCTCGCCAATCAGCCACAAGAAGTCATAAATCGTTTTCAACGACGGGTGCATTTGCGCCAGCGTCTGGCCGTTGCTCATCGGCAGATCGCCGATGACGTTACGGAAACCGAGGATAAGACCGCCGCTGATCAGCGCCGGCAGGAGCGGGAAAAAGATCTCGGCAAAGTGCGAGATCAACCGTTCGTGCCACTTCATGTTTTGCCGCGCGGCCTGTTTGGCCTGCTCTTTGTCGGCGGACGCCTGGCCGGTGGTGGCCAGCAGCGCCTTATAGTAATCGCCGACTTCGGTGCCGATGACCACCTGGAACTGCCCGGCGTTAGTGAAGCATCCCTTCACCATGCGCAACTGCTCAATATCTTTCGGTTTGGCGATGGCCGGATCGTTCAGCACAAAGCGCAAACGGGTAATACAGTGGCTGACGGTGGCAATGTTGCCGCGCCCGCCCACCAGTTCGATCAGTTTATCGATGTCCTGCTGGTTTACTTTGCTCATGATGAAGCCTCAAAAACAGAGGGGAGAGATGCCGTTTTTACCTTGCATGCATCCTAACCGTTCCGTTGGGAATGCAAAATGGGAACGTTCCCGAAACTCGGCGAAGATCACATAAATCGCCCGAACGAGATTAATTCAGGGCAGCGGGAATGACGATTTGGCGGGGTTCGGCGTGGCCGGCGATCTGGTCGATCAGCTGCTGCGCCGCCTGGCGTCCGGCTTCGGCGTAGCCGGGATCGACGGTGAGGATCTCCGGATGCAGAAACTTCATCAGCGGCGTGCTGCCGACGCTGGCGAGTTGTAGCGTGTCGATACGCTGTTCCTGTAGATATTTACTGGCGCCGAGAGCGAGAGTATCGGTGGCGCAGACCAGCGCGCGGGTCTCGGGCGTCAGTACGCTGGCGACGCTTTCATAACCCTGCTTCATCGCCAGCCCCGGCAGGGCAGCGGTTGGCGTGAGCTTCTTTTGCGCGCAGAAATCGAGATACGCCTGATGACGGCGTTCCCCGGTGGTGACGTCGCTGTGCGGCGCGCCGAGGAAGCTTATATGCCGGTGTCCGCGCTCATAGAGACGCTGCATCAGTAACTCGATCGCGCCATGATCGTCATAGCACACCGAAGCGAAGCCGGGGGCATCGCGCGCCAGCAGCACCAGCGTTTCGCGCCACGGCGCAAGCATCTCCTCGCTAATACCGGTAAAGCCGAACAGCACCACGCCGTCGATATTGCGCCGGGCGAGCATGCCCAGATGTTCTTCCACCAGCGCCGGAGAAAACTGGCTCTCCATCATGATCGGATCGTAGCCCTGCTGATAAAAGGCGGGCAGCATGGTCTGCACCGCTAAATTTTCCGACAGCGAATCCAGACGCGTGACGATAATCGCCACCACCTTATCGCTCTGACCGCGCATGGCGCGGGCGGAGCGGGAAGGGGAGAAAC
The DNA here is from genome assembly GCF_032601995.1 of Klebsiella sp. 141153. Taxonomy (NCBI): domain Bacteria; kingdom Pseudomonadati; phylum Pseudomonadota; class Gammaproteobacteria; order Enterobacterales; family Enterobacteriaceae; genus Klebsiella; species Klebsiella sp. 141153. Next base: position 90,118 of record NZ_JAQIRJ010000007.1, on the reverse strand, counting down.
CGTGCTGCTGCATCACCGCTTCCACCCGTTCACGGGTGCGCTCGCTGACGCCGCTTTCGTTATTCAGCACGCGCGACACCGTCGATTTTCCGACGCCGCTTAAGCGGGCGATATCTTTGATTGTTAGCCGGTTTTGCATACGAGGTTCTCGCCATCGTCCGATTTGAGTGAGTCTAATGCTACTCAACGAATCCTCAATGAGCAAAGACTGGTTGATGTCTGGTTTAGTTGCCGGGCGGTATGATAGCCATAATAGCCACAAATAGTTTCCTGGTCGCGGTATACTCCGCGCCGTCTTGAGTCACTTACCGGAGAATTTTATGGACCCCGATCCCACTCCTCATCCTCGATGGAGCAACCTTTCTTTCCGGTAAGCCTGTTTAGCACTGCTTTACCGGAAAGCGTAAAGCAGTGACGTCCACGATGTCCCTGCCCTATAAAAATAATGCCTGACAGGTAAGGCTTTGCCGCGCCTGTTGGCAACGCTGCGTTCGCTCGCGCGAGCGCGGAGGGACTGTTTATGCTGAAAAATTTTACCCGGCAGCTGTTCGCGCAGCTTAGCCGCCATTTACCACATCGTTTGATCCAGCGCGATCCGCTGCCCGACGCCCGCAATCTGGCCAGCGCGCCGATCCCGGATTCACTCGGCAAGCGCTGCCTGGACGTGGCGGCCATGGATGAGCAGGAGATCTGGCGCGCGTTCGATAGCCACCCTGAAGGGCTGAACGACGCCGAAGTGGCGGCGAAAATCGCTCTGCACGGCGATAACCAAATCCCGGCGCAGAAGCCGTCGCCGTGGTGGGTTCATCTGTGGACCTGCTATCGCAACCCGTTCAACCTGCTGTTGACGGTGCTCGGCATTGTCTCCTATTCCACTGAAGATCTATTCGCCGCGGGCGTTATCGCGCTGATGGTCGGCATCTCGACGCTGCTTAACTTCATCCAGGAAGCGCGCTCGACCAAAGCGGCGGATGCGCTGAAGGCGATGGTCAGCAATACCGCCACGGTGCTGCGGGTCATCAACGAACAGGGCGAGAGCCGCTGGCTCGAACTGCCCATCGACCAACTGGTGCCGGGCGATATCGTCAGGCTGTCGGCGGGAGATATGATCCCGGCTGACCTGCGCATCATTGTGGCGCGCGACCTGTTTGTCGCGCAGGCCTCGCTGACCGGCGAATCGCTGCCGGTTGAAAAAGTCGCGCGCACCCGCGATCCGCTACAAACCAATCCGCTGGAATGCGACACCCTGTGCTTTATGGGTACCAACGTGGTGAGCGGCTCGGCGCAGGCTATCGTCTACGCCACCGGCGGCAACACCTGGTTCGGCCAGCTTGCCGGGCGCGTCAGCGAGCAGGAAAGCGAGCCGAACGCCTTCCAGAAAGGCATCAGCCGGGTCAGCATGCTGCTGATCCGCTTTATGCTGGTGATGGCGCCGGTGGTGCTGTTGATCAACGGCTACACCAAAGGCGACTGGTGGGAAGCGGCGCTGTTCGCGCTGTCGGTGGCGGTCGGCCTGACGCCGGAGATGCTGCCGATGATCGTCACCTCGACGCTGGCGCGCGGGGCGGTGAAACTGTCAAAACAAAAGGTGATCGTCAAACACCTCGACGCCATTCAAAACTTTGGCGCGATGGATATCCTCTGCACCGATAAAACCGGCACCCTGACCCAGGATAAAATCGTGCTGGAGAACCATACCGATGTTTCCGGTAAATCCAGCGAGAGAGTCCTGCACACCGCCTGGCTCAATAGCCATTACCAGACCGGGCTGAAAAACCTGCTCGACACCGCGGTGCTGGAAGGCGTGGAGCTGGATGCCGCTCGCGGTCTCGCGGAGCGCTGGCAGAAGGTGGATGAGATCCCGTTTGATTTCGAACGCCGCCGCATGTCGGTGGTGGTAAAAGAGCAGGACGACGCGCATCAGCTGATCTGTAAAGGGGCGCTGCAGGAGATCCTCAACGTCTCGACTCAGGTACGCTACAACGGTGAAATCGTACCGTTGGACGACACCATGCTGCGCCGTATCCGCCGGGTGACCGATACCCTGAACCGTCAGGGGCTGCGGGTGGTGGCGGTGGCGACCAAATACCTGCCGGCGCGGGAAGGCGACTATCAGCGTGCGGATGAATCCGACCTGATCCTCGAAGGCTACATCGCCTTCCTCGATCCGCCGAAAGAGACCACCGCCCCGGCGCTGAAAGCGCTGAAGGCCAGCGGCATTACGGTAAAAATCCTCACCGGCGACAGCGAACTGGTGGCGGCGAAAGTGTGTCATGAAGTGGGGCTGGATGCGGGCGAAGTGGTGATTGGCAGCCAGATTGAAGCTATGAGCGACGACGAACTGGCGGCGCTGGCGAAACGCACCACGCTGTTCGCGCGCCTGGCGCCGCTGCATAAAGAGCGCATCGTGACGCTACTGAAACGAGAAGGTCACGTGGTGGGCTTTATGGGTGACGGTATTAACGACGCCCCGGCGCTACGCGCGGCGGATATTGGCATTTCCGTTGACGGGGCGGTGGATATCGCCCGCGAGGCGGCGGATATCATTCTGCTGGAAAAAAGCCTGATGGTACTGGAGGAGGGGGTTATCGAAGGCCGCCGCACCTTCGCCAACATGCTCAAGTACATCAAAATGACCGCCAGCTCCAACTTCGGCAACGTCTTCAGCGTGCTGGTGGCCAGCGCCTTCCTGCCGTTCCTGCCGATGTTGCCGCTGCACCTGTTGATTCAGAACCTGCTGTATGATGTCTCCCAGGTGGCGATTCCGTTTGATAACGTCGATGATGAGCAGATCCGTAAACCGCAGCGCTGGAACCCGGCCGATCTCGGGCGTTTTATGGTCTTCTTCGGGCCGATCAGCTCGATTTTCGATATCCTCACCTTTGGCCTGATGTGGTGGGTGTTCCACGCCAACAGCGTCGAGATGCAGACCCTGTTCCAGTCCGGCTGGTTTATTGAAGGGCTGCTGTCGCAGACGCTAATTGTGCATATGATTCGTACCCGCCGCATTCCGTTCGTCCAGAGCCGCGCCGCGTGGCCGCTGTTCGCGATGACGCTGCTGGTGATGGCGGTGGGGATCGCGCTGCCGTTCTCGCCGCTGGCGGGCTACCTGCAGCTGCAGGCGCTGCCGCTCAGCTATTTCCCATGGCTGGTGGCGATTCTGGCGGGTTACATGGTGTTGACCCAGACCGTTAAAGGCTTCTACAGCCGCCGCTACGGCTGGCAGTAGCGGTTTCGCCCCTTTGCCGTTCGGCAGAGGGGCTTACCGGTATTTCTCTTAAATCTCATCAAGTTGTGAAGCCCGTCATCGCCATGTATTGACGCAATTTTGTGCGCATGTTAACCCAATGTTTTGCTTTTTTTGGCCCGTCATAAAAAGGAACATTGATGATTAACACCGTGCGTTACAGTCTGCTGACCAGCGGAATATTACTGAGCAGCATGGCGCTTGCCGCTCCGGCAGGCGATCTGCCGCTGATGCCGTGGCCCGCCCATGTGGAGCGCCCGCAGGCGCAGGGGGCGTTGGCGCTAAATAGTCAGCTGACGATCAACGTCAGCGGCGACGATCTGGGTGAGGCGGCCAACCGCTGGCGTGAACGTGTTGCGCGGCAAACCGGCTGGACCCTACAGCCGCAGACGGCGCCGGCAAAAAGCCCAACTATTAAGGTGATCGTCAGTAAGAAAGTGCCTTTCTTGCCGCAGCCTGATAGCGACGAAAGCTATCAGCTAACCGTTAACGCCGAAGGCGCGACCCTGAAAGCCAATACGCGTTTTGGCGCGCTGCGCGGCATGGAAACGCTGCTACAGCTGGTACAAAACGGCCCTGACGGCACCACCATTCCTTATGTCGCCATTGACGATGCGCCGCGCTTCCCGTGGCGTGGACTGCTGCTGGATTCCGCCCGCCACTTTATGCCGCTGTCGGCGATCAAGCGGCAGATTGATGGTATGGCGGCGGCGAAGCTTAACGTACTGCACTGGCATCTGACCGACGATCAGGGCTGGCGCTTCGCCTCCAGCCGCTATCCGAAGCTGCAGCAGCAGGCCAGCGACGGCCTGTTTTATACCCAGGCGCAGATGAAAGACATTGTGCGCTATGCGGCTGAACGCGGTATTCGCGTGGTGCCGGAAATCGATATGCCGGGCCACGCCTCGGCGATCGCCGTGGCTTATCCGGAACTGATGAGCGCGCCGGGGCCTTACGCGATGGAGCGCCACTGGGGCGTGCTGAAACCGGTACTCGACCCAACAAAAGAGGCCACCTACGCGTTTGCCGAGGCGATGGTCAGCGAACTGGCGGCTATCTTCCCCGATCCGTATCTGCATATCGGCGGTGATGAAGTCGATGACAGCCAGTGGCGCGCCAATCCGGTCATTCAGAAATTCCTCAAAGAGAAGGGGCTGGCGGACAGCCACGCGCTACAGGCGTACTTCAACCGGCGCCTGGAGAAGCTGCTCGAGAAACATCACCGGCAGATGGTCGGCTGGGATGAGATCTACCACCCTGATTTACCGAAGAGCATTCTGATCCAGTCCTGGCAGGGGCAGGACGCATTAGGCGACGTCGCCAAACACGGCTATCGCGGTATTCTCTCCACCGGTTTTTACCTCGACCAGCCGCAGTACACCGCCTATCACTATCGTAATGAAATTATCCCGCAGGGGCTTAACGGCGTGGATACGATTACCGATAGCGACAGCGCCCAGAGCTGGCAGTTTTCGATGCCGCGGCTGAAGGGCAGCGCGGTTGAGGGCAGCTTTACGCTGGTAAAAGGCGATAGCGGCTGGCGGGGATTTATTGATTTTAAAGGTAAATCACGGCGTGCCGTGCAGGAGATTGAATGGCTCGGCGACAATCAGGTCACGTTCCGCGTCGATACCTGGATGGGCGAAACCCGCCCGGTGCTGACCATTAACGATGACAAGCTCGCAGGTTACTTCCTGCTTGGCAACACCCGTTATCCCATTGACGGCAAGCGGCTGGATGCCGTGCCGCAGGGCATTCAGCCGACGCTGCCCGACGCGCAGCAACAGAAGAATCTGCTGGGCGGTGAGGCGGCGCTGTGGGCGGAGAACGTCGCCGCGCCGGTCATCGATATCAAGCTGTGGCCGCGCGCTTTTGCAGTAGCGGAGCGTCTGTGGTCGGCCGAGGACGTCAAAGACAGCGACAATATGTATCAGCGCCTGCAGGCGATGGACAGCTGGTCAACGGTCTCCGTCGGCCTGCAGCAGCACACTCAGCAGTTGGAGCAGTTCACCCGGCTGGCGAACAGCAGCCATACGCTGGCGTTGCAGATCCTCGCCGAGGCGCTGGAGCCGGCGCATTACTACACCCGTCAGCATCTCAAGTTCCAGGCGAACAATTACCATCAATTTGAACCGCTTAACCGGCTGGCCGATGCGTTACCGGCGGAGAGCGACACCGTACGCAGCCTGAACCAGTGGGCGGAGCGGCTGATCAGCGATGCCGAAGACACCGAGAGCGCCGATGCGCTGCGCCACGTCTTTACCCGCTGGCAGAACAACAGCGGCGATGCGCTGGCGCTGACCGACAATAACTATCAGCTGGCGGCGATTAAACCGGTGGTGCAGCAGGTTGATAAGCTGGCGAGCCTCGGGCTGCGCTTGACCGATCTGGTTGCGCGGCAGGGAACGCTGGACGATAAAGAGTACGCCTCAATCCAGGCGCAACTGGATACGGCGGCGAAAACCCAGGATGAGCTGGTGATTGCGGCGGTCTATCCGCTGGAGAAACTGCTGCGGGCAACGAAGATAAAATAGGGCATTTCCCTCACCCCGCGGATGGCGCAAGCGCCTGGGGTGAGGGCAGAGAAGCGATTAGCGACGGATCGCGATAGCTTCAATCTCAATCTTCACGTCTTTCGGCAGACGCGCGACTTCTACGCAGGAACGCGCCGGGAAAGTGGCGTTATGCTCGGTGAAGAACGCTTCATACGCGGCATTCACGGTGGCGAAATCATTCAGATCTTTCACGAAAACGGTGGTTTTCACGATATCGCCCACTTTCAGGCCAGCGGCTTCAACGATAGCTTTTACGTTGTCCAGGGACTGACGCGCCTGCGCGGCGACATCTTCCGGCACGCTGCCGGTTTTCGGGTCTACTGGGATCTGGCCGGAAGTGATGATCATGCTACCCAGATCAACACCTTGTACATATGGGCCGATAGCTGCTGGTGCCTTTTCCGTCGCAATAGTTTTGCTCATAATATCTCCAGATGAACTGCAGTAATTAGGTCGTAGCCATTATAGGGAGGGCCGGTATTAATACCAACCGCAATTAGTTGGCCAGCACCACATAATGGGAAAACTCTTTTTCACAGTATTTGCATTTGAGTGCAATGTCATCGGCGCGTTTTTTCACTGCGAAACTCGACGAAACCGGCTCAGCGTGACTGATGCAGTTGCTGTTCGGGCAGACCAGCACGCTGTTGATGCGCTCCGGCAGGCTCGGGCGGGATTTGCCCACTACTTCGTAATCATCGATACGGTTAACCGTTGCGTCCGGCGCATACAGCGCCAGCTGATTGACCTGCTCATCGGTCAGAAAGGTGTTCTCGATTTTAATCAAATCTTTACGGCCCATCTCACCGGATGGCAGGTTCAGGCCGATGGTGATGCGCTGGTCGGTTTCGGTCAGCTTGAACAAGGTCAACAGTTTGAAGCCGACCTGGGCCGGGATATGGTCGATCACGGTGCCGCGCTTAATGGCTTCTACCTGCAGTTTATTGTCGTGTGTCATCTCTCATTCCCCCTTACTGTGCCAGCTCGCTATTCAATACCAGTGCCAGTAACGCCTGGCGGGCGAAGATGCCGTTGCCGGCCTGCTGGAAGTACCAGGCGTGCGGCGTTTTATCGACATCGGTGGTGATTTCATCAACGCGCGGCAGCGGGTGCAGCACTTTCATGTTGGCGCGCGCGCCTTCGAGATCCGCGGCGCGCAGTATGAACTGCGCCTTCACGTTGGCGTATTCCGATGGGTCAAGGCGCTCTTTCTGCACGCGCGTCATATACAGAATATCGACCTCTGCCATCACTTCGTCGATGGCGCTATGCAGGCTCCAGGCGATGCCTTTTTCATCCAGCATATCGAGAATATATTGCGGCATCGCCAGCGCGTCCGGGGCGATGAAGTAAAAGCGGTTGCCGTTGAATTTGGCCAGCGCCTGGGTCAGCGAGTGTACGGTACGGCCATATTTCAGGTCGCCGACCATCGCGACATTAAGATTCTCAAGGCGGCCCTGAGTTTCCTGAATGGTGAACAGGTCGAGCAGGGTTTGTGTCGGATGCTGATTGGCGCCGTCGCCGGCGTTGAGAATCGGCACGCCGCCGGAGAATTCGGTTGCCAGACGCGCGGCGCCTTCTTGCGGATGGCGCATCACGATAGCATCGACGTAGGTGCTGATAACCGAAATGGTGTCGGCCAGGGTTTCGCCTTTCTTACCGAGCGAGGTGTTGCTGCTGTCGGAGAAGCCGACCACGCTGGCGCCTAGGCGGTGCATGGAGGTTTCAAAAGAGAGACGAGTACGAGTGGAGGCTTCAAAGAAACAGCTGGCGATAACCTTATGCTTCAGCAGCTCGGGTTGCGGATTGGCTTTCAGCTTTGCGGCCGTCGCCAGCACCAGTTCGAGGTCTTCGCGGCTGAGATCGTTTATGGAAATGATATGTTTTTGATATAGCGGGTTAGCCATGCTTATCTCCTGACGCCTGAGCAAAAAAAAAGCCCCTTAAATAAGGGGCTTCGAGAATTCATTGAGCAACGGAAAGAAAAACGCCAGGCCAGCGCCTGCTTTCAGACGCGGTAAGACACAGCAATGTCGTACGCAATTGACCATATTTCCTCCCGGCAAAACGGCTGGCATTATACGCAGCTTTGATGAGCAATCAAGCGATTAATCCACAATCAGGGAAACGTTTGCCTGCGAAGGCTGCGCCAGCGCAAAAAACCGCGATAAAAATGTGGTCTGGCAGTGGTAAGCGGCGTATAAAACCAAAATGAAAAGCTGTTTTATATTTGAGGGCTCTTATGATTATCGGCAATATTCATCATCTGCAATCCTGGCTGCCGGACGCGCTGCGTCAGGCGATTGAGCATGTTAAGGCTCACGTCAACGAGGCGACGCCGCTCGGCAAGCACGATATCGACGGCAACAATCTGTTCTATCTGATTTCTGAAGACAGCACCGAACCGCAGGCCGAGCGTCGCGCCGAGTATCACGCCCGCTATCTGGATATCCAGATTGTGCTGCGCGGTCAGGAAGGGATGACTTTCAGCACCTTACCGGCAGGCGAGCCGCAGACTGACTGGCTGGCGGACAAAGACATCGCCTTCCTCGCCGAGGGAGCGCAGGAGAAAACCGTTATCCTTAACGAGGGCGATTTTGTGGTGTTTTATCCAGGCGAAGTGCATAAACCGCTATGTGCCGTCGGGGCGCCGGCGAAGGTGCGCAAAGCGGTGGTAAAGGTATTGATGGCTTAAAACGGGTAGCCCGGATACGCCTGGCGCTATCCGGGAACCTACCGTGGTTAATGGCTATTTCCCAAGCGTCGCCACCATCACCGCTTTGATGGTGTGCATACGGTTTTCCGCCTGATCGAAGACGATGCTCGCCGGCGATTCAAAGACTTCATCGGTCACTTCCATGCCGCCGTGCAGTCCATACTCCGCCGCCATCTGTTTGCCGAGAATGGTCTGGTCATCGTGGAACGCGGGCAGACAATGCAGGAATTTCACCTGCGGGTTGCCGGTCAATTGCAGCATGGCTTTATTCACCTGGTAACCGCGCAGCAGGGCGATACGCTCCGCCCATTTCTCTTTCGCCTCGCCCATCGACACCCACACGTCGGTATAAATGAAATCGGCGCCTTTTACGCCCGCGGCGATATCTTCCGTCAGGGTAATATTGCCGCCGTGCTTTTTCGCCAGCGCAGTGCATTCCGCCACTAAACCTTCATCCGGCCAGCAGGCTTTCGGCGCCACCAGACGCAGATCCAGCCCGGTCAGCGCGGCGGCTTCCAGCATGGAGTTACCCATGTTGTTACGCGCGTCGCCGGCGTAGACCAGCGTCATTTCATTAAATGCCTTACCCGGCAGGTGCTCTTGCATGGTCAGCAGGTCAGCCAGGAGCTGCGTCGGGTGGAATTCATCGGTCAGGCCGTTCCACACCGGCACGCCGGCATACTCCGCCAGGGTTTCCACCAGCTCCTGGCCGTAACCGCGATACTGAATACCGTCATACATGCGGCCCAGCACGCGGGCGGTATCTTTCATGGATTCTTTGTGGCCGATTTGGCTTCCGCTGGAACCGAGATAGGTCACGCGGGCGCCCTGGTCGTAAGCGGCAACTTCGAAAGAGCATCGTGTGCGGGTTGAGTCTTTTTCGAAGATGAGCGCGATGTTTTTGCCCTTCAGTTTCTGGGCCTCGATGCCGTTTTTCTTATCGGCTTTTAATTGCGCGGCCAGGTCGACAAGGCCGGTAATTTCTGCAGCAGTAAAATCCAGTAATCTCAAGAAATGCTTCTGATATAACGCGGACATAACTCCCTCACCTGGCAAACGCCATTATTGAATTAAAATTCACTTTATATGTATGAATATTCATTTGCAACCCCGAGTTAGAAATCTTTTACACAGAAGGTGGAGGCAATCACGGCGGTATGTGACAATAGGAGTATCTGCCGCACATTATGAGGAACGAGCCATGGCAAACCCGGAACTACTGGAAGAACAGCGTGAGGAAACGCGTCTGATTATCGAAGAGCTGCTGGAAGATGGCAGCGATCCGGACGCGCTGTATACCATTGAGCATCATCTCTCTGCCGATGATTTCGAAACGTTGGAAAAAGTGGCGGTAGAGGCCTTCAAGATGGGTTATGAAGTCACCGAGCCGGAAGAGCTGGAAGTCGAAGAAGGCGAAGTGGTGATCTGCTGCGATATCCTGAGCGAAAGCGCGCTTAACGCCGATCTGATCGACGCCCAGGTTGAACAGCTGATGAACCTGGCGGAAAAATTCAACGTTGAGTACGACGGTTGGGGTACCTACTACGAAGACCCGAACGGCGAAGACGATGACGGCGAAGATGACGAAGATTTAATTGACGAAGACGACAACGGCGTACGCCACTAAGTCGTCAACGGATACGGCGGCGTCTGCCGCCGTATATACCCGTCCTGATTAGGGTATAGCCTGGAGCTTCAATGGATTACCCGCAAATACTCTCCCCGATTTTAGCATTTCTTCACTGTCCTACGCCGCAGGCGTGGATTGACGAAGCCCGTAAACCGGAAAACCTGCCGCTGCTGCTGACCGACCATATGGTATGCGAGCTGAAAGCGGCGCAAAACGCCATGCTGCTGGTACGCCGCTACGTCGCCGATAAAGACGGCGCCGACGAGCTGCTGGAATGCCTGAAACCGTACGAAGACTTTACCTATCGCCGTGGGCCGGAGCCGGATTTTGTCGCTCTGCATAAACGGATCAACAAAAGCGCTATGCCGCGAACCAACGACCCGTGGGGCAGCCAGTTGCTCGACAGCATGATTCTGTTGATCAAAGAGGAGCTGCATCACTTCTGGCAGGTGCGTGAGATCATGCTGGCGCGGGATATCCCTTACGTCAAAATCACCGCCAGCAACTATGCCCGCGGTATGCGCCGGGAGGTGCGATCGCACGAGCCGGTGATGCTGATCGATAAGCTGATTTGCGGTGCTTATATCGAAGCGCGCTCCTGCGAGCGTTTTGCTGCGCTGGCGCCGTGGCTGGATGATGATTTACAGAAGTTTTATCTGTCGTTGCTGCGCTCCGAGGCCCGTCATTATCAGGATTACCTGGATCTGGCGCAGAAGATAGCGGGGGAAGATATCAGCGAGCGGGTGCGCCAGCTTGGCGAGGCGGAAGCGGCATTGATTCTCCGCCCGGAGCCCGAGTTCCGCTTTCACAGCGGCGTACCGACGGCGCCGTAGTCAGCGATTTTCGGACTCGGTAGCCACTAATACTGGCACTTTCAGTAGTCATGGGGAGAGATAGCGTTGAGAGCTTCAGCTCGTAATGGTACGGGCAGTAGGTCGGGTAAGGCGTTAGCCGCCACCCGACAAAAAAAACGGCACCGCGAGCCCGGGACATCCCCCGGCTAGCGCTACGCTTAGCCGGGCTACCAAACTGTAGCCCCGGTAAGCGTAGCGCTACCGGGGACGCCTGCGATATCGAGGCGTTACAGCGTTTTCAACATCCGCACTTCACAATCGACGTGGCCGGTGCAGCCCAGCGGCCCGTCGATGTGTTCAAATCCGAGATGTTCATAAAGGGCAATCGCCTCTTTCAAAAAAGCGGTGGTCTCCAGATAGCAGCGTTTAAAACCCTGCTCGCGGGCGTGATCCATCGCCATCAGCGCCAGCTTTTTCGCCAGCCCTTTGCCGCGCGCCGCGGTCATAAAGTACATTTTCTGCAGCTCACAGATATCGGACTCGCTACACGAGAGCGGCGCCACGCCGCCGCCGCCAACCACTTCGCCATTTTGCTCCACAACCCAATAGGCGGAGCCCGGTTGGCTATAAAGTTCATAGAGTTCATCCAGGTTGGGATCAGCGACCGTATAGCCTTTATCGGCGGTCAGGCCGTATTCCGCGGAGACCTGGCGGATAACTTGGGCGATGGCGGCATTATCTGCCGCCGTAATGCGGCGTAAAGTAAAGGTCTGTGGCGCAGCAAGATTCATAGAATCACTCAATTTTAGCTTAAATAACCATACATTGTTTTAATACCATTATTCTTTAACCGACGCAAGGCGTGCATAAATATATTGCCGAGTAATTTCAAAATAATATATTCTGCATATTTAATGATGGTTACTCTGACCTATTATTTATATATATAATTTAAAGTGCAAGGATGGCGGGGTTATGGATATTACTTTAGGGAAGGAGCAGCGTGCCAGTCATTATTTTGTCTTTCACGGACGGGCTCGCGCCTATTTCTTTATTTGTTTGGTCAATATTATACTGTCAGTAATTACTTTAGGGATATTCATTCCCTGGGCATGGGTACGTAGTCGCCGTTACCTTTGTGAAAATATGGAGGTTAACGGTAACCGTTTTGCTTACCACGGGAAGGGCTTCACGATTTTACTTAGCTGGCTGCTAATGTTTATCGTGCTGGTTTTACTCAGTCTGGCGCTTGCCATTTTCTCTCACGGCAGCGAAGAATGGGTGACGTTAGCATATCTTATCCTACTGCCAGTCATGGTAATGAAGGGGTTAAGCTACCACGCGAATATGACCTCATTCGCTAATATTCGTTTCGGGTTTAAATGTAATCTACTGCGTGCATGGTGGATTATGCTTGGGTTACCTTTACTGATAATCGTACTAACGGTGGTGATCCTCGCTATTCCAGGAAGTCGTATTTGGTTAGGTTCAAGTATAAATGGCATGCTAGTGGGTTTCGTTGTGCTGGTTTTACTGGCACTGTGTGTGATGGCCGTCGCCAGCGGGGTGGTTTACAGCCACTGGCTTGAACTGATCGGCAAAGGCGCAAGCTTAGGCAAAAATAAATTTAATATTTATATTAGCACTAAGCGTTGCGTCGTGGCTTTTTTATGGGCAATGGTAATTCTATTGCCATTTATTATACTGTTTTTCGGGTTTTTCGTTTCCGCATTCATGCAAATGATTACAGGATGTATGTTCGGCTTGTGTAATGAAAATACGGTTCTGTTTATGGCATTACGGCATCTTGGAACGGTGGCAGGAGGGAATTTATTCCTCACCATCGGCATCGTGTTAGCCATGACGTATATCCAGGTAGCTTTACGTAATCACGCGTGGAATAATTTGGTGCTTGGCGACAGCATTCATTTTCGTTCTACTCTGACGTTTTTTGGTCTTGCCCCGCGTTTATTGGCTCTGACGTTTCTTTCTCTGCTGACATTGGGTCTGGCGTACCCCTGGTTAAAGATTAATTTGATGCGCTATATTGCCGCCAACACCGAGGTAATGGGTGACGTTGAAACGCTCGACCTGCAGCAAGATGAGGCCCATAAACCACCAGTACCTGGCAAATTGTTCAGCGGTTTTTTACCTAACCTGCCGTTCTTATAATGTAAAAAAGCCGGAGCAAGCTCCGGCTTTTTATGCTTTGGCGAGTTATTACAGCGCGGCGATCACCGCCTGCTGTTCAATCAGTTTCGCTTTCGCTTCCGCGTAGCCTTCCAGCTTCTCACGCTCTTTGGCGATAACCGCTTCCGGCGCGCGTGCCACAAAACCTTCATTGGACAGCTTGCTTTCGATACGGCCGATTTCCGCTTCGACTTTCGCCACTTCTTTCGCCAGACGCGCCAGCTCGGCTTCTTTGTCGATAAGGCCCGCCATCGGGATCAGCAACTCGGCGCCGTCGATAATCTTAGTCACGGAAACCGGACCTTTATCATCGGCAGGCAGCACGGTGATGCTTTCCAGACGCGCCAGGTTCAGCAGGAAGCTACGGTTGTCGTTAACACGGCGCTCGGCATCTTTGCTGCAGCCGCGCAGCAGCAGTTCCAGCGGCTTACCCGGAGCAATATTCATTTCCGCCCGGATGTTACGTACGGCAACGATCGCCTGCTTCAGCCATTCGGTATCCGCCAGCGCCGCTTCATCAACCTGAGAAGCCTCATACTGCGGGAACGGCTGCAGCATGATGGTGTCAGCGTTAATACCGCAAATGACCTTCACGCGTTGCCAGATGGTTTCCGTGATGAACGGGATGATCGGATGCGCCAGGCGCAGCAGACCTTCCAGCACGGTCACCAGCGTATGGCGAGTGCCGCGCAGTTCCGCTTCGCTGCCACCGTTCATGACCGGCTTGGTCAGTTCGAGGTACCAGTCGCAGAACTGGTTCCAGGTGAACTCATACAGGATGCCCGCGGCGATATCGAAACGGAAGTTATCCAGCGCTTCGCGGTACGCTTTCACGGTCTGGTTGAATTCAGCCAGGATCCAGCGGTCGGCCAGGGACAGCACCATCTCGCCGCCGTTGAAACCGCAATCCTGATCTTCGGTATTCATCAGCACGAAGCGGCTGGCGTTCCACAGCTTGTTGCAGAAGTTACGGTAACCTTCCAGACGCTTCATATCCCAGTTGATGTCGCGGCCGGTAGAGGCCAGCGCCGCCAGGGTAAAGCGCAGGGCGTCAGTGCCGTGCGGCTCGATGCCGTTCGGGAACTGTTTCTCGGTACGCTTGCGGATTTTTTCCGCCAGTTGCGGCTGCATCATGTTGCCGGTACGTTTCTCCAGCAGCTCCGGCAAGGTGATGCCGTCAACCATATCCAGCGGGTCAATGACGTTACCCTTGGATTTGGACATCTTCTGGCCTTCGTCGTCGCGGATAAGGCCGGTCATGTAGACGGTCTTAAACGGAACCTGCGGCTTGCCGTTTTCATCTTTGATGAAGTGCATGGTCATCATGATCATGCGGGCAATCCAGAAGAAGATAATGTCGAAGCCGGACACCATCACGCTGGTCGGGTGGAACTGACGCAGCGCGTCGGTGTTTTCCGGCCAACCGAGGGTGGAGAAGGTCCACAGCGCGGAAGAGAACCAGGTATCCAGAACATCTTCGTCCTGACGCAGGGCAACGTCGGCGCTCAGGTTGTTTTCCTGACGCACTTCATCTTCGCTACGGCCAACGTAGACGTTGCCGTCGTTGTCATACCATGCCGGGATGCGGTGACCCCACCACAGCTGACGGGAAATACACCAATCCTGAATATCGCGCATCCAGGAGAAGTACATGTTTTCGTACTGCTTCGGCACGAACTGAATGTCGCCATTCTCAACGGCTTCAACTGCCGGCTTGGCCAGCACGTCGGCACGCACGTACCACTGGTCGGTCAGCATCGGTTCGATAACCACGCCGCCGCGGTCGCCGTAAGGCACGGTCAGGTCGTGCGGTTTGATTTCTTCCAGCAGGCCCAGCGCGTCGACGGCGGCAACCATCGCTTTACGCGCGGCAAAACGTTCCATCTTCTGGAATTCAGCCGGGATCTCGTTGGAATAAACGTCGGATTCGTTGCCTTTGGTGTCATAGACTTCCGCGCTTTCGCGGATGTCGCCATCAAAGGTCAAAATATTAATCATCGGCAGCTGATGACGGCGGCCAACTTCGTAGTCGTTAAAGTCGTGCGCCGGGGTGATTTTCACGCAGCCGGTGCCTTTTTCCATATCGGCGTGTTCGTCGCCAACAATCGGAATGCGGCGGTTAACCAGCGGCAGCACCACGAATTTACCAATCAGGTCTTTGTAGCGCGGGTCTTCCGGGTTTACGGCCACGCCGGTATCGCCCAGCAGGGTTTCCGGACGAGTGGTGGCGACCACCAGGTAATCTTTACCGTCAGCGGTTTTCGCACCATCGGCCAGCGGATAGCGGATGTGCCACATGGAACCTTTCGATTCGCGGTTCTCCACTTCGAGGTCGGAAATGGCGGTGCGCAGTTTCGGGTCCCAGTTCACCAGGCGCTTGCCGCGATAAATCAGGTCTTCTTTGTACAGGCGAACGAAGACCTCTTTCACCGCGTTGGACAGGCCTTCGTCCATTGTGAAGCGCTCGCGCTCCCAGTCTACGGAGTTGCCGAGGCGGCGCATCTGGCGGGTAATAGTGCCGCCGGATTCCGCTTTCCACTGCCAGATTTTATCGATGAAGGCATCGCGACCGTAGTCGTGGCGGGTTTTACCTTCTTCAGCGGCAATCTTACGCTCAACCACCATCTGGGTGGCGATACCCGCGTGGTCGGTACCGGCCTGCCACAGGGTGTTTTTACCCTGCATGCGCTGGTAACGAATCATGGTATCCATGATGGTTTGCTGGAAGGCATGACCCATATGCAAACTGCCGGTGACGTTCGGCGGCGGGATCATGATGCAGAAGCTCTCCTGGCTTTCATCACCATTCGGTTTGAAATAGCCCTGCTTTTCCCAGTGCTCGTAAAGCGGCTGTTCGATATCTTGTGGGTTGTATGTCTTTTCCATTATTTCCAGGTTGCCGTGTTCAGGTTGAAACCAGCCATGCGGTACGCTTTATAGCGTTCGCGCGCCAGTTGTTTCAGAGAATCTTCGTAAGGGACAAAGTCTATCACTTCTGTGAAAGCGGTGGCAAAATCTGCAAAGTTTAGCCGCAGGCTGATAAGAATATCCCGCGGACTGCTGTTGCGCTTTTGCGGCCAGGCAATTTCTACCGGCGCGCCGCCTCTCGGGCCTTCGCCCGCCAGGTTATGCGGCACAAAGCTCTCCGGCGGCCGCGTCCACAGCGCTTCATCGAGGCGAATAGCCTGCTGTTCATCTTCACAGGCGATCAATACGCGCTTGCCGTTGCGCCAACGTTCTGCGGCAATTTCACACACCAGCTGTTCGACGGCGCTGAGCTCGTCGACGGTGTCTTCGTTGTCCAGAAGATAGAACGTTGCGTTTTTCATATATGGGGCTTCTTGTTGTGGATTTAAATGCAAAGCCGGGTGGCGCTACGCTTACCCGGCCTACAAACGGCATCTTTCCGTCGGCCCGGTAAGCGTAGCGCCACCGGGCATCAGACGGCAATCACTCTTCGCCGTTAAAACCCGCACGATTGAGCAGGAACTGAGACAGCAGCGCCACCGGACGACCGGTTGCGCCTTTGGCCTTCCCGGAACGCCAGGCGGTACCGGCGATGTCGAGGTGCGCCCAGTTGTACTTGCGGGTGAAGCGTGACAGGAAGCAGCCAGCGGTAATCGCGCCGCCAGGACGGCCGCCGATGTTGGCCATATCCGCAAAGTTGGACTCCAGCTGATCCTGGAACTCGTCGGCCAGCGGCAGACGCCATGCGCGGTCGCCGGCCAGTTCGGAGGCGCCGATCAGCTCATGAGCCAGCGGGTTATGGTTCGACATCAGGCCGGTGATGTGATGGCCGAGGGCAATCACGCAGGCGCCGGTCAGCGTCGCGACGTCGATAACCGCTTCCGGTTCGAAACGCTCAACGTAGGTCAGGACGTCGCACAACACCAGGCGGCCTTCGGCGTCGGTGTTCAGGACTTCCACCGTCTGGCCGGACATGGTGGTCAGAACATCTCCCGGGCGATACGCGCGGCCGCCAGGCATGTTTTCACAGCCCGCCAGCACGCCGATGACGTTGAGCGGCAGCTGCAGCTCGGCAACCATTCGCATTACGCCGTAAACCGCCGCCGCGCCGCACATGTCGTACTTCATCTCGTCCATGCCTTCGGCAGGCTTGATGGAGATACCGCCGGAGTCGAAGGTCAGGCCTTTACCGACCAGCACGATAGGGCGCGCGTCTTCAGACGGGTTGCCTTTATACTCGATGACCGACATCAGCGACTCGTTCTGCGAACCGTTACCGACGGCGAGATAGGAGTTCATGCCCAGCTCGCGCATCTGCTGTTCGCCGATCACGCGGGTGATAACATTCTTGCTGTAAGTGTCGGCCAGCTGGCGCGCCTGGGAAGCAAGGTAAGCCGCGTTACAGATATTCGGCGGCATGTTGCCGAGGTCTTTCGCCGCTTTGATACCGGCTGCGATCGCCAGGCCATGTTGAATGGCGCGTTCGCCGCTGGTGAGCTCGCGGCGAGTCGGCACGTTGAAGACCATTTTACGCAGCGGACGACGCGGCTCGCTTTTGTTGGTCTTCAACTGATCGAAGCTGTACAGCGTCTCTTTGGCGGTTTCAACGGCCTGGCGAACTTTCCAGTAGTTGTTACGACCTTTAACGTGCAGTTCGGTCAGGAAGCAGACGGCTTCCATCGAACCAGTGTCATTCAGAGTATTAATGGTTTTCTGAATAACTTGTTTATACTGACGTTCATCCAGTTCGCGCTCTTTACCACAGCCGATGAGCAGAATGCGCTCAGACAGGATGTTCGGCACATGGTGCAGTAACAAGGTCTGGCCAGGCTTGCCTTCGAGCTCGCCGCGACGCAGCAGGGCGCTGATGTAACCGTCGCTGATTTTATCGAGTTGTTCGGCGATGGGGGAGAGGCGACGTGGTTCGAAGACGCCGACCACGATACAGGCACTCCGCTGCTTCTCCGGGCTACCGCTTTTTACACTGAACTCCATGCACTATGCTCCTGAATCTTAAAGACAACAGTGGTGGCTACGGCTATACTCGTCGCCTTTCCAGTTGCAGATGCGTTGGCTACGCCTGCTTACCCCTGACGCTGGCTGATGCCGCACCGGGGCTTCACAGTCCTGCCACCTTTCTACAACTCGAAATCCATTGAGTATATAATTGCAAGCTTTCGTAACTCATGTCCGCTGTTGCGGTGACTTCGTGTTAATCTTAACGTTATTACGGCTTTGGTTCGTCAGAAAAGATCCTGATACGCAGAACCGATGAGTCATTTAATCTTAGCGATGTTTTCGACGACAAAAGAGAATAAATGACGTTTAAGCCATGAAACAAGCAATTTTCCTGCAATAAGACGGGTTTTTACGGGCGTATTTATAGTGATAATCATAAGATATCTGGTTCGTGAGACGCTGAAAAGCCAGTTGGCGATCCTATTCATCCTGTTGCTGATTTTCTTCTGTCAGAAACTCGTCAGGATCCTCGGCGCCGCGGTAGATGGCGATATCCCGACCAACCTGGTGCTCTCGCTGTTAGGGCTGGGCGTACCGGAAATGGCGCAGCTCATTCTGCCCCTGAGTCTTTTCCTCGGGCTGTTGATGACGCTCGGCAAACTGTATACCGAAAGTGAAATTACGGTGATGCACGCCTGCGGCTTAAGTAAAGCCGTATTGATTAAGGCGGCGATGATCCTCGCCCTGTTTACCGGCGCCGTCGCGGCGGTCAACGTGATGTGGGCGGGGCCGTGGTCGTCGCGCCATCAGGACGAAGTACTGGCGGAAGCCAAAGCTAACCCTGGAATGGCGGCGCTGGCTCAGGGCCAGTTCCAGCAGGCCAGCGACGGCAGCGCGGTGCTGTTTATCGAAAACGTCAACGGCAACCGCTTCAACGACGTGTTCCTGGCGCAACTGCGGCCTAAAGGCAACGCGCGTCCTTCCGTGGTGGTGGCGGATTCCGGCGAGCTGTCGCAGAAAAAAGACGGCTCCCAGGTGGTCACCATGACCCAGGGGACGCGTTTTGAAGGCACGGCGATGCTGCGCGATTTCCGTATTACCGACTTTAAAAATTACCAGGCGGTTATTGGCCATCAGGCGGTAGCGGCCGATCCCAGCGACACCGAACAGATGAATATGCGCACCCTGTGGCGTACCGACACCGATCGCGCCCGCGCCGAACTGCACTGGCGCTTCACGCTGGTGGCGGCGGTGTTCATGATGGCGCTGATGGTTGTCCCGCTCAGCGTGGTGAACCCGCGTCAGGGCCGCGTGCTGTCTATGCTGCCGGCGATGCTGCTGTATCTGGTGTTCTTCCTGCTGCAAACGTCGATCAAATCGAACGCGGGTAAAGGCAAAATGGACCCCGCCATCTGGATGTGGGGCGTGAACCTGCTCTACTTCGCGCTGGCGGTGCTGCTTAACCTGTGGGATACGGTGCCGATGCGTCGTTTCCGTGCCCGGTTTAATAAAGGAGCGGTGTGATGCAGGCGTTTGGCGTACTTGACCGCTATATCGGTAAAACCATTTTTAACACCATCATGATGACGCTGTTCATGCTGGTGTCGCTCTCCGGCATTATTAAGTTTGTCGACCAGCTGAAAAAAGCCGGGCAGGGCAGCTATGATGCGCTGGGAGCAGGACTCTATACCATTCTCAGCGTGCCAAAAGATGTGCAAATCTTCTTCCCAATGGCGGCCCTGCTTGGGGCTTTGCTGGGGCTGGGGATGCTGGCGCAGCGCAGCGAACTGGTGGTGATGCAGGCTTCCGGCTTTACCCGTATGCAGGTGGCGCTGGCGGTGATGAAAACGGCGATCCCGCTGGTGTTGTTGACCATGGCGATGGGTGAATGGGTGGCGCCGCAGGGCGAACAGATGGCGCGTAACTACCGAGCGCAGCAGATGTACGGCGGTTCGCTGCTGTCGACCCAGCAGGGTTTGTGGGCGAAAGACGGGCATAATTTTGTCTACATTGAACGAGTAAAGGGTAACGATGAGCTGGGCGGGGTGAGCATCTACCAGTTTAACGATAACCGTCGTCTGCAATCTGTCCGTTACGCCGCTTCCGCTAAGTTTGATAATGAAGCTAAGGTTTGGCGTCTGTCGCAGGTTGATGAGTCCGACCTGACCGATCCGAAGCAGGTAACCGGTACCCAGATGGTCAGCGGTACCTGGAAGACCAAACTAACGCCGGACAAACTCGGCGTGGTTGCGCTGGATCCGGATGCGCTGTCAATCAGCGGCCTGCATAACTACGTGACCTATCTGAAGTCCAGCGGTCAGGATCCGGGTCGTTACCAGCTCAACATGTGGAGCAAAATCTTCCAGCCGCTGTCGGTGGCCGTGATGATGCTGATGGCGCTGTCGTTTATTTTTGGTCCATTGCGGAGCGTGGCGATGGGCGTGAGGGTCGTTACCGGGATTAGCTTCGGCTTTATCTTCTACGTCCTCGATCAGATATTTGGCCCACTGACGCTGGTTTACGGCATACCGCCAATCATCGGCGCGCTGCTGCCAAGCGCAAGCTTCTTCCTGATAAGCCTTTGGCTGATGATGAGAAAAGCGTAGTTCGATAAATGACCCGGCCAAGCGCAAGCAACGCCGGGTTTTTTGTGCCTGCCGTTTGAGTGGCTATCCGCAGTGTAATGCCCTGTATTGTTGTCGCCCGGATCGGACGCAGCGCGCCGCAATCCGGGGCTCGACACTGACGTCAACGGCGCCTTCCGCCAAGCAGGCTGCCCAGCATGCCGCGGACAATCTGGTTGGTGACCTGACGTACGGCGCTTTTGGCCGCGGTCTGTACGATACCGTCTCGTTTACCGCCGCGCGGGCCGGTCGTGCCGAACAGAATATCTTTCAGTCCGCCGAGCAGCCCGTCGTCATCGCCGGTTTGTTGGCCTTTTGCCGGCGGCGCCGACTGCTGCTCTGTGGCGACCTGCACCCCTTTTTGCAGCATTTCGAAGGCCGACTCGCGGTCAATCTCTTCTTCATACTTGCCGTACAGCGCCGAGTGGTTAATCAGGCCATTACGCTCATCATCGCTGACCGGCCCCATCCGTGAACATGGGGCGATGACCATCGCACGCTCAACTACCGACGGACTGCCTTTTTCGTCGAGGAAGGAGATCAGCGCTTCGCCGGTACCGAGCTCCTGAATGGCCTGCTCGGTACTGAACGCCGGATTGGCGCGCATGGTCTGGGCGGCGGTCTTCACCGCTTTTTGATCCTTCGGGGTAAAGGCTCGCAGGGCATGCTGCACGCGGTTGCCCAACTGGCCGAGCACTGCATCCGGGATATCCGACGGATTCTGCGAGACAAAATAGACGCCGACCCCTTTAGAACGGATAAGGCGAATCACCTGCTCGATTTTATCCAGCAGTACCTGCGGCGCATCGTTAAACAGCAGGTGGGCTTCGTCGAAGAAGAACACCAGCTTCGGTTTTTCGAGGTCGCCGGCTTCCGGCAGGCGCTCGTAGAGTTCGGAGAGCATCCACAGCAGGCTGGCGGCGTACAGCTTCGGCATCTGATAGAGCTTTTCAGCGCTGAGGATATTAATCACCCCTTTACCGCTGGCATCGACACGCATCCAGTCCTGAATATCCAGCATCGGTTCGCCGAAGAAGTGCTCTGCGCCTTGCTGCTCCAGGGTCAACAGCCCACGTTGGATAGCGCCTACCGACGCGCTGCTGATGTTGCCGTACTGATTCTGGAAGGCTTTGGCGTTATCGCCAATAAACTGGGTAATGGCGCGAAGATCTTTAAAGTCGAGCAGCAGCAGACCGCGATCGTCAGCGATACGGAAAATAATGTTCAGCACGCCGCTTTGTACTTCATTCAGGTTGAGCAGGCGGGCGAGCAGCAGGGGGCCGAGGTCAGACACCGTGGCGCGCACCGGGTGGCCCTTTTCACCAAAGATATCCCAAACAACCACCGGGTTGGCGTGCGGCTCCCAGTCGGTAACGCCGATTTTTTCCAGACGCGCCTGAAGTTTCTCAGAGCTCTGGCCTGCCTCCGCGATACCGGTCAGGTCGCCTTTCACATCGGCCATAAAGACCGGCACGCCGATCTCAGAAAACGACTCCGCCAGCTTTTGCAGAGTAACGGTTTTACCGGTGCCGGTGGCGCCGGTAATTAAGCCGTGACGGTTGGCCATTGCCGGCAGCAGGTGGAGCTGTTTGTCCAGCGTGCGTGCAATTAGCAGGGGTGAGCTCATGATCGATTCCTCCATTTATCCTGCGTCGATTATAGGCAACCTGACAGCAAAAAGAGGGAGGAAATCGATAACTCTCAACGTTTAATCTCACGCGCAGTGGCGTTGAATCAGCGCAATGCTCTGTTCAATCTCGCGGCGAATATCCTCTTCACGCCATGACGCCAGCTGCGGGGCGAAAGGCTCGAAGGCGTAATCGCCACGATATCCGCGGGCTTCGAGATGTTTTACCTGCTGGCAGGTCAGCAGCCTATCTTGTGGTGTCAGCATGATGCGCTCGTCGTCGGTCAACTGTTCTCGCGGGCGGGGATCGTCAACGCCGGAGAGGTGAACCAGACCTATCTCAGCAACGTCCAGCTGGCTGAATTCCTCTTCAGCTTGTGGATAGAGGTGGTGGTGGAAAGTATCAATTAACAGTTTAAACGGTACCTGGGCGTCGCGAATAAGCGCCTGCGCCTGCGCCGCCGAGCGCAGCGAACTTTGTGGGAAGCCCAGCGGCTCGACCAGGCCCTGAATGCCATATTGTTCGAACAGCGGCGCCAGCTCGCGCATAGCGGCAAGCGTTTCTTGCGGCGCTACGGTGGCGCCATCGTTTAACGGGCACATCACCAGCGATTTGGCGCCAATAGCCTGCGCCTCTTTTAGCAGCGACTCCGTCAGCTGACGTACTTCAGCGCTGTGGCGGTTGAAGGGATAGACGGCGTTGATCGTCAGAATTTCAAGCTGGTAACGGTCGGCCAGCCTGCGCACCTGCTGGTAGGTGAGCGCGTCGGTGACTTTACCGCTGGGTAAATCATTTCGCAGCTCGACCTTACGCAGCCCGAGTTCGCTCACCAGACGGAAAAACGCCTCAATGCTGAGCGACGGCGCAATTTTACGATTGATACAGAAACGCTGCGGGGCAATGGCCATTTGACACTCCTGACAAGATGTTGACTGGTTTAGTTCGATTGCCAGATAGTTAAAATGTTTATTTCATCATTAGCAATGGATGAAATGATGGTTATTTGAGCACGATCGCAAAATAGTTGCTGCGCCATTTCATGGTTTACATCAAAGCTAACCGCATAAAATCTCACCTTCTATACTGCTGTGATATGAAATCACATAGAGAGAGGCTTGCTGAAAAATGCGACAGCTATCACCAAAGTGGAATTTCATTTTATCTGTTTATTGAAATATAAATTTCATTTTACTACGGTTATAGCACAGCACAATCAGCGACGGGCCGTAACTTGAACGGCCTTCTACACTATGAGGCGAGAAGATGACTATCACAGGTAACTTTATTGGTGGGAAAACGGTAACCAGCAGCAGCCGCGAAACGATGCCGGTGTACGACCCGGCCACTGGCGATGTAGTTCGCGAAGTCACGCTTTCCACCGCGCAGGAGGTTTCCGACGCAATCCAGGTCGCTCGCGACGCTTTTGACAGCTGGTCCCGCACCACGCCGCTGCGCCGCGCCCGCGTGCTGTTCAATTTTAAAATGCTGCTCGAACAGCACGTCGATGAACTGGCGGGAATTATCGTTAGCGAGCACGGCAAAGTGTGGTCCGATGCGTTGGGCGAGCTGACCCGCGGCATGGAAGTGGTTGAGTTCGCCTGCGGTATTCCGCATCTCATTAAAGGTGAGTTTTCTTCCGACGTGGGTACCGGCGTCGACAGCTATTCGCTCATGCAGCCGCTGGGCGTGGTGGCGGGGATAACGCCGTTTAATTTCCCGGCGATGGTGCCGATGTGGATGTTCCCCATCGCGCTGGCCTGCGGCAACAGCTTCGTGCTGAAACCACCGGCGCTGGCGCCAACCGCGGCGGTACGCATGGCTGAGTTACTGAAAGAAGCCGGTCTGCCGGATGGCGTCTTTAACGTCATCCATTGCAGCAATGAAGATGCCGAGCAGCTTTATACCGACCCGCGTATTGCCGCCGTCAGCTTTGTCGGCTCCTCCGGCGTGGCGGAATATATCTATAAAACCGCCAGCGCTCACGGAAAACGCGTCCAGGCGTTTGGCGCGGCGAAAAACCATGCCATCGTGATGCCGGACGCCGATCTTGATGCGACCGTGAATGCCATTATGGGCGGCGCGTATGGTTCCGCTGGCGAGCGCTGTATGGCCCTGCCGGTAGTGGTGGCCGTCGGTGACGAGACCGCAGATAAGTTAATCGCCCGCCTGAAACCATTAGTTGAGTCGCTGAAAGTCGGTCCCGGCTGCCTGCGCGGCAAAGACGAAAACGAAATGGGGCCGGTGGTATCCGAAGCGCATCAGAAAAAAGTACTCGGCTATATTGATAAGGGCGTCAGCGAAGGGGCGTCGTTGGTGGTGGATGGCCGCAGGCTGCGCGTAGCCGGGCATGAGGACGGATATTACGTTGGCGGTACGCTGTTTGACCACGTCACTCCTGAAATGACCATCTGGCGCGAAGAGATATTTGGTCCGGTGCTGGGGATCGTTCGCGTCGCTGATTACCAAAGCGCGCTGGCGCTGGTTAACAGCCATGAATTTGGCAACGGCAGCGCCGTCTTTACCAGCAACGGCCATACCGCCCGCGAGTTCGTCCATGACGTACAGGCCGGCATGGTTGGCGTCAACGTACCGGTGCCGGTGCCGATGGCCTTCCATAGCTTCGGCGGCTGGAAGCGCTCGGTATTTGGCGCGCTGAACGTCCACGGGCCGGACGGCGTCCGCTTCTATACCCGTATGAAAACTGCCACCGTGCGCTGGCCGCAGGGGCAGCAAACCGTATCTGAATTCAGTATGCCGACGTTAGGTTAATCGGCGAAGGAGAACGCTATGTCGTTATTGGCTAAAGCGCAAAAAGAGGGACATATCCAGCACATCACCCCGCAGAGCGCGGGGTGGCAGTATATTGGCTTTGATGTCTGGATGTTAAAACAGGGGCAAACCGTGACCCTGGAGAGCGGCGAGCGTGAGCTATGTCTGGTACTGGTTTCCGGGCTGGCCTCGATCAAAACTCAGCACGCCGATTTTCCCGACCTTGGTAAACGCATGTCGCCATTCGAGCGTACGCCGCCGTGGTCGGTCTATGTGCCGCCGCACGATAAGGTCGAGGTCACTGCAGATTCCGATCTTGAGCTGGCGGTTTGCAGCGCGCCGGGCAAAGGCAGCTTCCCGGCGCGAGTGATACGGCCTGAGGATGTCGGCGTAGAGCATCGCGGTAAAGGGCGCAACCAGCGCCTGGTGCACAATATTCTGCCGGATAATGCGCAGGCGGATTGCCTGCTGGTGGTGGAAGTCTACACCGAAGAAGGGGCGACCAGCTCCTGGCCATCGCACAAGCACGATACCGCGCTGCCGGGGCAGGAAACCCAGCTGGAAGAGACCTACTACCACCGCTTCGATCCGCCGCAAGGCTTTGCCTTTCAGCGAGTGTACACCGATGACCGCAGCCTGGATGCCTGTATGGCGCCCTATAACCATGATGTGGTGATGGTGCCGCGCGGCTACCATCCGGTAGCGGCGATCGCCGGTTACAACAGCTACTATCTGAACGTAATGGCGGGGCCGGATCGTAAGTGGCTATTTACCTGGGAAGACGATCACGCCTGGATCAACAGCGATCGCTATTCATAGTGCGCGATAAACGAGAAAAGCCGGGGATGTCCCCGGCTTTTTTGTCTGTTGATTGCCGTTGTTTACATCGTAGCGCAACGGGTAATCAGGCGCGGTGCTGCTGCGGCTCTTTGCTGCTATTCAATGCCAGCGATACCGCCAACGTCTGCGCCAGGCACAGCGAGGCCACCTGCGAACGGAAACCATCGACCTGCGCTTCACGCACCACAAAGCACACATCACTGAAGGCGGCAAGCGGGCTTACCTGGCTATCGGTAATGGCGATTTGTCGCGCCTTGCGCTGGGCGCCAAGCTCAACCAGCTCCACCACTTCACGGGCGTAGGGCGAGAAACTCACCGCCACAACCACATCCTTCGGCCCCACCAGACTGAGCTGCTCGGTGAACATCCCGCCGAGGCCGTCGATCAGGAAGGCTTTGCGATCCAGATGGCGCAGCGCGTAGGTCAGGTAAGAGGCGACGCTGAACGAGCGACGCAGGCCGATGACATAGATATTTTCCGCATCCGCCAGTAAATCTACCGCGCGGTTGAGGTCTTCGCCGGAGGTCTGCATTGCCAGTTGCTGCAGCGCCTGGGTATTGACCATGCTGAACATGTTGAGGATTTCCGTCGGCGTTTCCGGCGGCGTCGTTTCGTCGTTAGTGGTCTGGCGGAACAGACGCGCGCGCTCGGTGTAGTTGGCGGTCTCTTCCATCAGATGCTGCCTGAACATCTGCTTCATTTCGTTAAAGCCGCTAAAGCCAAAGGCGTTAGCGAAGCGAATCAGCGTTGAGGGCGGAACGTCAGCCTGTTGCGCAATGGAGGCTACGGTATCGAAAGCAACGCTATTACTGTTATCCAGTATATAGCGCGCCACCTGCTTCAGACGTTTGCTGAGCGTGTCGTAGCGCCGTCTGATTTCATCCTGCAGGATGGTCAGTTGGGTCGGATTATTAGCCATAAGTTGCGCTCTGAGAAAATGGAAGGAATATGGCTTCCAGTGTACCAAATGAAGCGAATTTTTCATTTTTTGCGATGAAATACGCGATTCATTTCACGAAGAAACCGCAGGCCCGCCATTTTCAAGGAAGAGGCGGGCCTGAAGGAGGTTAGCCGCGCGCTTCGCGCCAGTAGCCGATGAGCCGCAAATAGTTACGCTTCACTTCATCGATTAGCGTGGCGTCATCCAGTTCGCCCTGCATCCAGCGGCGCGAAGGCTGGCCAAAGATGGTGCGGCCGACGGCAAAACCCTTGATCATCGGGTGTCCGGCCGCTTCGGCGAAACCTGAACGCAGGCGATCCGATGGGGCATCCAGCCCCAGGAGCAGGATGCCCCGGCACCATGGATCTTCGCGCTCGATAAGCGCTGAGATCCGCTCCCACTGGGCGCTGGCCAGCGGCGGCAGTTTCCACCAGTCCGGCTGGATCCCCAACTGATAGAAGTGCTCCAGCATAGTGTGGTAGTGGCGTTCGTCTTTGTCCGGTCCGTTCTCCGGCAGGATCACTTCCAATAGCAGCTCGTGTCCGGACTTATTACAGGCCTGCCAGACTTCAAGCAGCAGCGCGTCCTGCTCGGCGCGCAGCGCCGCCGGATCGTCCGGATGGTAAAAGACCAGACATTTGACGACGTGCTCAAGCGGCCAGTCGATCAGTTGTGAGCCAATATTACCGTGCTCAAGGCGCAGCGGACGCGAGCTGGGGAGCTCAATTGGCCGACCGATCCACCAGCCTTTACCGGTAATGGCGTTAAGCGCACGCTGGCCGTAGGTGCCGTCGGCCAGGATACCGCTACGCTGTTCAAGCCCGGCCTCAGCGGCTGCGGCTTCGGCGGCTGCCAACAGTAGCAGCTTGAGCCGGGGAATGCAGGCCGGATCGCGGCCGGTTTCTAACGCCAGGTCCGCCAGTTGTTTGCGGTGGTCAAAGGCGAAGATACATAGCTCTGGCCACGGCTGGCGGCGGCTGGTCACCCGGTGCAAGTGATTGAGCCGCGCATCGATATCCGGGCGCGGAACGGCATCTGCCCGCGATAGATAATCATCAAGTTCGACTTTCGTCGGCATCGCCGGCGCGCAGCCGTGGCGCGAAACCACCAGCGCGCCGCAGGCGTTGGCGTAGCGGCAGGCCTGTTCCCAGCCTTCATCATTCAGCCAGCCGCGCAGCAGGCCGGACATAAAGGCGTCGCCGGCGCCGAGCACGTTAAGCACCTCGACGCGAACGCCCTGCTGCAGCGGGACGCTATCCCAGCTATCCGGGATCGCGCCTTCCAGCACCACGCAACCCATCGGCCCGCGCTTGCAGACCAGCGTCGCGTTAGTGGCGTGGCGCACGTTTTTCAGCGCGGTGAGGGTGTCGGTACTGCCGCCGGCAATATGAAACTCCTCTTCGGTGCCCACGACTAAATCGAACAGATGCAGAACTTCCTGCAGCTGGCGGGTCACCGGTCCGGATTCAATGAAACGCGTTTCACCGTCGCCAAGTGAAGTCAGCCCCCACAGCACCGGGCGATAGTCGATATCCAGTGCGGTACGCAGACCGTGGCGGCGGGCGTATTCCAGCGCTTTCAGCACCGCTTCGCGGGTATTGGCATGTGAAAGATGCGTGCCGGTCACCGCCAGAGCGCGGGAAGAAGCGATGTACTGTTCATTAATATCGTCAGGCGTCAGCGCCATATCGGCGCAGTTGTCACGGTAGAAAATGAGCGGGAAGGTATCCTGATCCTTGATTCCCAGCATCACCAATGCGGTCAGCCGGTCTTTATCCGTGATCAGGTATTCGGTATCGACCCCTGCGCGGCTGAGGGTTTCACGCAGGAAGCGACCGTTGTGTTCATCGCCAACGCGGGCCAGCATCGCTGATTTCAACCCCTGAATCGCGGTGCCAAAGGCGACGTTGCCTGAGGAGCCGCCGAGATATTTGGCGAAACTCGCCACATCTTCCAACCTTGCCCCTATCTGCTGGGCGTAGAGATCGACGGCCACCCGGCCAATACAGATGACGTCGAGCCGCTTAACTGCTGCATTCATCGCTTGGGTTTCCTTTTGCATATTTGCTGCCAGGAGAAGGTCGCTCGAGTGACGGTCTGCCGTGAACAGCCTGATGGTTATTGGTTATCTCTAGTTTGAGAAATAAATATTTCATTTTCAAATCTAATCGAAATTAAAAAACCAAAAGTGTGAAGGATCTACCACTCTGCGCGGCTGAGCAGCTGCCTGCTCATACATGCTGTCTGCGTCCCGTTTACCCATGTTCCCCTTTTTTTAATATCAATATTATCCATAATTTTCATGTAGATAATTTTGTTTTTCCTCTTTTGTTTGGAAGCCTTCTCGCGAAGGAGATGTAAGTGAAACGTGTGAAATGGGTAGAGAGTTTGATCCTTCTCGCAAAATGAAACATTTCTTCTGTATTTGTGTTTAATGAAAAAAATGTTTGCCTATAATCCAAAAATATTCCAGTGGACGTTAACGGCTTTCCCGCACCTACGCCATCTTCTTTGGCGAGCAAAGCGCTAACTCACACGACAAATACTGAACGATAAGGATTAGGCAACATGGGCAAACTGAGACTGACAATGGCGCAGGCGCTGGTGAAGTTCCTTGATAACCAGTATCTGGAGGTGGACGGCGAAGCGCAGAAATTCGTGAAAGGGATTTTCGCTATCTTTGGTCACGGCAACGTGTTGGGCTTAGGCCAGGCGCTGGAAGAAAACCGCGGCGAGCTGCGGGTTTATCAGGGGCGTAATGAACAAGGAATGGCGCATGCGGCGACCGGCTTTGCTCGCCAGTCGCTGCGTCGGCAGATTATAGCCTGTACTTCATCCATCGGCCCCGGGGCGGCCAACATGATCACCGCCGCGGCGACGGCTACGGCCAACCGTATCCCGCTGTTATTACTGCCGGGCGATGTATTCGCCACCCGCCAGCCGGACCCGGTACTGCAGCAAATCGAACAGAGCTACGATCTGAGTATCACGACTAACGACGCATTTCGCGCGGTGAGTAAGTACTGGGATCGTATTACCCGCCCGGAACAGCTCATGAGCGCCTGCATTAATGCCATGCGCGTGCTGACGGATCCGGCGGAAACCGGCGCCGTTACCTTGTGTCTGCCGCAGGACGTGCAGGGTGAAGCCTGGGATTATCCCGAGTCCTTTTTTGCCCGCCGCGTCCACCGTCTGGATCGCCGTCCGCCAAGCGCGGCGCAGCTGGCTGATGCGGTAGCGGCAATAAAAGCCAGCCGTAAACCGCTCATCGTCTGCGGCGGCGGCGTGAAATATTCCGCGGCAGGCGATGCGCTGGTGAGCTTCGCCGAACGTTACGGGATTCCGTTTGCGGAAACGCAGGCCGGTAAGGGCACGGTGGTTTCATCGCATCCGCTGAACGTCGGTGGCGTTGGCGAAACGGGCTGTCTGGCTGCCAACCTGTTGGCGAAAGAGGCCGATTTGGTCATCGGTATCGGCACACGCTTTAGCGATTTCACTACCTCCTCGAAATGGATATTCCAATCCCCTGGCGTGCGCTTTCTTAACGTTAACGTCAGTAATTTTGATGCCTGGAAGCTGGACGGCATCCCAATGCTGGCGGACGCCCGCGAGGCGCTAAGCACGCTCAGCGCTGCGCTGTCGAACGAGCCCTGGCAGGCAGAATGGGGCGCGCAGATTGCAAGCGTCCAGAGCCGGCAGATGAAAGAGACCCAGCGCGTCTATCAGGCGGTCTGGCAGGAAACGGATTTCGTACCAGAAATTGATGACCATATTGACCGCGAATCGGTATATCGCGAATTCCGTCAAATCACGGATTCTACCCTGACGCAAAGCAGCATTCTTGGCCTGCTGAACGAGTCGCTGGCGGCGGATGCGGTCATTGTGGCGGCGGCGGGCAGCCTGCCGGGGGATTTACAACGCGTCTGGCGCAACCGGGCGCCGAATACCTATCACGTCGAGTACGGCTACTCATGCATGGGTTATGAAGTCAACGCCGCTCTCGGCGTGAAGCTGGCGCAGCCGCAGAGAGAGGTCTATTCGCTGGTCGGCGATGGCTCCTTCATGATGCTGCACTCTGAACTGGTCACTTCCTTGCAGGAGCGGGCGAAGATCAACGTCATTCTGCTCGACAACATGGCGAACGGCTGCATCAACAACCTGCAGCTGGAACACGGTATGGATAGCTTTGGCACCGAGTTCCGCTACCGCTCGGCGGAAAACGGCCAGCTGCAGGGCGGGCTGGTGCCGGTGGATTTCGCCACGATCGCTTCCGGCTACGGCTGCAAGACCTGGCGGGTCACCACCCTCGATGAGCTTCGCCACGCGCTGGATGCCGCTCGCCGTGAAACCGTCAGCACGCTTATCGACATTAAAGTGCTGCCGAAAACCATGGTCCACAAATACGGGAGCTGGTGGAACGTCGGCGTGGCGCAGACGGCGCTGTCGGAACGCATCCGTAAAGTCGCTGAAATGATTAATGAAAAACGCGCCCAGGCGCGGGATTACTAACAAAGAACACGAACCCTGAACCCTACAGAACTACGGAGAGAACCATCATGTCACTCAAATTAGGTGTCATCGGCGCAGGCGCCATCGGTAAAGAACATATCCGTCGCTGCACCCAGGTCTTACAGGGGGCGACCGTGGTCGCCGTATCCGATATCAATGCCGATAACGCCCGTGCGGCAGTTTCTCTGCCGGGCGTGCAGGCGGAAGTCTACGCCGATGGTCATGATGTGATTAAAGCCAGCGACGTTGACGCCGTGCTGGTGACCTCCTGGGATCCAACCCATGAAGAGTACACCCTGGCGGCTATTGAGGCCGGTAAGCCCGTATTTTGCGAAAAACCGCTGGCGATGAGCGCGGAAGGCTGCCGCCGTATCGTTGATGCTGAAATGAAAGCCGGGCGTCGCTTGGTGCAGGTTGGCTTTATGCGCCCGTACGATGAAGGCTATCTGGCGCTGAAGAAGGTCATTGACGACGGCGATATCGGCGCGCCGCTGATGCTGCGCTGTGCTCACCGCAACCAGTCGGTCGGTGAGAACTACACCACCGATATGGCGATCACCAACACCCTGATCCACGAACTGGACGTGCTGCGCTGGCTGCTGAACGATGATTATCGTTCGGTGCAAGTACGCTTCCCGCGCTCGACCTCCCATACCCATGCGCGGCTGAAAGACCCACAGATCGTCTCGTTTGAAACGAAAAAGGGCACCCTGATCGACGTCGAAGTCTTCGTGAATTGCCAGTACGGCTATGACATCCAGTGCGAAGTCGTTGGCGAAACGGGCATTGCGCGCCTGCCGGAACCGTCGGCGGTGGAGATGCGTAAAGCCGCCAGCCTGTCTACCGCCATCCTCACCGACTGGAAAGACCGTTTCATCAAAGCCTACGACGTCGAACTGCAGGCATTTATCAATGATGTGAAAGCCGGCAAGTTGCAGGGCCCCTCCGCCTGGGACGGCTATGCGGCATCGGTTGCCGCCGACGCCTGTTTGAAGGCGCAAGAGTGTAACGAACCAGTAGCAGTGTCGCTGCCTGAGTGCCCGGCATTCTACCAACGCTAAACCCTCCTTCACCGACGTAACGTTTCAAACAGGTAACGACGATGAAAATTGCTTTTGATGTCGATGTGATTCGAGATCTCGGGATCACCAGAATGGTCCAGCAGGTGGCGGAGTGGGGCTACAAATACATTGAGCAGTCGCCGCACCCGCAGATTAACCCGTTCTACAAGCATCCGCGCGCCAGCCGGGAGATCATGGCCGAATATAAGCAGGCGCTGCGTGACAACGGCGTTGAACTCTCCTCGTTCATCTGCGTTTATCGTTGGTCTGGCCCGGATGAGCTGCGCCGACAGGCGGCGGTGAAGAACTGGAAGCGGCTAATCGAAGTGGCGGTGGAGATGGGTGTGCAGGTTATCAACACCGAATTTTCCGGCGATCCTAACCAGCCGGAAATTTGCGAAGAGATGTTCTACCGCTCGATGGAAGAGCTGCTGCCGATATTCGAACGTGAAGGTATCCGCCTCGAAATCCAGGCCCATCCGTGGGACTTCTGCGAAGAAAACAACGAGACGGTGGATATCGTTAAGTCCTTCCGCAGCGACAACGTGAAGTATGTCTACAGCGTGCCGCACACCTTTTTCTACGACAAAGGCAAAGGTGAAGTTGAGAAGATGCTGCGCTATGCCGGGCAGGACCTGTCGCACGTGTTGATTGCCGATACCCGCAACCACACCAAACACTGCCGCTATATCGTTAATCCGCCGGGCGTTGATGCCGCCGTACACCAGCACGTCGGTGTCGGCGAGGGGGATGTCGATTTCAATGCTCTGTTTAGCACCCTGCGCGATATGCGCTTCGCTGAACAGACCTTCAAAGTTGGCGGTGAACCGATCGTCTGCACCTCGCTGTTTGGTTACCCGGAAAAGATGAAATACCAGGCCGTGGAAACGCGTGAACTTATCGAACGTGAACTGCTGCGCCGGTAAGGCGCGGCGGCAGGAGCATCAAAATGAACAAAGACAACGTCAAACTGGCTATC
Organism: Klebsiella sp. 141153; assembly: GCF_032601995.1. NCBI lineage: Bacteria > Pseudomonadati > Pseudomonadota > Gammaproteobacteria > Enterobacterales > Enterobacteriaceae > Klebsiella > Klebsiella sp. 141153. The sequence goes on along the minus strand of NZ_JAQIRJ010000007.1, from coordinate 56,710 downwards.
GCCCCTATCGGTTGGACTAACGACGATATGCCTGAGCTGGGGAGCGAAAACACCTTTCAGCAAACGGTCAGCGAAATGGCGCTGGCCGGGTTTACCGGCAGCGAAGTTGGCAGCAAATATCCGCGCGACCCGGCGGTGCTGAAGCCGATGCTGGATGTTCGCGGCATGCAAATTTGCAACGCCTGGTTCAGCACCTTCTTCGCGGATGGCCAAAGAGAAAAAACCATCGATGAATTCGTTAACCACATGAATTTCCTCCATGCGATGGGCGCGAAGGTGATTGGCTGCTCTGAGCAAAGCGGCAGTATCCAGGGGCTCGATAAACCGATTCTCGGCGATGCGAAGCCGTGCTTTAGCGACGAAGAGTGGCAGCGGGTAGCCGAAGGTTATAACGCGCTTGGCAAACTGGCGGCAGAGAAGGGGATGCAGGTTTGTCTGCATCACCATATGGGCACCGGCATTCAGACTACCGCGGAGATCGACAAGTTTATGTCGCTGGTGGACGAACGCGTCTTCCTGCTCTATGACACCGGTCACGCCTGGTATTCAGAGGGCGGCGAGGCGCCGATGCTGGCGATCCTGAAAAAATATCTGCCGCGCATCAACCACGTGCATCTGAAAGACGTCCGCCCCGCGGTGATTGAGCAGGTGCGCCGTGAAGGGCTCTCATTCCTCGACGGCGTCAAGAAAGGCACCTTTACCGTACCGGGAGATGGCGCCATCGATTTCCGTCCGGTTTTCCAGATGCTGGATGACTACGGCTATAAGGGGTGGATGGTGGTGGAAGCCGAACAAGACCCCGCGCTGGCGAACCCCTTCGAATACGCGGTGAAAGCGCGTAAATACATCCGCGAAACGGCAGGAATCTGATCGTTGATGCATTTCAGGCCACACAGCTGCGTGGCCTGCTTTTTCTAAACCTCAATTGAACCACACGATAACGACACGTCCGTGAGGCTGGAGGCCTCTGTATTCAGACAAGAGCATATCTTCCCCCTACAAGGTAGGTTACTGGAGTCTTCTATGTCACAGGAACAATATCTCACACTCAATAAAGCGTCGGGGCCGAATAGCGACGCCCCGGCAACGCCGTTTGTTAAGATCGTCGCGTTGATCGCCACCTTAGGCGGTTTACTCTTTGGCTACGACACCGGGGTGATTTCCGGCGCCCTGCTGTTTATGGGTAATGAACTGCACCTCACGCCGTTTACCACCGGGCTGGTGACCAGCTCGCTGCTGTTCGGCGCCGCATTCGGCGCACTGCTTTCTGGCCATCTGGCCAGCGCCGCAGGCAGAAAGAAAATCATCCTCTGGCTGGCGGTGATCTTCGCTATTGGCGCGGTGGGTACCGCCCTTGCGCCGGACGTCAACTGGATGATTTTCTTCCGCCTGGTACTCGGCGTAGCGGTTGGCGGCGCGGCGGCGACGGTGCCGGTATATATCGCTGAGATGGCGCCCGCCAACAAACGCGGGCAACTGGTCACGCTGCAGGAGCTGATGATCGTCTCCGGCCAGCTGCTGGCCTATATCTCTAACGCCACCTTCCATGAGCTGTGGGGCGGCGAGAGCACCTGGCGCTGGATGCTGGCGGTGGCGACGCTGCCTGCCGTGCTGCTGTGGTTTGGCATGATGTTTATGCCGGATACCCCGCGCTGGTACGCGATGAAAGGCCGACTGGCGGAAGCGCGCCGGGTGCTGGAGCGTACGCGGCGTAAAGATGATGTCGAATGGGAGCTAATGGAGATTACGGAAACTCTCGACGAGCAGCGCAATCTCGGTAAGCCAAAAATTCGTGAAATCATGACTCCGTGGCTGTTTAAGCTGTTCATGATCGGTATCGGCGTGGCGGTTATTCAGCAGCTTACCGGCGTCAATACCATTATGTACTATGCGCCGACGGTGCTGACCTCGGTCGGTATGACCGATAACGCCGCGCTGTTCGCCACCATTGCCAACGGCGTGGTTTCGGTACTGATGACCTTTGTTGGCATCTGGATGCTGGGGAAGATAGGCCGTCGCCCGATGACCATGATCGGCCAGTTCGGCTGTACCGCCTGCCTGGTGTTTATCGGCGCGGTGAGCTACCTGCTGCCGGAAACGGTCAATGGTCAGCCGGATGCGCTGCGCGCCTATATGGTACTGGCGGGAATGCTGCTGTTCCTGAGCTTCCAGCAGGGGGCGCTGTCGCCGGTGACCTGGCTGCTGTTGTCGGAAATTTTCCCAACCCGGATGCGCGGGATGTTTATGGGCGGGGCGGTGTTCTCAATGTGGATTGCCAACTTCCTGATCTCGCTGTTCTTCCCGATGCTGCTGTCGTGGGTCGGCCTGTCCGGAACCTTCTTTATCTTTGCGGCAATCGGCATCTTCGGCGCGATCTTCGTGATCAAATGCGTGCCGGAAACGCGCAACCGCAGCCTTGAGCAGATCGAGCACTATCTGCGCGAGAAGCTGGATACCAGCCCGGCGGGAAAAGCCTACGCGCGTAAATCCTGGGCTTCGTCGCAGGCGGATAAAATCTAAGGCTTCACAAAATCTCCCCGGCGCATCCTGCGCTGGGGGCGGTTGGTCACCCGGCCTGGGCGTTTACGCCGCAAGCCGGGCGCCCCGCAACCGATCTGTGCTACTTCACTTCTCCCAGCGCGGTCTTATCAACATAAGGTTTCATTAGCGCGTCAGCTTCCTTCTGTGCCGCCTGTACCGCGGCTTCCGGCGTTACTTTGGCATCGTTGACCACCGCCGCCAGCTGGTTCTCCATCGCCTTACGCACGGCGACGGTCTCCCTGGTGGAGTACCACGGATGCGCGTACTTCAGCTGTTCAAGGGCGATCGCCGCCCGCGGATCCTGCTGCAGATATGCTTTCATCTCCGGCGTATCGTAAGAAGCCTTGCGCGGCGAGAAGTAGCCGGTAAAGCGGCTCCACGCCCCGTTCACCTGCGGGCTTACCAGATAAGTCAGGAACTGGTAGGCCGCTTTCTTCTGCGCGTCGTTGATGCCTTTAAAGCTTACCAGGCTGGCGCCGCCGATCGGCACCGCGCGCTGCTCCTTGGCTGGTAGCATGGCGACGCCGAGTTCAAAATCTTTACTGTTCTCGCGCATAAAGCCCAGCGCGCCGGTGCTGAGCATCGCCATGCCAAGTTTGCCGGAGAAGAATGAAGCGCTGATCTGCTTCGAATTCAGTACCCCGGAAGGCATCACTTTGTCTTTGTAGATCAGATCCTGCCAGAAGCGCAGAGCGCCGATAGCGGTCGGCGAGTTGTAATAAACCTCACCCGGATAGTCTTCATTGAAATATTTACCGCCGTTGGCGCGCACCAGCGCCGAGAAGATCCAGCCGCCGTAGTCGTCGTTGGTCGACGGCAGCATGATCCCCCACTGGCCTTTGCTCTCGTCGGTCAGCTTTTTTGCATCGGCCAGCAGCTCGGCCCAGGTCTGCGGTGGTTGGGCGATACCAGCCCGATCGAACAGCGTCTTGTTGTAGTAGAGGATTGGCGTCGAGTTATGGAATGGGATCGCATAGGTGGTGCCCATCACCTGGGCGTTCTTATGCATCGCAGGCCAGAATTCCTTTTGCAGAAAATCGCCAGCCTTTTGATCGCCATATTTAAACAGTTCGTCCATCGGCAGGATCTCATCCTTCAGCGCCAGATCGGTAGTGAAGTTGGCGGACATGATCACCAGCGCCGGCGGTTGTCCGGCCTTCTGTGCGGATTCGGCTTTGATCTTGGTGGTGTCATAGTTGCCGGTGAAGATGCCGCGAACTTCGACATCCTGCTGCGAGTCGTTGAACGTTTTAATAACGCGTGTCATCTCCATCGTCAGCTTGCCGTCGACCGGGGCCGGGAACATGAAGTCTATTTTCTCTTTCGCCAGCGCCGCGCCGCTCAGGGCGAGGCTGAGCCCAACCGTCAGGGCGGTGAGGGGGTTAAACATGGTCTGTCTCCATCAGTAAATTATGCTGGGTCTCAGCATGAAAAAGATGCACATCGGCAGGCGAGAAGCCGAGGATCAGCGATTCGCCTTTTTCAGGTACCGTGCCGCGGTGGCGGCGGCTAAAGCGCAGGGTGCCGATCGGCGTTCTGACGTGGAGCAGATAATCGGCCCCCATCAGTTCTCGTTGCAGGACGGTGCCCGGCAGGCGCAGATGGCCTTGCTCCACGCGGTCGGTAATATGTTCCGGGCGAATGCCCAGCCAGACGCGGGTCTGGCTGCGGTGGCGCGGCGGTAGCGGATGGCGTAGTTCGCCAAGCTGAACGTTGCCGTCAACGCAGGGGAGCGATAGCAGGTTCATCGCTGGCGAACCGATAAATCCGGCCACGAACAGATTGGCCGGGTTGGCATACAGATATTCTGGCCGTCCTACCTGCTGCACGTGGCCGCCGTTCATCACCACGATGCGGTCGGCCATCGACATCGCCTCGGTCTGATCGTGGGTGACGTAGACGGTACTGGTTTTCAACTGCTGGTGGAGGTCCATAATGCTGTCACGGACTTCGCTGCGCAGGCGGGCGTCGAGGTTGGACAGCGGTTCATCCATTAAGAACAGCCGCGGATTACGCACGATCGCCCGCGCCATCGCTACCCGCTGCCGTTGGCCGCCGGAGAGCTTCGCCGGTTTGCGATCGAGCAGCGCCTCCAGCTGCAGCATCTGCGCGACTTTATCTACCCGCGGCTGCCAGCCGCTTTTCTCTTCCTTGCGTACCTTCATGCCGAAGGTGATGTTGTCGCGCACAGAGAGATGTGGAAACAGCGCATAGTTCTGGAAGATCATCGCAAAATTGCGTTCGCGCGGCGTGGTGTCGGTGATGTTCTCATCATGCAGCCAGATTTCGCCTTCGCTGACCTGATCCAACCCGGCAAGCAGGCGCAGTAGGGTGCTTTTACCACAGCCCGACGGGCCGACCAGCACCACAAATTCGCCTTCGTGGATATCAAGCGACAGCGCGCTGAGCGCTGGTTTACCGTCGAAATGTTTACTGATGTTTTGCAGACTGAGCATGGCGGTTAGCGCTCTTCCGTTGGACAACTGATGTTTTCGTCGTACAGCCACGGCCCGGCGTAGTGGGCCAGCGAGTGCTGGTAGCTTACCCACTGCTCGCCGACCTGGCGGTGCATCAGGCACGAAGCCGGCGAGAGATCGTAATACGGGCGAGTGTCTTCGTGGCAGTAAGGCACCTGATGGACAGTGCCGGGGAGGGTGGAGATCAGCGTCTGGCGATACTGGGTCATGGTCAGGCTATGGTTATGTCCGCAAAAGATGCGCGTCAGCGACGGGAAACGCTCCACCAACGCCAGCAGACGGTGGCCGTTTTCACAGGCAATCGGGTCCATCTGCGCATTGCCCAGCGGCAGCGGCGGGTGGTGCATAAACACCGTTGCCGGTTTGTCGCCGCCCTCGAACAGCTGCTCCTCCAGCCAGCTGATGGTCTCGTCGGTCAGCCAGCCTTTTGAAGTGCCGGCGCGGCTGGAGTCGATGAACAGCAGGCGGGTAGCGAAGTCGTCAACCGCATAGCGCATATTATTGGCATCGCTGCCGAGCTGCGGGCACAGCGGCTGCAGGTACTCCAGAAACAGCGCTTTATCATCGTGGTTGCCGGGGATCGGATACAGCGGATAATTCAGGCTGCCGAGGATCTGGCGGGCGACCTGATACTCCTCCGGGCGGCCGCAGTTGACGATATCGCCGCTCACCACCACCGCATCCGGGCGTTCGCGCAGCGCGTTAAGTTGAGAAACCACATCAGCATTGGCGGCATTGACGTCGATAAAACCGTACAGCTTTTCGCCGCGGCTGCGGAAATGGGTATCGGAAATGTGCGCTAACAGCATGAATAACTCCTTATTTGATCCCGGAGAAGCCGAAGCTTCGCAGGAACTGTTTCTGGAAAAGGATGAACGCCAGCATCAGCGGCAGGCAGACCATCAGCGTCCCGGCGCCGATGGTGCCCCATTGGCCGCCGGATTCAGCGCCCATGGCGAAAGAGACCAGCCCGACGGTCAGCACCTGCTTATCGGGATCGTTGAGCATCATCAGTGGCCACAGGTACTCGTTCCAGTGGTAGGTAATGCTGACGGTGGCGAAGGCCAGCACCGACGGCCAGGAGATCGGCAGCAGTACGCGGAATAGCACCTGCCACCAGCGGCAGCCCTCCATCAACGCTGCCTCTTCCAGCTCTTTCGGGATGGCGAGGAACGCCTGGCGCATCAGAAACACGCCGAACGCCGAGGTAAAGTAAGGCATCATCACGCCGGTCAGAGTGTTGAGCAGGCCGAAGGTTTTCAGAGTCAGCATGTTCGGCACCATCATCACCACCGGCATGATCATCAGCTGGACGAGGAACAGCAGAAACAGCGTTTTCTTGCCGCGAAATTCGTGGCAGGCGAAGACATAGCCGGCGGTGGTGATGGTGAGTAGCTGCACGAAGAAAGTGCCGAAGGTAAAGATAAGGGTGTTGGCGTACAGGCTCAGCCAGTCGGCGCTGTCCCAGGCGTCGCGGAAGTTATCGAGAGTCAGCGGCAGACGGGGCAGCAATGAGGCCATATCTTCGCCGAAGGTGGTGGCGCTGAACGAGGTCGCCAGCATCCAGATAAACGGGCTCACCCATAGCAGCGCCAGGCAGCACATGATTACCGTCAGGGTAAAGGGCTGTGAGCGTCGCAGGCGCAACCACAGCGGACGCGCAGCGGCGGGCGAGCGGACCATCAGCGGTGAGATTTCAGCGCTCATAGTGGGCTCCTTTTTCCAGCAATTTCAGGTTAATCAGCGAGAAGGCAAACAGCCCGGCCAGCGTCAGGAAGGTGGCGGCGGAGGCTTTGCCGAGGTCGTGGGTATCCCAGGCGAGATTCTGGATGTAATAGAGCAGCACTGTCGTGGCGTTATCCGGCCCGCCGCGCGTCATCACCGCGACGTGATCAATTTGGGTAATGGAGTAAATCAGCGCGGTGGTGATAACAAAGCTCAGCGTCGGGCGCAGCAGCGGCAGCGTGACCTTAAAAAACACCTGGGTGCGGCTGGCCCCTTCCATCAGCGCCGCTTCCCGCGTCGAGGCCGGAATGCTCTGCAGCCCGGCGAGGAAAAACAGCATGTAGTAGCCAGCGAATTTCCACACGCCAATCAGCGCCAGCGCCAGCAGCGCGCTGTTGCTGCGCCCCAGCCAGTTGTTGTTCTGAGGGCCAAATAGCTTCGCCAGATAGTGATCGAGCAGGCCGAGGCCGGGCATAAAAATAAACAGCCACAGCGCGGCGGCGCTGACCATCGGGATAATCATCGGGAAGAAAAAGGCGGTGCGCAGCCAGCGGTTGACGCGGTGATTCTCGCTCAGCGCCACCGCCAGCAGCAGAGCGAGCGTCACGCCGGGTACCACCGTCAGCAGGATATAGAGCAGATTATTGACCAGCGATTGCCAGAAAACGCCGTCGGCAAACAGGCGGGCGAAGTTATCCAGTCCGACGTACTGCGCGCCGTCGCTGGCCATGCGGGTATCAAACAGGCTGTCATAGACCGAACGGCCAAGCGGAAACCAGGTAAACAGCAGTAAAAACAACAGGGAAGGCGACAGTATCAGCCAGGGGAGCCAGCGCTTATTCATGGTGACGGGCGTCTCGTTCAGGCGTTTATGGAAGCCCGGATTGTGGGAAGCGATGACTACAGGGGAATGGCGGGGAGATGACGGTTTGATGAAGCAAGAAGAAAAGCGCCGGGCGCATGGGACGCCCGGCGGTAAATACCAATCAGAAGTCGGCTTTTAGTACCGCGCGATAGCGGGCTTTACCTTCGCGCACGTGTTTCAGCGCTTCGTTAATTTGCGACATCGGGAACAGTTCGGTGGTTGGCGCCACTTTGCTACGCCCGGCGAATTTCATCAGCTTACGCAGTTCGGACGGATTACCGGTCGCCGAGCCGGAGATGCTGCGGTCGCCGCCGATAAGGGTAAAGGCCGGTACCGGGAACGGCTTCATCACCGCGCCGACGGTGTGGAAGTTGCCGCCGTAGGCCAGCGCCTGGAAGTACGGCTGCCAGTCAAGGTCCACCGCCACGGTGTTGATGATCAGATCGAACTGACCGGCCAGCGCGGTTAACGCCTGCGGATCGCGGCTGTTCACCACGCGGTCGGCACCCATTGCCAGCACTTCCTGCTCTTTCGCCGGGTTGGAACTGAAAGCGGTCACTTCCGCCCCCATCGCCCGCAGCAGTTTAATCGCGATATGGCCGAGACCGCCGATACCAATCACGCCGACGCGGCTGGTGGCGGTCACGTGGTGGGTCAGCAGCGGTTTGAAGACGGTGATGCCGCCGCACAGCATCGGGCCGGCGGAAGCCAGATCGATGCTCTCCGGCAGCGGGATCACCCATTGCCAGTCGGCGCGCAGCTTATCGGCGAAGCCGCCGCGGTTCATGATGGTCGGTACCGAGCCTTCCAGGCAGTTGATCTGATTACCGCTGATACAGGCGTCGCAGTGGCCGCAGCTGCGAGCCGTCCAGCCGATACCGACCTTCTGACCAATCTTCAGCCCTTTATCCTGCGCCGCGCTACCCAGCGCCGCCACCCGGCCAATAACCTCGTGACCGGCGACCAGCGGGTAGCTCGACATGCCCCATTCGTTATCGATCATCGACAGGTCCGAATGACAAATCCCGCAGTACTCCACTTCGACTTCAACATCTTCCGGCAACAGTTCGCCGGCATCGTACTCCCATAGCGACAGATCGGCGCCCGCTTCTTTGGCGGCGTAACTTTTAATGATGCTCATGTTTGTTTCCTTGGGGTTGGCGTAGTAACGAAGAAAGTGTAGAGCATGGCAACAGGCGTCGCTTGGCATTAGGAGGGGTGGATAAGCGGGCGGACCAGCCGCCCGGGAGACGGTCAGCGGCTGGCAAGCGGCCACTGATTGAGGCGGATACCGCGCTGCGGCGCGCTCTCGGCAAAATCATCCAGCACCGCCTGCACATCCGGGTCAAGGTAGCCGACGTTATCGTGCTCGACGATCACCACGCTCTTTTCCGGAATTTTCGCCAGCAGCGCCAGCAGATGCGGATTGTGTAAAAAGGTCAGGTTCTGCTGGATGCGCAGCACGTAGTGGTCGTCGTAGCGCGCCAGCTGCAGCGAATGGCGATGGCTACGCCAGATGCTGAACGCCACCTGGGTGGCGAGGCCAATGCCGATCCCCGCCAGCATGCCGAAGCCGATAATTCCGCCAATGGTGGCAAGGAAGGGGACGTACTGTGCGGCGCCCTGGCGGAACTGTTCAATGAACAGCCGCGGCGTCGCCAGCTTATAGCCGGTATACAGCAGCACGGCAGCGAGGCTGGCGAGCGGGATTAACGTCAGCAGGCCGCTAAACCACAGTCCGCAGATCAGTAGCAGTACGCCGTGGATAAAGATCGACAGTTTGCTCTGTGCGCCGTTGCTGACGTTGACCGAGCTGCGGACGATGACCGCGGTGATCGGCATCGCCCCGAGTACGCCGGAGAGCAGGTTGCCGACGCCCTGGGCGACCATTTCGCGGTTCGGCGAAGGCGGCGGATTTTGCGGACGCAGTTTTTTCAGCGCCTCCTGGCTGAGCAGGGTTTCGAGGCCGGCGACCAGCGCGAGGGTCAGTGCCACCACCCACACCGACGGATTACGCCACGCGCTCCACGCAGGAGACTCCAGCTCGCCCAGCAGATCGCCGAGGCTACCGAACTCCGGCAGGGTAATGCGCGGCAGGGAGGCAAGCTGCTGTGGCGCGGCCTGGGTCATTAATACGGTGGTGGCACAACCGAGCAGGACAGCGATCAGCGGGCCGGGGATCCAGCGCAGGCTCGTCACCCGGCGGATAAGCGGCGAACCCCACAGCCATAGCACCAGCAGGCCGCCCAGGGCGACGGCGATAGCGCTGAGGGAGAAGGTGGCGTTACCCTGTACGATATCGGCGAGCCCGGTCTCTTCTGCGCTGCCAAGCGCGACGGGGATCTGCTGCATAATCAGCAGGATGCCGATCGCCGCAAGCATACCTTTGATGACGCTGGCGGGAACCAGCGAAATAAAGCGCCCGGCCCGCAGAATGCCGAACAGCAGCTGCAGCACGCCGGCCAGCACCAGCGCCATCAGGAAGATGGAGAAGGAACCCAGGGATTCGATGGCGGCGACGACGATGGTGACCAGTCCGGCGGCGGGGCCGCTGACGGCGAAGCGGGAAGGACTGAGGGCGGTGACGACCAGGCCGCCGATGATACCGGTCAGCAGACCGACAAAGGGCGGTAAGCCGCTGGCCTGGGCGATGCCGAGGCACAGCGGCAGGGCGACAAGGAAGACGACAATGCCTGCGAGAGAGTCCTGACGAAGAGTATTCATGGGGCATGCTCCTGAGGTGAGAGATGTTCGACGAGAGTGGTCAGATGGCCGGATGCCAGATCGTAGACGCAGCCGTGCAGGCTGAGCGGCCGTCCGCTGGCGAGCAGCGTCTGTACGGGGTCACAGTCAAGCAGGCGGCTGAACTGGGCGCGAACGTTGGCCTCCACCAGGGCGTTGAGCGCTTCGGCCGCGTCGGTGTCAGTGTCAGTGTCAGTGAGCGTCAGAGCAGCGATATCACCTTGCAGGGTATCGCGCAGCGAGCCGATGCGGCGGGCCAGCGCCGAGGACTCGTGGGCCAGCGGCATCTCCGGCAACGACAGCGCCGCCTGCACGCCGCCGCAGCCGTAGTGGCCGCAGAGCACCACCCGTTCGACCTCGAGATAGTGGAGGGCATATTGCAGTACGCTCATAAAGTTGTCGTCGGCAGGGTCAATCATGTTAGCGATATTACGGTGGACGAAGAGTTCGCCGGGATGGCTGCCGGTGAGCACTTCGGCGGGAACGCGGCTATCGGAGCAGCCAATCCACAGCGAATGCGGCCGCTGCCCGGCTACCAGTTTTTCAAAATATTCCGGGTCATGCTGGCACTTCTGCAGCGCCCAGCTGCGGTTACGCGCCAGTAAAGGTTTTAAGGTAGTCACAGTCTTTCTCCTGAGTAAATTCACCGAGTGAAGATGTCCATCGAGACTCGTACAGCGACTAGTAAAAATAGTATTTACCGGAACTTTCACGCCTGAGGAAAATCCTGGAATAAAGAGCGAAAACAAAACTTTTCATTAATGTAAAGTTATAAAAATATTGACGTAATTAATAAATTCTTAAGGATTGCGGTAATAAGAAAAAGCGATGGAGTAGTTTTTTATGGAATATATAAATTAATTACTTTAATTATTCTGGAATCTTATATTGAGTGTTTGAGGAAGCGTAAATGCTTATGGTTGGCGGCGATAAAACGTTGGCGCGATGAGGGGGTAATGTGAGATGGATTTGAGAAAAGTTGGGGCGGAATTGGTGATGTGTCGGTCGTAGGGGCAGGGAAGCGAAGGCCAGGGAGCCGGTTTGCTGCGCATTGATGACTGAAAAATGTGACGCCGCACCGCTCGTTTGTGGGATTGCGCTGTTTTTTTCAACACTTAGCACGACTGATGCACGCTGTCGCTTGCATGGCGGCTATCGACAGGTATAATCCAAAACGTTTTCCGTATCCCTTCAGTGCCGAAGTGGCGAAATCGGTAGACGCAGTTGATTCAAAATCAACCGTAGAAATACGTGCCGGTTCGAGTCCGGCCTTCGGCACCAAGTGATGCAATAATTAGCTGCCTAAGGGTGGCTTTTTTTGTGTCCATTTCCGTCCGAATTCGTCCATATCCGTCTGTAATTCAAAGATAATTTATTTTTCAGTAATAACCATTTTTATTTTGTGGTCTTTCCATGTTGGTCATTTTTCATCCATTGACATCCACACGATTTGGGGGCCAAATTGGGGGCTTAGACGTAGTTCGATAATAGTGAGGCCCCCAAATGGCATTAACAGATCGCGCTATAGTCCACGCCAAGCCTTGTGGCAAGCCGTATAAGCTCAGTGACTCGCATGGACTTTACCTGCTGGTTAACCCTAACGGTTCAAAACGCTGGTACATCAAGTACCGCTTTGTAAACAAAGAGAAAAAGCTCGCTTTAGGCCCTTATCCGCTTTTGACGCTTGCACAGGCAAGACGCATGCGTGAAGAGGCCCAATTACTGCTGATTTCCGGCATCGATCCGAGCGCACACCGAAAGGCTGAACGCCTTGCTATAACGCCGGAACACACGTTTGAGTCTGTGGCTCGCGAATGGGTCACCAGTAACGTGAACTGGTCGGCGGAACATAAGAAGCGGGTGCTGCGTTATTTCGAGCTTTACGTCTTTCCCACGAACGGCAGTTTCGACATCACCAAAATGAAGGTCAAAGATCTGCTGGTGCCCATCAAGGAGGTGGAGAAAGCGGGCAAACTGGATGTTGCTTCCCGGCTTCAGCAGCGCACTGCCTGCGTGATGCGCTATGCCGTCCAGAACGGCATTATCGATCATAATCCTGCATCAGATTTAACCGGTGCGGTCTCCACGCCCAAAGTACGTCACCACCCGGCGTTGGATCTGAATCTTATTCCTGATTTCCTGGAAAGAATCGACGATTACAAAGGCCGTCAACTGACTCAACTGGCGGTAAAGCTGGCGCTGCTGCTGTTTATCCGCTCCAGCGAACTGCGCTTTGCCCGCTGGGATGAAATTGACCTGCGTAACGCCATGTGGACAATCCCCTCCGAGCGTGAGCCGATCCCCGGCGTTAAATATTCAGTGCGTGGGGCGAAGATGCACTCCCCACACCTGGTCCCATTGTCACGTCAGGCCATCGAACTGGTGGAGTCAGGCCTGTGGGCAGCGACGCGGTAGAGCGCCAGATGAGCCATCAGGAGCGTAAGCGCGCGCGGGCGGCGTATATCCACAAGGCGCAGCATCTCGAAGAACGTCGGGAGATGATGCAGTCGTGGGCGGATTATCTGGATGCAAACCGGTTCAGGCATGTTGTGCCGTATGGCTTCAAAAAGTCGCCAGGAGGCGCACTCGATCATATGAGTTTCCAGGAGCGCAATGACCGGCAACTGGAGGAGCTGAAAGCCAGAATACTCGCTGACTCGGATTGGCTGACAGCGTCTGAATTATCGGCAAAAGCGGGTTTCCGTTCTGCCGATCCTGAGGCAGGCCCGAAAAACTGGAAAGCCGCCGGGATACTTACAGTTTAACCCCGGGTAGTAGTTGAAACAGTAAAAAAACGTCCCTGTTTCAGGGCTAATTAACCGCTAAATTCTGGCCATAGAGGAGATTTGGGGGATTTAACTGAATTAGAAATTAATAAATCATTATTTATAGGTGGAAGGCGTTTTATATTCCTGCATCATATCTCTGATACAGGAACAGTTACCGTAAATGGCTATAAATTATTAGTAAACAGAATGTCTATCTTTCACCTGCATGGCGGTACTTATGAATAGGCTCACCTGTTTGGGCGTGCACAGCTAGAACAGGGTAGACAAAGGGGCCGTGGCTGCTGGCGTCAGTAGCTTGTGCATATTCATCATCTGTTTTCGGCAGATTGTTTTCAGGGCATAAATAAAAAATCATTGGTGCACGAATGCTGAATTCAGATGGTTCAAGTATGTAATCCCGCTTAATTACCTCTTGTTGCGCTTTGTTTAGTGTTGGATTGGCGATAAAACGCACGGGGATTACGACCTCCCACGCGGAATCTTTGCGCGGAGGGGGGGGGGCAGGAATAATCAGTTCCGGTAAGTCCAGAAATCGCGCCAAAACAAAGTCCTTAAACGCCGAACTACCCCAGTCATAGGCTCGCACATGCTGGCGCCCGTTAACAGTGATAATTACCGTTGGGCTTAGTGTACGGGATATGCCTTCCGGGTTTTCCATTGACGCATAAGTCACTTTTACTTGTCCCTTCTGTTCGATTGCTGACAAAAAAATTGCCAGCGTGCGGCTATGTACTGCGCGATGGATGAGCGGAATTTCCTGCGCGTGGGCCGCTTGTGGCGGTTGAAATTCTACCGTCGCACGCCAGACCAGATCGTTGTCTCCAAGCAAAACAGGCGAAAACGTCATACTGGGGAAATACCCTTTTCGGCCGGCTCCCTTCTCAATAGCGTTGCCTGGAGCGACCTCCATATAGGTTCTTACATCAGTACGAGCTTGTTGCGCCGAGACGCCAAACTCTTCAGCAATCATGCGCGAAGTGACTTTTCGTTCCCACAGTAGCTGGCGCTCAATATAGCGCAAGCGCAACCATTGTGCGTGGCTGAGGGGGGATTTGTGTTTATCAAGAAACATTGAGTAGTACATATCAGTTTTATTCTTATTTGCAGGTTAATCAATTGCGGTTTGATATACGGACTAAGTATAGAAGGCGAATGTCATCAAAACAAATAACATTGTTACTAAAGAAAATTAAGCAAAGTTTCTTTGCTTAATTGGGCGGGGAGTACTATAGTGACTTCCGTCTCGGAGGGAGAATGTTATGTCACTAGGGTTTTTGGAGCAGGCTCGTAATGAATCTATGGCACGCCGCGAGCTGACGATTCAATCTCACGCGTTGCTTGTAGTGCGGACGCTGGATTCAATATACAGCGCCCTACAGCGCAATCCGTTTGATGGCTTCAAGCTTGATGCACTGGCGGCAATTATGTATCTCTTTGACGCCATGCTTTATTATGCTGACCGCGAGCGCCAGCCAGGTATGACGCGTAAAGAAGCGGAGCTATGTCTGGTTGGGCACCTCAATGAAGCCTATCCAGGGCAAGACGCGTCCGACTACGCGCAAGTTGCCAGCAAGATTTTTGCGGCGATCAAAGACCCTTTCCGTCTCAGTTATTACGACTTCTCGCAACGAACGCATTCCGAAGAGCAGATAGTCCGTCTGGTACGCTATGATCAGCTATCCGGCTCAGATGATATTCTCTGGTCGCTGACTGATGAAGGAATGCTTTTCTATACCCTCCGTTTGGATGAAACGCCGATAGAACGAGCTGCGATTCTGGCCTGGCGCACGCTTAAAACCATCCGTCGCGGTGAGATCGACAAGGCAGTACACCAGATCCAATCAACGCAGCGGCAACTGGAGCAATATCTCATTGGGATGCGGATGAAAGTACGCGCTGCCCAGTCTGGTGATTTGAGCGCATCTTATGCACACGATATCCGTCCCGTACTCAATGATTCCTTTGATAAAACCCGAGAGGTTTTGGAACATATCCAGAACTCAATGTCGGCCATTACCGAAATGCTGGTTGAAGGAAGTTCGAAATTAAATCCCGACAAATTAAATAAGCTACGTAAGGCACAAGAGATTTTTGCTGAGGTCTGCGCTTTTACGCAGCGCTATCAAGACTGCTTACTTGATGTTAACAAAGATTTTGAGCGTGCTCGTCTGAAACTCATTATTCCCAGAGATAATACCCTTTTCCGGGAAACGCTGGAAAAAGGTGTACTCAAGCCCTTACTGTCTCATTCCCCTGACACTGTCGAAAAGGAAATCGATGGCCTCACCGCACGCCTGTTGGCTCCCCGAAGACAGGATGATGATCGGCACATTCTGTTTGACCCTGAAGCGCTGCTGAACCTCTATCTCGATAGATTTGAACAGGCGCTTCCACATGAGATACGGGACCCCACCGAGCAGCCTGTAGCTATTGAAACCAACCTGCGAAATATCCCTGAATCCGTCATTAAAAAATGCAGCGATTGGGTTAGTGACCGATTGAAGAATTGGGGGCATGTGAGCTTTAGAGATGTTTTCGACGCCTATGAGTGCGAAGAATTATCCGAACAAGAACAACAGGTTTGTTTACTTCATATTGGCAGCCTGGCAGCTAACAGCGATCCCGCAATAGAAGTAGAGATAGACGACGCTATAGAAACAACGCTCTGGCGGGCTGACAATATCAAACTGTTAACGGTCGCTCCCTTACACCCCTTTGAGGAGTAGTTATGTACGACAACACGCATCACCAAGCTAAACGCTACGCCGAGATTGCCACGCAGGTAATTATGAATTCACTGGGATATAAAATGGGGGACGAGCTGATTCAACGTGCGCTTGATCTGCAAGGTGATGCCCTGTTCGCAGAGATTATCCGTGGCGTCGCGACAGGTATGAAATTGCGGTATCTCGGGATTCATGAGACCTACGGGGTATTACTGGCTGCAGATGGACGAGGTCCGTTTTCCCCATCTTTGGGTTGGCTGAACAAACGCTTGCTACCTGAAACAATGGCTGAGCAACAGGGTAAGGAACGGAAAGAACAGCGCCTGTTTGCAGGCTTAACACTGATTGCGTTGTTGGCTGATTTGTTTCCAACTCCAGACACCGTTCGTGTCGAGTTCGGTCAGAGTAACGCCATTAATGCCGCCTCGGTGGTAGCCAGGCTCAATAATGTTGCCGACCAGGTGATTGCCCAGCGCAAGGCCGAGGGTGACGATACCGTAGATGGCCTACTTATTACGGCCAGGTTTGTGCAGGAAGAACGTATTCCCCGTATTCACGACGAAAAGGTAGGGCGTGTCTCGAGTATTCGCTCGCAAACTGAAATGGCAACGCGCTGGATACAACTGCTGCAGGAGGAAGGCTTTCTGGCCGAAGACAGCAGTCTGTCGGGAGAGTCCGACTGGTATCCGACCCAAAAACTCAAACATTATCTGCGCCATACTGGCATTGAAGAGACGGTGCGTTTTGTCATGAGTATCAGCCCACCCGTAGAAGAACGGTCGTCCGTTTTAGCTGAAAGCGATATTGCAGCATTAGCTGATACCCTGGGGTTTCCTTCGCTCAATGAACGTCCAGTTACAACTGGAACCACAGAAACGCAACGCTTGACGGAGATTTAAGCATGTGGCTGATTAAACGGGTTTATATGGATGGCGCTGGCCATGAAGAAGCTTTCTACAAGGACCTCACACTTGACTATATTGGCCTGTCTCAAGCGGTCGGTAGCCCTGTTGTTGAAGGCCTGCGCTCGCCCGTCAGAAATGCGAAGGTGGTGACTAGTACTTATCAGCAGCTTGTAAATGGGGGCGGTAAGTCAACCTACATCGCGCTGCTGTTATCGATTTTTGAGCCGTCCGTTAGTGACTTCACCCAATATCTGGCAAATCATCGCCAGAGTGAATACCACTACCGCAATTACTTCTATAAAGAACTCTCTGTTGTTTTGGTTGAGATGGTCAATGAATCAGGACAAACGTTATTACTGGGACATGCTCATCAGCGTAATGGAGATGATGTTGACCGCACACTGTTTATTTGTGATGCGCCCGACTCCCTGATGGGCGCGCCGTTTGATGAAGTCCCTTCTTATTCCCGCGCGGAACGCAATTCTGAGCTGCGCCCCTATGCCAATAGCCTGCGCAGTTTTGATAGCTGGCTTAATCTCAAGGCCGATAGTGAAGGCGGCATGCATTGGCGTAAAACCACCAGACAGAACGAGTGGCGCGCATTTTTACTGGAACAACAAATTAACGTTGATCTTATTAAAACAATGGTGACCTTCAACTCCGAAGAAGGTGGCCTGACCCGTTTTATCGAATACAAAACTGAACATGATTTCCTTGGCGCGTTTTTCGCCTGCACCATGTCTAAAGATGCGGCTGAGCGGCTGCGGGAACTGGTAGCGCATGAAGTTGAACGTCAGGGAGAGTTAGAGGGGATCCGTCGTAACGAGTCCTTCCTGAAGGATGTACTGGCTAACTGGCTGGCGTTTCTTGATCCGGCTAAACAGCTGGAAAGCATCCAGGCGCAGCAGCAACTGCTGGATGATGGCTTCCGGGAAGCAATGCGCGATCTCGCAGCCTTTGTCGGGGATGTTCAGGTTGAACAGACGCAGCTTGAAGATAACATGGAGAGTTTGCAAACGCATATTTTCCAGACGATGTCTCTGCGTGAGCAGTTAGGTAAGCGCAGAGCACTGCTTGAATATGATCTTGCGCAGCATCAGTTCGACAAACAAAAAGCGATAGTCGATGCGCTTCAAGACGAAGCCGATATCAATCAGCGCCAGATTGAGATTACTCACGCTGCTATAGACTACAAAGCCTATGCTAAGGCCCTGAATGAGTATCGTCAGGCAGATGAAGATCTGAAGGTATTCCGAAGTGAAACGGAAAGGCCGCTACAGGTTATTTTCGAGCGTACTGCAGGCGAAGCCTTAGGCACATTAGAGTGGGCAATCGACAGACATCGCCAGCAGGAGGCTACGCTTGAGGAAGAATTAGGGCAGATGGATAGGGAAAGTAATACCCTTAAACAATCATACGACGAACTACAAAAGATGCTGGGTGGCCTGGAGGCGGATCGTGAGAGATATAAAAGAGACAAACAGCAGGGCGAATCGCAACGGGGCCAACTATGTGAAGCTGGGTTGATCCAGAAGGATGAAACACCAGTAGCAGCCCAATACCGACTGGAATTAACCTTACGCGATGCACAGCAGAGTGAAGAGCTGGCTAATACAATTCTTCATCAGAAAGAGCAGGCGTTGGAAGCACAGCTGAATGTTGTGCGGGAGGCATCAATTGAGAAAAGTGAGGCCCAGCAAAAACTCATTCTGGCTGAACAAAAACACCAGTCAGCTGTGGATAGTGCTTTAGTTTTAGCAAAAACCTATCAAAAACTGCCAACGTCAATGCAACATGATCTAGATATTGAAGACACGAGTTGGCACAGCGAGCTGTGTGGATTGCAGCTCGACAAGGTATTGAATGCGAACTCTCACACGCTGAATGGAATGAAAGAGCGTTTACTGCAAGCCCGGCACGAACTGGACGAGTTAAGGATGACGGGACATGAACTGGTCGCAAAGCAGGTCAATGAGGCACTTGAAGCGTTTTATGCGGCGGGTATTGCACGGGATAAGCTCTGGACATTTCCACACTATTTGGCCTCTGTTTACAACGATGATGCACAAAAGATTGCAGCGGTGATCGATCAAAACCCTGGCCGCTACCTGAGCCTGGTCGCACTCGACAATGTAACGTTTGAACAGGTCCATAAAATTAGTGAGATCTTGCCCTGGAAGAAGGCACCTATTGCTATTTACCTACTGGATGAAGCACAAGATCTCCGCCGAGAAACGTCTGAATTAGTACAGGTCGTCCTCTCAAACCACGATAAGCACGGATATAGCCAGGCCGCTTACGAAGCCCGGCTGCAAGACCTGGAGAATATCGTAGCGTCGCAGGAAGTCAGTGTGAAGGCGGCGAAGAGCGCATTCAAAGTACTGGAATCTTTCAGGAATGAATGGCGTCTACATTATGAACAGTATGGTAAGCATTGGGCGGGACTGCTTGACCAACGGGAGCAGGCTCTCTTAATACTGGAAAATGCTGATGCAGTACTTAAGCAAGCTGAGCATGATGAGCAAACACTGCGTGACGAGAAGACAGATGCCCAGCTGAGGTTAAACAACGCCCAACAGCAGAAAATTCGGGCAGAAAAAGCACATGATAAACTGAGTCTTTTTGTAGAAACAGAATGGGCGAAGCGTGAAACGGCGATAATGAAACTGGAGCAGTTAGCTGCACAGATTCAACGAAGCAAGGACACTATTTGCACCCAGAAAGAGAGACTGGAAAGGCTGAACGAAATCGAGAAGAACAAGCTCTCCGAGAAAACCCTTTTAAATATCCAAATGGGCAACTGGAGTAATCTGTGTAACGAGCCGTTCTATTCAGAGATTACGGCGACTGAAGGTATGGCCGGACGAAGCCCCGAAGATGCCCATGAGATGGCAGCTCAGGCGCACAAAAAATTGCTCGAAGCAGCCAACGGTGATCAAGTGACCGCTCTCAAGCAACAACTGAAAGATGCTGAACAGGCACAACGTTCTGCCTCTGAGCGTTTGACTGCTCAACCCACCTACAATACATATCCGGACGAGGTAAAAGCGGCGGCCATCAATGAGCTAACGGTCATTAATAACCGCATCGTACGCCTGAAGGAACAGCAAAAGCAATTCACGCAAAATCTAATTAATTCTCAGGTAACTCTGAAAAAATTTTCTCAAAGCTGTGAGGAGGCTAGTAAAGCAATTGACGAGGATTTTGTCTGGGAAGAGAAGCCCATTGAGATAGAGACAATCCAAACGTCTCTGGCTGAAATCGTCAACAGCCTCCATGAAATTGAATACAAGCTAAAACTTCAACTGGAGCAAAAGAAGCTGCAGTTGCAAAAGATGGAAAATGTGAAAGAACGGCTACAGAACGCCAAAACAGCTCAAGCGATGATCCAGCACATTACGTCGAGCTCTGCCGCGGGTTTACCTGGCAGGATCCTGAACATTACAGAATATGCTCAGGATCTGGCGACACAATGCCAAATGTATGCCGGTCTAAATGAAACACTAAAACAGCAAAATATACGCGTCTCTACGGTCTGGGGAAAATTCCGCAAACGGATCGAAGAAGAGTTGGCCAAGGATCCAAACGCCCGAGCCAGTCAGGAATACTTACGGCAGTTGGACTCAATCGCAACTTATCATGAAGTGCTGGGCGATTTGGACAGGGTCGGTACAGGGATCACGCAGGTATTCGAAGCTGTGCAGGATAGCCTGGAACAATTCCAGCGTTCGATTGATCTGACTGTCACCCATCTGACTGCTCATCTGGAGGGGGCTATTAAACTTCTCAAGCGCGCGATGTCGGTCAAAATTCCTGAGGATTGCCCCGTACTGCCTGGCCGGCCCATTATCAAAATGACCGACCGGCTGAATGATGTTGCCGCTGATCTCAGGGGTTTTGCCAGCAGCCGCTTGCAGCAGTGGATAGCCAAGGGACAGATACCCCGAGCGCCCAATCGGGACGCCTTGACAGCTGATTTGGTTCAGTCGGTATTTGGCGAAGGGGAGCTGGAGGTGCGTTTGCTGAAGACGAATGCCAGCCGTCCACAATGGACTCCTGTCACCCGACTTGAAGGTTCGGGTGGACAGCGCCTTACGTCTGCCTTTTTACTGTTTGTGACGGTTGGTAAAGTACGAGAGTACGATACGGGTATTTCAAGTGCAGGATTCTTGTTAGCCGATAACCCTCTGGGTAAATCGAATGCCGATGATCTAATGCGAATTCAAACCCAAATGGCCAAAGCCTATAAAATCCAGCTCATCTACCTGACTGGTATTTCGGATGAAAACGCCCAATCAATGTTTGATAACCATCTCTTCCTGAATAAAGTTCAAAAACTGAGGCGGCGCGATTTGGTCACCGTTGATAAAGAACGCCATGCCCTGTGGGCAGCTTCTCTGGCTGCTAAGCCACAGTTCGATCCCGTCATTTAAGGCTGATATGAGATGAGTAGCGTAATGATCTGGCTATCCCGACTGGAGTCGACAGCCAATAAACATCGTCTTGCCGCTGGTAAGGCCGCCCGTACAGTGAAAGCTAATGCGGTGCTGGATGAGGTATTACGCGCACACAATCAAGAGGCCTTGAGCCAGGAGGCGCCTGATTTGCTGAGCCAGGCTGTTACTCTATTGCTTGAGAGGGACTGGCGGGCTCAGCCTAAGCACAAAGCGAGTTGGCAGCGCTACTGGCGGGGTATGAGCCTGCCAAGTGCTTTTGTTTACGAAGGTGCCATCGTTCCTACGAAGACAACATCAGAAATAGCCTGGCATCCTTGGTTGGCCCGACGTATTACAGGACAACTGACCCAGCCAATCAAGGCACGCTTACAACAGCTGAATACATATCTTTTTCGCCAAACCGAGGGCGACAAGTCACTATTCCCGGGCTTGCTTGGGCATCGTGAGCGGTCTCTGCTTATATTTGGTGACGAAAAAGCGCTGGACTCCTTGCCACCTGATGGCTGGAAGCATGTCGCTCTGACTTTGGCTGATATGGGCGCGGTTCGATGTGCACCGCCTTTACCTTATGAGTCATCATGTTGCCATGATCTTCCGGCTATCATTGTTGAAAACTCCGATGTGTATTATCGACTATGTCAACTTAATCGAGTTCAGACTCGCTGGTCACTGGTCATTTACGGCGCAGGTAACAAAGTGTCCGGCCAGGCGGAGTGCGTGTCACAACTCCTTGAGGTCGAACAGGTAAAACAGCTACTTTATTTTGGCGATCTGGATGTAGCGGGCTTAAAAATCGCCCATCAGTTGCAGTGTAAGCTGCTTAGTGATTACGGTATCAGCTTGCATTTGGATGAATGGCTTTATAATGAACTGATCTTAAATGGTCTAATGACGCCAGAAGGGAACGCCAACAACGAACGGTTTGATTTTGAATTGCAGTGTAGGTGGATGCCACAGTTTGTTTTACGAGAAATGAAGACTCTTCTGGCGATCCATCGGCGTCTACCCCAAGAAGGCGTGGCTTCTTTAGGTTTAGTCATATAGTTCGAATCCTAACGTGTTTGATTGGTGAAAATGGTATGCCCGTATTTGCCTACTACTTCGCTAATGATTTTTTCGAGATCCGCGGTAAAGCATCCATGGATTATGTTATTGAGTCATATACTCACTTCAACGCGCTGATTGATATGGTGAACTGAACTTCGTCATATCGATTTCATACCATATTACAAACTCGTATAGTTAAATCGCATAAATATCAACGAGTTAATTCTTTTTGTTGCGCCGTATTGATGGGGGAAACTCCGCAAGTCAATCAATAACATATTATTATGGTTATTACGCTGTTGCGCGTAGAAATATGATGCGGTGGTATGCGATTTAAATCGGTGAGTTGGGGAAGGTAGAAAGTATGGGTCAGTGATGGAGGGAACGTTTGGGTGGGTTTTACAAATGACCACCCAGCGGTAAAGATGACTATTTATTATCATTATTCAGTGAGTTTTTTATAGTGATATATTTCATTGCAGCCAATAAGTAGGAGGCTTTGAATGTCACATCCTGATAGTCTTTAGCAGCCAAGCTTTCATTTTCTTCAAACCGCTCAACAAATGCTGCGACTTCTTTGGGGCCAATACGGCTGGTATTATCTTTTCCATTTCGAACAAATAGTTTTTGTTCTTCAACATAGAGAGTAAAAGGTACATTCCTTGACTCGGTGAAAAGCTCAACTGGTTGGGAAAAAGACTCCAACATCAAATGGTAAAAATCTTTATAAATCATGATTGCTGCTCCCTTGCTGTTTTAACGCTCAATAAACACATGGTTATTTGTTTAGCTGCTATGAGACTGTTACAGCCTTTTCACAGGGAAAACAGGGGAAAGAACCTTGCCAATCACCTTTCACTAATCTACCCGATTCAAGATCAAAGGGCACACACCATAAAGATAAATGTTCATCGAAACGAAACACCGGTAGCGGTACATCAAAGTACAGGTGATGTGGATAAATAAGCATCATATTTCCTTTCCCATGAATATACTTTTGTCCATAGGCGAACATCTGATACAGATCCGACTGGCTGATTTCATACTTCCTCAGACTGTCATCGGCTCTGCTATCTAATAGTTTCCATTTAGCATCAAGAACCAACGTCTGCCCGCCGGTTATAATAAAATCTGGCTTAAGCATGAACCATCGTTGAGATGACTTTTCACCAACAGGAACATGCTCTAACAAGTGCTGGCTCCTGGTCTGTCTTATGAGCTGATAATCGTGATGTAACGCACCAGCCAGGCCGTAGCCAACCCATCCCTCATATAACTTCTCCATAGGGAACAGCAGGGAAATACCCTGATGTGACCCATGTTGAAAATCTGGATTCATCTGTTCAAGAATGAGCTGGCACCACGGCTTTATAGCGCGATAGCCGAGGAGATATTTGCCGTCACTCCATTGCCTCATTGGTTGCGTTGTGCTGCCACAAATTGGGGCTATGTCATCCAGTTGATGGCTTAAAGAATTTGCCTGCCTCCAGTTTTGCCCTTGCCTGGTCATTTTAAGCGCCCAATCCAAAGCTGTCCGTAGCAGACGGTTCTCGATGCGCTGAGGGGAGAACTCGGCATAACGCACATGAAAATGAGTGCCTCTGCCCGGAGGCATTCTCATTTGCGCAGTGACATTCAGTTGACCACGGATAAACGCGCTATGTTCGTCCTCGATGAGGTGATAATCGAAACGCAGTCCTTTACGCACTAAATCAGCAAGATGCCGCAAGAACTCACTTATTATCCATTCATGTAGAGGCTGGTCACTATATTGCAATGCCGCCTGGTTCGCCTCACGGGGCGTAATACTTAAAGAAACGCTTAGCATTCGGCGCAAAAGCTGACGTAGAGGGACTACCTCAGTTGGCGCTTCAAATGTGGTTTTTGGCAGAATTTCAATTGACTCGCCATTCGGGGATTGTAGATAACCGACATAGCTTCCCAAACGCAAAAACCGCTTCCCTTCTCGGCTGAGAATGTGAGAAGTTCCACTCCACGTTTGTTGTAATTGCTCAAGCCAGGAAAACGTTGCCTCAGAGACAATCCCCAAATCCATACTGGCTGGTTGAGATTTATCACAGGTAAGCAGGGCATATTCCCGGACCTGGATCATCATGCGACAATACCCTGATAAGCTTCTGCCGACGCGAAAGCTTGTTCATTGATACGAAAACGCCTATCAGACAAACTATCAGCAATATCTTTCGGGAATAGTGCAGAAAAAGATGGCAGTTGTGCTGACTGTTGCAACAGGATAAAACGATATTCTTTCGCTTTCACCGAATCATTAAGCACCCATCCAATGCGTTCATAATCATCAAAGAAATACTCTCTCAGTAATGGAATGATTTTGTTCTGAAAGATGCTGGCAAGACAGGTTTCGCGGTCGGCGGAATTTTCTAATCTCATTAGCGGCATAAAGTAAGCATGGCCAATCATATGCTCACTATCTAGCAGCGCTTCGATACGCTGATTAATACGCGTTAGCAACAGTGCGGCATCAACGCCAAACGCAGTGACCCCGGCGAGCAACTCCGGTTGTGCAGGCATTTCGGTAAAGCTAAAGCGGCGTCTTAACGCCAGATCCATTTGAACTAACGACTTATCAGCCGTATTCATAGTGCCAATCACATAGACATTCCTGGGCACGGAAAACAGCTGTTTAGAATACGGTAACACTAAGGTACGGGCATCTTCGGCACCCGATCGTTTATCGGGTTCCAACAGAGTAATTAATTCACCGAAGATGCGGGCAATATTACCACGATTTATTTCATCGATGATGAGTACGTGCGGCAATGCTTGATTGTCAGTTGTTTCAACCGGAGCAAGTAGTTGTGACAGTTTTTCCCGATCAATTGAGGTGTCCCTCAACTCATACAGTGTCATCTGTGAAAGTGCTTTTAAAAACAGCTGTTCTTTCGGTAAGCTCGGCGAGTAGGTTCGTAGCCAGTTGACCTTACGCATTTGATGATAGCCTACGCGTTCATCATTGGGCAGATATTGATAATCGCCAGCGATCTCGGCAATGGCCCTAAATTTATGATTACCGTCGGAAATAATAACTAAATCACCATTTTTCATGATGTTTTTAAACATATTAACCGCAGTCAGCATGTATTCGCTTCGCTCAACCAGGCTATCACTCGCTCCATCTATGCGCAATCGGACATCAGCCGCTGTCGTGCAGCCACTAAAATCAAGATTATCTCCCCAACCTAATAGAATATAATTATTCGCAAGGCATTCATCGAAAATATAATCTTCACCGTCAAGCGTATTTCCAAGAGACATTTTCCAAATCCGTCTCCCATTCAAGGACAATGACTGGGTTGAACTACCGCGCGTTTTAACTTCAGCATTCAGGCACAGCTGTTTAAAAATACCATCGACCACTTCGTAGCGAAGCGTGCCCGATTTTTCATCAGTAGTCGCGCGGATCCCTTCGATAAAGTCTTCATAGGAGAAGCTCTGGTGGAAGGTGGTAAACATAATGCGCTGCTTTTCTACCAACGCCCTATAGCGTTCTTTTACCAATTCCCGTAAGTCATTACCATGATGTTCCCGTGTAGCCTGTTGGTACCAGGTATCATCGGCAATTTTGACCGCCATTTCAGTGGTACTGTAGGTTTTACCCGTGCCGGGTGGCCCGAAGAGAATCTGGTTTAAGGGATACATGAACGATTGCTCCTTGTTTTCGTTGTCTCTTTTTAGTCCCGGTTGGGGAGTTATAGATGGTTGGCCTCCCAGCAAAGCTACCAGCGCCTGTAACGCTTCAATTGATTCAACATCTGCCGCAAAACCATATTGGGACGTACCATTATCTTTCGGGTAACGGCGGTAGCTGGTGCTTTTTACTTTTTCCCAAAGGCAGTGGATACCCGCAATGCGATCAATTTCCGCTTTTAAGGTAAGGGTTTCTGGTGCAAGAACCAATGGGCTCTCGTTAACTACGCCGTCCCGACCGCGTTTGACATACAGATACTTTCCATTCCCGAGCGGATGTTCAGAAGCATAGCTTGGCTCGAAGTTTCCAGCCTCAAGCCGGTAACCCAATTCATTCAATGCCTGGTATATCTCGAAAGAATTCAGCATTCCTACACCACTCCTTGATGAAAAAGCGCTAAGCCCCTTTCAACATATCAAACACCACGCGGGCAAAGCCTTTCGCTAGCTCAGGGTTAGAGAGATATTGCACCATCATCTCCTGCTGGGCGTCGTTGCTGTCCATCACGGCATCGTCAATGGCTTTCGGGAAATCACCCAGCATCGCCTGTTCACGCGTGTTGTTCGCAATCTGGGTCATCACCGCCTGGTTTTCTGACAGTTTGTCGCGCACCGCAAAGGCATAGTTGATCATGTCTTTATCGGTGAGATTATCGGTGACAAACAGCTCATTAAGGCGCGCCAGGATATTAGATAGAAACTCTTCTTTCTTATCCTTCGGCTTGGCCGTTCCAACATTATTCCCTGGGGTGATTTTGTATTCCGCTGCATCTTCCTGTAGCTTCAGGTGTTGTTCGTGAAGTTTCGACAGGCGATAATGGCTCATCTCCACGTTGCTTAAATCAATCTCATCTTCTTCCACTCGTTGTTCATGTAGCAGTGGACGCAGGTGGCGGGCAAACAGGCTCAGCTTTTCCAGGTTCTTGTCATCGTAATCGACGATTTGCGACATAAACTCGTAAAAACGGACAAAGCTGCCGAGATCTTTCTTGAAGATATCCAGCTTACTTTTTTCTTTCTCGCAGTCCTTAAAGGTGTTTTCCGCATTGGTGATCAGCACAACATCGCCGGTTTTTTTAGTGCGTTCAAACATCTCTTTGGCCAGCACATATGCCTCAATCGCCGAGGTGTAGCGATGCTTCCAGCGCTCCACCGCAGGTTTGCAAATATTGCTAATAACCGCGTTGGATTTATTTTTGCTGAAGAACGCCTCGCAGAACTGCTCCACTTCGTTCCACAGGAAAATGCCGCTGGTACGCAGTTTTTCATAAAGCTCAAAGACTAACTGTGGATCGCTGACATCAGTCAGTTCCGCGGTCTGGTAGTACGGCTGGAAAGCCCCCAAAATATCTTCGGGTTCGTTGTAGAAATCGAGCACAAAGGTGCCGGACTGCACCTTCCCCGGATAGGTACGGTTTAGCCGCGACAGTGTCTGTACGCACTCCACGCCGCCCAGCTTTTTATCCACATACATGGCACACAGCTTGGGCTGATCAAAACCGGTCTGGAATTTGTTGGCCACCAGCATCACCTGGTAGTCATCGGTATCAAACGCTTTACGCATATCCCGGCCTTTCAGGCCTGGATTCATAGTGATCTCGGTGAATTTCTGGTTGAGCAGCGCAAGGCTGTTGTGGTCATCTTCGTGGAATTCCACTTCCCCGGAGAACGCCACCATCGCGCTGATCTTGTCGTATTTTTGCTCGGCGATGTATTTATCGAACGCCAGCTTGTAACGCACTGCCGCCTTACGCGAACTGGTCACCACCATCGCTTTCGCCTGGCCAGCCAGTAAATGCATCACGTGCTTGCGGAAATGCTCAACAATCACCTTCACCTTCTGCGACACGTTATGATCGTGCAGCGAGACCCACTGGTTCAGTTTGATTTTAGCTTTTTTGCTGTCCACTTCCCGGTCAGGATCGTCGAGCTTTTGCAGCAGCTTGTACGCCACTTTGTAGTTGGTGTAGTTCTTCAATACATCAAGAATAAAGCCTTCTTCGATGGCCTGACGCATGGAGTAAACGTGGAACGCTTCCGGTTTGTTCGTTTTCGATGCCGGTTCCTGTGGATTAGGGCGACGGCCAAACAGCTCCAGCGTTTTGGCTTTCGGCGTAGCGGTGAAGGCGTAATAGTTGAGGTTGTTGCTGCCTTTACGCGCGGCGACGGTGGCATCCAGAATATCTTCTGAAGACATCTCCACATCGTCATTCGCCTCTTCGGTCATCAACACTTCTTTCAACTGACGCGCTGTAGAACCACTCTGCGAGGAGTGCGCTTCATCGGCAATCACTGCGTATTTACGTTGCTTGAGGCTGACGCTGTTTTCAATCGCCTTCAGGACAAACGGGAAGGTCTGGATGGTGACAATGATAATCGGCTGCGAGTTTTCCAGCGCGCTTGCCAGCTTCTCTGATTTAGAGCCGTCGCCTTCTTTGTTATTGATCCGCCCGACCACGCCATCCTGATGCTCAAACTGATAGATGGTGTCCTGCAGCTGATCGTCCAGCACGGTGCGGTCCGTCACCACAATCACTGAGTGGAACTGCTTCTCGCCATTTTCATCGTACAGGCGGGAAAGCTGGTGGGCTGTCCAGGCGATAGAGTTCGATTTGCCCGACCCCGCGCTGTGCTGGATCAGGTATTTATTGCCGGTACCTTCCACCGTGGCGGCGGTGATCAGTTTGTTCACCACATCCCACTGATGATAGCGCGGGAAAATCAGGCTCTCGCTTTTGTACTTCAGGCCAATGGCATCTTCTTTTTCTACGATTTGCAGATGCACAAAACTGGAGAGAATTTTCAGCAGATTGTCCGGCAGCAGCACCTCATTCCACAGGTAGCTGGTGGCGTAGTCATTGGCATCTTCCGGGATATCATTCCCCGCGCCGCCGTCATGGGTGCCTTTGTTAAACGGCAGGAAGAAGGTTTTATCGCCCTCGAGTTTGGTCGCCATAAACACTTCGTACTGGCTGACAGCAAAGTGCACCAGCGCGCCGCGTTTGAAGGCTAGCAGCGGCTCCAGCTTATTGGTGCCGGGATCTTTCGGCAAACGCGTTTTCTTATATTGCGTAATGGCGTTTTGCACCGTCTGCTTAAATTCAGACTTCAGCTCCAGGGTTGCGATCGGCAGGCCATTAACGAACAACACCAGGTCGATACGCCATTTCTTCGCCTTTACGCCCGTTTCTTCAAAGGCGGCGTTCGACGCATGCGGGCTGTAAACCAGCTCCGGCACGATACGGCAGATATTCTGTTTGTAGCGCGCCAGGGTTTCCGGGTTGAGGTTATGTTCCGGCTTAAACTGGCACAGGGAAAAACGCGCATTATGGCTTTTGATACCATGACGCAGCACGCCGAGTGTGCCATAAGTGCGCGAAAGCACATCGGTGGCGTTGATGTCCGCTTTTTTTAGTTGCGCCACCAGCGCATCGAGGAAATGACGCTCGGTATCGGTAGGATAAATTTTAGCAAACTTCTCCCACTCCTGCGGCTGTGTGGTCTGCACAAAGGTCAGAGCATCCTGGGAGTAAAGCGCACGTTCGCGATCGTAGCTGTCCGTTTTGCCACAAATCCAACCTCTTGCGTCCATCTGAGCAATCATTTCATTCTGGAAAATCAGCTCTTTGGTGCTGTCCATGCTCATGCGGTGGCCTCCTGTGATGCCTCAACGTCCTGCTTGCCAGGGGCAACCCAATCGCGGACGTCGATTTTACCGGTGACGGCGGCGGAAATGAGGGCAGTGCGGCGTTCCCTTAAAAGTTCTATTAAATTGTGCGCACGATGATCCAAACCATCTAAATCAGATAATCTCTCATCTAAATAAGATGCTATTTTTATCTGTTCACTTTTGGGTGGATAAGCAACAAAAAGGTCTCGAATATCCTCTAAGCTTAATTGAACTTTAGTACCTCCGTAGCCAGCGCCTTGGAGTTGTTCTTTCGCAGTGTCTGAGAGCACAAAATAAGCTAACCAACGCGAAGATGCGACTAATCTACTAGGTCTACATAGTGAAACATGCTGACTAACATATCCTCCAGAAATTGATCCATCTGCTGCACAAACAGAACCTAAGTCAGCGGTAATCGAAATTAATAAATCGTTTTCTTTAATTTTTGAGCGTTCTCCCTCACTTCCTTTGGGAGGGGTGACATATTGGATTGAATCAAGTTTAGGGTTAATACTATCTCGTGTAAGATTTGCAATTCTAAAGAATAAATCCCCCTCATCAGAATAAAACCCAGCCCAACCACGAGATCCGCTTGTCACAAAGTTAAAAAGATTTTTACAACGCTTAATTTTCCAGTGTTCCGGCACTTCCCCCAACCACTCAACACCAGAATCTTTCATCGGCACATCAGGGTTTAGCCCTTTGGTAACGGCATAGCTAATCACTGCCTGACGTTTTTCTTTCAATAGTTCAATTAGTTGCTGTTGTTTCTCGATCAGGTTATCGATTTTCGCTGTTTCGTGATCGAGGAAAGCAGCGATTACATTTTGTTCTTGAACCGAAGATAATGGGAGGCTGAGTGCGCTGAACTGCTCATAGTTAATTGATTTTCCATCTCTTAAGCTATCTGTCGACGACTGTAATGCAGCAATAAAAGGCGTGCATTTCAAAAGATAGCGATAGTAACCATAGCTGATCGGTTTGGAGTTTTTCAATACAGTATATGCGGGCGATACACAGCCAGTGTACTGACTATATTCAATGCCGCCCTCAAAACTACGCAGACTAATAACAAAATTATTAGCTTCTACATGTCTGAATGATTCCGTCCCTTTTAATGCAAGCATCACTTTTGAGTCATTTAGTTGCATCATTAAGGATTGGGGAATTACCCCATACTTTTGGCTTGCTGCGAGCTGCTCATCACTTTTATATGCTGGTGTACGCACGCTTTGAAACATGCGTTTTGCCGATAATATTTCCCAATGACTGGGGACCCTCCCCAACCACTCAACCCCAGAATCCTTATACTCTGGATATGCCTTATACTTAGCCATCAGGAATGTACCTCCTGCAGCAGCTTCATAATCTCGGCGCTCACCGCATCCAGATCGGCATCAATCTCGGATAGCGGGCGCGGCGGCTGATAGACGTAGAAATGGCGGTTAAACGGTATTTCGTAACCGACAATCCCCACTTCACCATCTTTGGCATCGCGCTTATCGGCGTTGATCCACGCGTCATTCACATGCGGCAACACTTCCGCTTTGAAGTAGTTTTCAATCAGGTCGCTGGTAGACACTGCCGGGTTCAGCGGCACGTTCTCGTTATCGCGTAACTCACCATCCTGTTCAAACTCAACAACCTTGCCTTTGTATTCAAACGCACCGTACAGTGGCTGAGCGGCTTCTTTCAGCACCTTCTTCACCACCGGCTCGGCATCCGAGTTTTTGGTGGTGATAGCATCGATAAACTGCTTGTTCTCTTTCGCATCCAGCTTCACGCCAGCGGTTTTGATGGCCCCTTTCAGGGTCAGCAGGAACTGGTTGAAGTCATTGCTCACCAGCGTTTTGCCACCCGCCTGCGTACCCAGAGCCGTCTGTATATGCTGCGCTTTTTCCAGCAATCCGCGCTGCGCCAGCCACAGTTTGCTGTCGAGCAGGTCTTTAATCTGCTTCTCTTTCAGCTCGGCAAATTCGGCTTTGATAATGGCGCGCGCTTCTGCTTCCAATTCGGAGAAATCACCGTAGTTATCCGCCTGCCACTGGGCCGCAAACTCGTCATACAGGCGTTCCATCGGCGCGTTAAACGGCTTCGGCGCAAAGCGCAGTGTCGCAATCGCCTCATCCGTCACCTGAGCGGATAACCGCAGCGGGCGCTCAATGGTCAGGCGGCGATAGCCAAAGTCGGTGCTGTTAAAGATTTTGCTGGCGAAGGTTTTCGGCGCTTCGGTTTTGGCCGTTGCTGGCTGACGACCGCGGCTGGATTTTTGCTCGGCGGCTTTTTCCAGCCCCAGCTCTTCCTGGCTTGTGGCATCCACCACCTTAAAATCGCCGAAGGTTTGGGTGATCAGTTTGATATCGTCATCGCCCATCAGGTTACGCTTGGAACCCAGTGATTTACGCATCTTACCGCACAGGTTGGTGCCATCAATCAGCTGCACTTTACCTTTACGCTCAGGCGCTTTCTTGTTGGAGAGGATCCAGACGTAGGTGGCAATGCCGGTGTTGTAGAACATGTCCGTTGGTAGCGCGACGATACCTTCCAACAAATCGGCCTCCAGAATATAGCGACGAATTTCACTCTCACCGCTGCCCGCACCACCGGTAAACAGTGGGGAACCGTTAAGGATAATCCCGATACGCCCGCCGTTGCTCACGGTGCCATCCACGTTGTGGTTTTCGCGCATTTTGCTGATCAGGTGCATCAGGAACAGCAGCGAGCCGTCGGATACACGCGGCAGGCCCGGGCCAAAGCGGCCGTTAAAACCTTTCTGCGTATGTTCGTCGTTAATTTCACCCTCAATCTTTTTCCAGTCCACGCCAAACGGTGGGTTAGAGAGCATGTAGTCGAACTGATCCAGCGGCAACTGGTCGTTAGAGAGGGTGTTACCCAACTTAATACGGCTGACGTCCTGACCTTTGATCAGCATGTCGGCTTTACAGATTGCGTAGGATTCCGGGTTCAGCTCCTGGCCAAAGGCACGCATCACCGCATTAGGGTTCAGTTCGTGCACATATTCCATACTTGAAGAGAGGAAGCCGCCGGTCCCGGCCGTCGGGTCATAAATGGTGCGGATGATACCGGGCTGCGTCAGGGCTTCATCATCTTCCATAAACACCAGCGAAGTAGTCAGACGCACGATATCGCGTGGGGTGAAGTGCTCACCGGCGGTCTCGTTGGAGCTTTCAGCGAAACGACGGATGAGCTCTTCAAACACCAGTCCCATCTCATAGTTGGAAATCGCTTTTGGGCTAAGGTCGGTAGTGGCGAATTTCTTCACCACTTTGAACAGCAGGTTGGCATCCTCCAGCAGGCCGACAAACTCGCTGAATTTGAAGTGCTCGAAGATTTCACGTGCATCCGGTGAAAATGCCTGTACGTAGCTTTCCAGGTTGGCTTTGATGTCGTTCTGACCCATCTTGCCCAGATCCATCTTCGAGGTGTTGAAGAAGGAAAGCGTGCTTGCGCGCAGCAGAAACTTCTCTTTGGCATCTTTCGGCAGTGGGCTGGTTTTTAATTCATCATATTTCGCCACCACCGCATCTTTTGTCTCCGCCAACACACACTCAAGACGACGCAGCAGCGTAAAAGGTAGGATCACGCGCCCGTACTGAGACTGTTTGAAATCACCGCGCAATAGATCGGCCACCGACCAGATAAACGCAGCCGTTTGAGAAAAGTTAGTGTTAGTCATGAAGCCCTCGGAAGAGATTGCGGCCATGGAGCAAAATGCTCAGGCAAAAGTTCAGATTTGGAATGCTGTACGCAAAATAATACCTGCTACAGGGACTATCGCAACTGAATCGGCAGGAGCGGTCACTACAAGCCAATCAGTAAGGCAAGTATTAATCGGGTTATTTAGCCGTCATACGCTAAGAACTGTAGGAAGACAGTAAAAATAGACAAATAGCCATCTTTGCTGCTGGGTGGCTATTTGTTGTCGATTTTTACAATGCTTCCTTTTTAAAAAGCTCGGAATTGCTAGCATAAGGAACCTTACCAGAAGGAACAACTTTTGCAGCAGCAACCAAATGTACATCCTGGTCATCAAAGAAAATATGCGGTTTAAAGGCCTTCAGGACTTTCGTTTTCTCTACACCACCAAGAAAAAAAGCCTCGTCGACATATACCCCCCAGCTTCTCAGTGTCTTAATGACGCGCATTTCTGATGGGCTGTTTCTGGCCGTCACCAGCGCGATACGGACGGGAGAATACTCAACGCGGATCGGTAGTCGTTCCTGAAGCTTGGCTATTTTTTTAAGCAGGGTGGCATAGGGGCCCTCCTCCATAGGGATATCCTGCTGCGCGTCTTCCCGAGCATGAAAAGCGGCCATCCCTTGAGTTTTATAAACTAGCTCGCTTTGATCGGAAAAAAGGACAGCATCGCCGTCAAAAGCAATACGCACTTGCTCTTCTGGGATATCAGAGGCATCTGCTGGAGGCTCTTTCAATATAGCGGCGGCGCAATATCGGGAGTCAATAACCTTTTGCGCGTCTTCGACATTAGTGGTTAAAAACAGATCAACATCAAAAGCATCAAGGTAATCGGCAACGGTTTCACCAGCGGTAAAAGCTGAACGTGTAATGTCGAGTTTGTCATGGCGAATGGTATTCAAAACGCGGATACCCGTATCAGGGCTGTTACGCGACATGACAACAACCTCAACCAACGGTGATTTATCATCGGGTTGGCGATACTGATTCAGCCCCAGAAGCGCTTTAACCAAGGGATAACCTGTCCCGGGCTGTAAAGGCTGGTTTTCGTGTTCCAGCATGTAGGCACGATACTTTTCAATGGCGCTATCGGGATCGGTAGCATAGGTTTCGCGAAACATACGATCAGATTCGCTCATGTCAAAAAGTGCCGTTGCGCTAATGCCAATAACCAACGTGTTACTTAAATCTAAAGGCATAGTTATTTCCCTTAAATAATCATAAGTATTCTAACGACTAAGTTCATAATTGCGTCTGTCAGAGTGTCAGTCCCGGATATTATCCGGGACTATTCTATATAACTAAATTCATTTACACTTCTCTATTGATTTGACAACAATATCCTTAATTTGATCCTTGAATACTTTAAATTGCTCAGCTTGAGAGGCATCAATGACTGCATTGCTAAAAATGGTCGTTATATCCCGTTTCCTGCTAATAGTTGAACCGGTACCAGCTAGAAAATAGGATTCTTTCCATTTTTCATACGGTTCAGTAATTAACTTGTTGCGAATGAAACTAAGAATGAGCTTGTTGAATTCTCTCTTGATTTTATTAATGCTTTTTTGCTTCAAATTATCAATTGCTTCATATTTCCAACCTACTGGCGAAGTTAAAAATCCCCCAATATATTTGCTTACGGTTTCCTCAAAATCAGTAATAGGCATAAACATTCTAAATCCATCTATATTTGAATACATACGACGATTGAATGCTTCTATTGTTTTCCAATGTTCTCTGTCTAATAGTCTTTCATAATGTGTTTTAAAATCATTAGCAGTAGCATTGATATGCAGTGCTAATAACTCAAAGTCATACCTTGGCTCAATGAACACTTCGTCATTATTTATCGTGGAGACTGTGTTTTCAAATATGGAGTTGAAAGCCAATTCAAGCCGCTCGTTACGATCGGCTTTATCGAGATCCCCGATGAAATAAATATCACCAATATCAATGTTACACTTTACATCTTCTTTTTTTAATGCGTCCAGCACGTTATTGAGACCATCTTTTACATAATCGATCCGGTCATCATCTGTTGGCTCGTCTGAATCATAAGGTATAACTTCATCCAGTTTAGTGAATATCAACTTTAATTTCTCGCCATACCCACGCTGGAAAATACTTTTCAATGCATTTTTACCTCCAGCAATAAAAGGTTTTTTTGATTCTTCGATAAGTAATATTGAATTGACATCATAAAAGAAATCATAATGTCTGGAGTCTAATTGCGCCGTTTCTTTTGTATTATGCCCAATGCCTTCACCATCAATGATAACTATTTCTGCACTATTGCTCACCCATTCAGATTTGAGTTCTCCACTCAACCTTGCATACTCGACAACAGGAGATATAGATTCTTTATCACTGGATAATGTTTTTTTGCATTTTTTGATGAAGTCTTCTTTTTCAGTTGAAGTAAATTTATATACTTGTGACTCATTGCTTAACCTACTTCCATCACAAATAGACATTACATTCTTCTGAATGAGATCCATAATGTTATTTTGAATGCATTCAATTTTATCATTTAGTTCATCAATAGCAAAACTGATATAATCATCTTGATCTGTTATATCGTCGTTGAAAATTTCTTTTAGCTCATTTATTTTCTCAGAAAGAAGTGGTGTAAGTGAAATCACTTCTGCCGAAAAGTTTGTAATATCACGGGGATCAAGAAGATAGTATAAACGAAATCGCTGATCATTTGTTTGACGTAAACTTCTGAGTACATCCTCACCTTTTAATGACTTTTCAAATGCCTCTTTTAAAATTTCTCTGACATATCCATTAATTTCATTAAAAGATTTTAACAAAATTGTTAATTCATAGCTGGATGAGTTACATATTACATACTCAGTAGGTGCAACGGTTGTTCTGCTTTGTCTGGTAGTCGGGAATTTGGTATTTTCAGTTCCTAATATTCTTCGAATAAACGTTGTTTTTCCTGCTCCAGTATCCCCTAAAAGGTATACTTTAGGAATTCCTTTTGGGATTGGACTTACTTCATCTAACTGACGCTGTATTTCATTGTATTTACTCATGATTGCACCTCTTGCATGATGATAATGTATATATGGCTGGCAACGTTTTAGCCAGCATAAAACTGACATCATCCCATGATTTAAAATAATTTCCGTTTTTTAATTAACTCATTCGTCCCAGCGCTTTATGGGGGGCTTGTACCGACGTGGAGTCTGGCTAACCAGAATGTTCAATCCTGCGCGAATATTTTTACGTACCTGCCAATCCGGACGCAGGTTTCATGGCTCATAGCGGCAATCATTGCTCTGCCGTCCATTACGGTGTCGCGCTTCTCAACGTGAGCGGCCTGTACGGCAGCAAGCTGTTGAAGCCGTGGTTTTCTTGATACCTCTTCAACAGATACCCGGCTTTGTTCCAGCCTATTCGGTGCCATGGTGTTGATATCTGTCGATGCTCGCGAAATCCATAATTCTACACGGGTTTCCTTCGTGCTGAATATTAGGCTATACGGCATATGACTTAT
The DNA here is from genome assembly GCF_032601995.1 of Klebsiella sp. 141153. Lineage (NCBI taxonomy): Bacteria > Pseudomonadati > Pseudomonadota > Gammaproteobacteria > Enterobacterales > Enterobacteriaceae > Klebsiella > Klebsiella sp. 141153. Next base: position 19,815 of record NZ_JAQIRJ010000007.1, on the reverse strand, counting down.
GTCGTAATTTCCACATAATCAGTTAACCATAGAAGGATGGGTGTTGTTATGTAACGTATATGGAATGTCTTGGTTGAATAATACAATCATCCAAATATTTTTTTGAAAGCCTTAATTATTATGTCCGTCATAGATGTTTGCTGATTCGAAGTAACGGTCTTACTTGGAATATTTTGGTGTTGTGATATCTGTTGTGAAGTCGTTGGTCTGGTTCGTGCTGCATAATGTGTCGAGGATTTAGCAGACGCTACAGGCTGCGTTTGCGCTCTCACCGTTGCTGAAGGTTGTACCGATGCTCTTATTTTATCAAGGACCGCCTGGTTCGTTGATGTAGCACTGATGCTTTTTGACTTAGGCGTTACGGTGATCCTCTTTCCCTTGATACGCTCCAGGGCTGCCTGATTGCTTTTTGTAGAATTTGGCATTTGTTGGATATAGCTCGGCCCTGCGAGACGCCAGTGGGCATCTTTTTCAGAAAGAACTGTGATTTGACCAACAGTCGTTACCGTAATTGAGAGATGTGAATAGTTGAATTTCTCATTGATGTAAGGCGGTTCCATAAGGCCGGTTACACTAATCCATTTCCCGATCCATGAAGTATTGGGTTTGGTAGGTAAAGCATCAATGCCTTCACTCCATATGGATATCTTAAAGATATTTCCCCGCCAGTCACCGAAATTAACGAAGATATATGGTTTTCCATTTTTAGCCTTATTAAGTTTAACCTCAATAATTCTACCGATAACTTCAACTTTATCTCCAACTCGTTGAAGACAAGCGCTGTAATCCAGGGCTGACAGGACGGTATAGGCGCTAATATAACCAGGTTTCAGTCTGCTTCTTGGAATATCCCCATTCATGCTAATAATCGCCAGGGATACGGGGATGTTTCTGCCTACAATAAAGTCAGCTAGTGAAGGCGTTTTATCCATCTCTGAAGCGCAGATCGCCGCGAAATTCTTTATAAAGGCGGAGAGTTGTGGAACACCCGCTAACATTCTTAAGATGGGTGATGAACCAGGATCAACGAAGTCATTAGCCCGAAAAACTATTGCGTCTAGCTCTGAATTTGATTTATCCCAAATGGATGGGGCGACTTGTAAGGTTTTAAGGGCCAGCCACAGTAATATCAGTGAAAAGCGATCCAGAGTATGATTAAACGGATTTGTCGCTTTACGCAAGGGGTGTTGAAAATTGACATGCCCTAGTTCTGCGCTGCCTAATGTCTTAATCTCATCAACATACATTCCATCATAGTCAATTAACTGAACGGTTGCCCCACCGTCAGATACCATCAGGTTTCCGGTCTGGAAATCACCATGCGCAATTTTTTCTTTTTCGAGATAGGCGGCGAGTGATTCTATCGACGCAGATAGTTTTGCCATTGTTTGTACTGAGTGCTTGTTGACCTCAAGAAACTCTCCTAGTGTTTCTCCCTTCGCCCATGCCATTTTAACAATAGGATACGATACACCTTCGACTTTGATACCTTGGGGTTGAAACTGGAAGTCGAGAAAATAAGGGGAATGAAGACTCTCAATTTTCCTTGAGATAGCCTCATAGCGACGTTCTAATGCTTTGGATTCCCTATGAAAACAACGAACGGCGTATTTCTTAGCACCCGAACTGATCGTATAGGTCAGCGCGAAACCACCACTGATTGCAAGAGGCATACCCAATCCTGTCGTAGCGACTGAGCCAGATTTTAATTCAGGATCGCTTAACAGCTTACTGTGTAGCTGAAATGCTTGGTTGTATTGTTCAAGAGATGGGTAAGGCATCTTTCTTTCCGCGTTAAAACGATAGTACTAGCAGTGTTGAGTCGTCGATACGCATACGTTTTGCTGCACGTTCCCTCAAGACTAATTCCACAAGCTGCTCTTCTGTTTGCAACGAAAGTAATTCAATAAAACCAGAACCCTTCGCCTGAGCTTGCGTCAGTGTCCATTCGCCGAGTGCATCGGTCATGCAGAGAAGTTTGGGCTGAATGAGTTTTTCGAGGTAAAAATTTTTCCCATGAATTGTCCAGAAGCAATTTCCGCCAACGAAATTATTATGAGTAGGGAGCGTGGCAAACAATGTTGGCCGTTCTTTAAATTTGATTGGGTTATCGAATGGCCATGCTCTAATCAATTTTTCGCCATCAACCAGCAACGTAATGCTATCTCCTACAGCAAGAATTTCTACCGACTGATGCTCTTCAAATTCCTTTATGCCTATTAGTGTCGCAAAACTGCCTCTTTCGAATGCGGCTTGCTTGGACCAGGACATAGATGGGAAGTCATGTGCGGCAGAATATTCCGCCATAGCAGATGTTATCCAATCAGGGTTGACCTCCGTGTCCGTAATGAATTTACGACTAAGAAGATCTGCCCATAACTTTGAATTGAAAGACTCGCTTGCTCCATCGCAGAGAGCGAGCCTTCTCCCGTCTCCGGAGAAGGCATATTTATCCTCGTTTGCCTCAGGGCATAGAGGATCTTTGGGAACGGTTCCTGAGAATTCCAGTTTCATTATGACTCAGCGTAACTGAGAAGCCCGGGTTCCGATGTCGAAAAAATCGACAAGCTCGGCAGCCTCAGCATTGAACATAAATCCACGAGATTCTATATCCACAGGATGGCCTTTTTCTTGCGCGAAATGTACCAGATGCTCTGGAAGAGGGCTGGACATGCGAAATAGCAACTTAGCATAGGCGTCTGGCAAACCGGCATCGGAGGAGGGGAATCTTATTGGATCATTACCGAGGGAACTGACGTGGATATTAAGAATCAGAACTTCACCGTCATTGGTGCGAATTTGCCGTAGATGATTGGCTATTTCTTCTGGATCTCCGTCGTTAGATTCACCGTCAGTGACATGTAAAATTGTAGGAGGATAGCAGTCCGGATGAGAGTCACACCAGGTCACCAATTCCTCGGCGGCTTTGGTAAGCGCTTCACGCATAGGTGTGCCGCCATTGGCGGTAGGATCAAACCATACTGGAAACTTAATTGTTGTTTCGATGATCCCGCCTGCTCCATCATCCATTTTCCGTTTACGATCTTCCACTCTGGCTGGATGTTGTTCCAGGGCCGAAATTGGATTGAGGACTTGCCCTCCCAATGGGCCGCTGAAACCATTAGAAACCCCTTGAGCACCGTAGCCTAAAACCCCAATCTCAAAATAGTCGCGCACCCCTTCAGATTTAGTACAGCGAGTGATGAGATTCATCAAAGTTCGATTGAGCGCATCGGAGACGAATTCCGCTTTACTACGACCTGAAGACATTTTATCGGACATTGAACCAGACTGATCGACAATGAAAAGAAATGCTGCAGGGTTATTACGGCTGATTTGAGCTTCGTAAGCCATGTGTCTTTTTCCTTTATGAGAATACTTTTATCGTATCAATTTATTAGACAATTGCGAGGAATGTCCAAAGAACAATTTAAATTATTCGTTGAGTTTTGACTAAAATCATAATACGACATTTCCTTAACGGTTAGTGATTAATGAAATATTCAGACTTCACTCGCTAAATAATTTAGCGTTGTTTATTAGATAGTTTAATTGAATGTATTGCTGGGGATTATTCACCTAATTTATTGAATTGATTTAAGGAGAACCTTTGAACAGAGGGGATAATATTTATTATGCGTCCATTTAAAATATTTTCCTTAAGCTCATTCCTTAAATACCGCCCTCCTGTGTCACTCCACAAACTATTCTTTCGGGCAACCTTTCCCTGAATACTCTTAGGAAAATGGGCTTACAGGCTCTGATGCGTCAGGGAGGTAATCAGCCTCTTATTTTTACTCAGCAGCGTGGAATGTGCTTCGTCAAAGCCTCTTGCTATGTGATAGGCCTTCAATTATTGGGGAGGGAAGCAGTTCCTGACACGCTTTTCTATGTCAGTAGCTATTGTAACGAATACACGCATCACCTTCCTACCAACGGTATAGCCTTGCAGCAGAATTTATTTCGGATAAAAATCTTTCCCTTGTCGATTGCATTGGCGTACGATAAATAAACAATACCGCTGCAATTCAGAGGGATTTTGAATGCCTGTAAACGAGAGGATTAACGTGACATCCGGGACACGTATTAAGCCCGGTGGAACGAGGCTTATAACCACTGGTGAGATTGGGTTAGCAAGAACGCTATTTAGCTACGGTCTCCGGTACAATACAGTGTGGATTCATCGGGAAAGTTATTTGCCGTTCAATCTGCAGCCTACTGATATTGCTATGAGCCCTAACGGAGAAATGTGGTTTAGGGAAGACACCTACTCCCATGATTTTTCAATGGAAGTTGATGTGCAGAAAAAACATAGATTCATGCATGAGTTAATGCATGTATGGCAAGCGCAGCACGGAATGTTTGTCAGAACCAGAGGGTTTTTCTCCCGATTTGCTGATTACAGTTATAGTTTAGACAAGGAAAACATACGACATTATAGCTTAGAACAACAGGCTTCATTAGTTAGTGATTACTGGTTGTTGCAAGCTTACGGTTTTAAAAATTATCTGTATCTGCCTGCATTACGAGATTATGATCATAAAGAATCTGACTATACATTGCTTCAAAAATATAAATTAGTTATGAAGGGATTTCCACAATGAAGAGATTCGCTATCTTACCTTTAACTTTTCTTATTTCCGGTTGTCCTGGTGGTAATCCTGCGCCACACCCAAGAGATACCATTATTAATGGAGAGCATCTTTGCTTTAGTTTGGATAAAAGGGATGTATTGAATTACTACACTATTGATTCAGGCGAAAACGGTAAGACGCAAACGGTAATGAGTTCTGGTTATAACAAGTTAATGTCATCATATCCTGACAATTGTATCGATATTGAATGGAAGAAGAATCATACTTATGTCATTAACTACGGTTTAAATAATAAAAAATATGTTCATGAATTCTTTATTGATAGTACCGGGGCGTTGACAAAATAGGGGTGGGGCGATTCCGTGCCATATATTCGCGTGCCTTACCTCACCCCCTAAATACCTCTCTCCTGTGCCACTCCACAAATCCCTCTTTCGGGTAACAGTCCTTCCCCTGAGGCAATCCAATTTGCTTACCATCAAAATCCCAGAACAGCTTTCCGACAATTCCACCGCCGTTAACCGCTGGAGAAATCTGTACCCGCATATGCTCATCCAGGCCAATCGAGCCTTTATCAAACGCTTTGTGGTGAATGGCGCATAGCGCCAGGCCGTTGGGAATTTCACATGGGCCGCCGTGCTGCTTCCATTTGATATGCGCAGCCTCCAGCGCGACGGAGTTATTGTCATGGCGCATATTAAAGCCGCAGATAGCGCATTCATAGTTATAAGCGCGTAGCACCTGTTGGCGGAACAGCGGGTCGCGTTCTTTGCGAATTTGCTGGATATCAAACCCCATCTCGTCGGCGATCTCTTCCTGAATACTCTCCGGGAAATGGGCCTGCAGGATCTGATGCGCCAGGGTGTTAATCAGCCTCTTATTCTTGCTCAGCAGCGCGAAGTGCTCTTCGTCAAAGCCGCCCGCGACGTGATAGGTTTCCAGTTCTTTAGAGGGTGGCTGTCTGCTGCCTTCAGTTGAACATTGCTCAGCGTTGCGTAATTCCCAGAAGCCGTCGCCTTTTAGACGCCAGAAAGGCATATCGGGGCGGTATTGCGCGCGCTGTGGACCAAAACGCTCCAGCAGGCTATGTAACTCATCACGAACCTCTGAGGCGTAATCGAACATCCGCGGATGTCCGTGCTGGTAATGCGACAGCACGTGCAACAACAGCAGAGGTTTATGCGGCGCGCGCTGTTCGCCTTTGCGCCAGATAGTGATATTGGCGATCGCTTGTTGCAGAGTTTTACTAGAAGGCATCGCGTTACGTATTTTGCTAAATAATTGCGATGATGCTCGCAAAACTGCTGTCGATCAAGCCACCGGGATTCGATATCCAACCCAGGTCTCTTTTCAACTATCACCATGATTTATCTATTCGAAATTTATTCCGCTTTCTATCTATAATGAGGTCACTCATCATCAAATAGCTCAGCCATATGAAACGGTTGCCAGATCATCTATCGCGAGAATGCATCATCGAAGCCATCCGCGCGTACGACGAGGGTATAGCGCATCAGTTTAAAGACGCGCGTCTGTATGAAGTCGAATTCGAAGGACGTCGTTATCCCTCTAAAGCTATCGTTGGGATAGCGGCCACTATGGCGACGAAAACGGAGTTCACGCCGGCGGATTTCAGCGGTGGGATCAAATCCAAATGCGTCCGTCTGTTGCTGGAGCAAGGATTCAAGATCGTTCAGGAGCGAGTAGATGATGCTGGTATTACCCCTTTCCCCGACGAGCTACAGACGAAAAGTGAGTTTGTAGAAGGGGCTGCGGTTCAGGTTATGGTTAACCGCTATGAGCGCGATCGCCAGGCCCGCGAGGCCGCGTTGCGCTATCACGGTACCCGGTGTCAGGTGTGCGGCCTTGATATGGCGAAGCGCTACGGTGATATCGGCCAGGGCTTTATCCACATTCATCATCTGGTGCCGCTATCGGAGATTAAACAGGACTATCGTCTGGATCCGAAAACTGACCTGATCCCAGTTTGCCCCAACTGTCACGCGATGCTGCATCGGCGAAACCCGCCATATACGCCAGATGAATTAAAAACTCTGATACAATCATAGTAATACTTTCATAAACGGATTTGAAAAATGGCATTATATAATATTGCTGATAAAAATTTAGTTGCGCTGGAAAAAACTACCTACTCAATAGAGGGGCTTCAGGAACGTTACGATTTGCAAGAAGCTATAAAAAATAATATTGATATCCTTGCACCTGATTGTCTTGTCATTGCTGAGGAGTTTTCAGATTGGGAGGACAGCAGAAGACGGATTGACTTATTAGCGATTGATAAGCAGGCTAATCTTGTCGTAATAGAGTTAAAGCGAGATGAAATCGGCGCTCATATGGAATTACAAGCATTGCGTTATGCAGCTATGATTTCTACAATGAGTTTTACAAAAGCATGCGAATATTATCAGTCATATTTAGGTACTGATTCAGATGTTAATGCTAAAGCAAAAATATTAGAATTTATTGGTCTTGAGGAGAATGAGCTCTCTGACTTTGGTAAGGATGTTAGAATTGTTCTTGCTTCAGCTGATTTTGGGAAAGAACTGACCACTACAGCGATTTGGCTGAGAGATAAAGGTGTTGATATTCGTTGTGTTCGTCTTACACCTTACAAGTTTAACGATGATATACTAATAAATGCGGAGCAAATAATTCCGGTTCCAGAATTAGAAGAATATCAAGTTAAGTTCAGGGAAAAGCTGGTTGAGCAAAATATAAGTAGCCAGAAGTCTGAAAAAGATTACTCTGAATATAGGTATAATGGTGGTGTTTATAATAAGCGTAAGTTAGCCCTTGAACTATTTACTGATTGGATAAATAAGCATAATCCCCACAGCCTTGAGGACATTTATACTAAGCTGGGTGAAATTCTCAAAAATCGAACAATTGTTTTGGCTGATCAAGTTCCTGATGGGCGAAAGAATCGATATCATTTGAGTGAAGATGCGGTAATTGAGCTTCAATCTGGCGAAGTTATCGCAATATCGAACCAATGGGGGCTTGGTAATATCCAGCGTGTAATTGATTTTTTACGACGCGATGGTTTTATTATTGAAAAAGTAGAGCAATAGGTAGTAAAAAATATTGCTCAACGCTGCGTTTGCAGACCTGGTGTTGAGCATATTGAGCGTAAATGTAGTGATAATAAATTACACCAACCCTACACCCCATAATCCCGGTACAGCCAATATCCGCCAACCAGCACCACAACATTCAGCACGATGCTAATAATGAAATATGTCCTGAATGGCTGCTTCTGGGTTTTGTGGCGAAAACACTGCTGCCCGGCAATCGCGCCGGGCCATCCGCCAAGCAGGCCGAACGTCAGCAGGGTGGATTCCGGGATCCGGTTCCAGGCTTTACGGGCGGCTAATTTATCGATGCCGTAGATAAGCCAGGTTAGCACGTTCGCCAGCAGGAACCACATGGCGATGGAATAGGGCAGCAACAGGCTGCCGACGGCGGCAAGGGCCAGCAGGAAGTAACAAAAATAACCGAGCTTCATACGATATCAACAGCGCTTAGCAGTGGCAGGGAGAGCAACTATATCTGGTTTGCTGACTGGCGGTAAGACGCCGATTGTTAATCGCGACAGGTCGACAACTTTACCTCTTGCTCCTTACCGGCAACCCATTTCCTGCGCCAGCGTCCCCGGCAGAGTCTTTAGCGATGTGGCAACAGAGGCCGGTAATGCCGACCACAGCGTCAAATGCGGACTGGTACGGCGCTCGATCTCTTCCACCGTCACCTGATAGTCGCAAAAATTAGCATCGCGCGGCGTTGCCTGGTCCAGCACAAATGCCGCGTACTTGCCGCTCTGCGGGCCATTATCGAGGAAAATAATCTTCCAGTAGCCGCTGGGGATCTCCACGCCCGGCGCGGCGGGCAGGGTGGCGATATGCCGCTCGAACAGCGGCCCGGTAACCGCATAAACCGCCGTCACCTCCGGGCGCTCGGCCAACGCGCGCTCCGCGTCTTCCAGCCGAGCCCATGCCCCCTGATTCAGCGCCGCTTCCTGCGGGGTGATATTCGACAGATAGTTTAGCGCAGGCCAGTCCTCCACGCCGCCGAGGCTCGCCAGCGGTGCCTGATGGCCGCGATCGACCGCCAGTAAAGTGTTGGCCCGGCGATAGTCGGCGGGCGCCAGGGTATCGGCTGCGGGTAAATCGGGGTCCTGCTTCCACACTCTTGCCCGGTTGCTGGCCTCGCAGGCACGGGTGATTTTATACGCTACCCAGTTGGCCAGTTTACGACTGGGGTTATTGTTCAGCGTGTAGGCCGCGCGGAAAAGCGTCTGTTGGCTGCCGCCGGTTGGGCAGCCAACTTCGCAATTATCCACCTTTACTGTCGCGGCATGGCAGGGGGATATCGTGCTCAGGGTGGAAAGTAATAACAGCAAAAATAAACAGGGTGGAGAAGGATTCAGGTTCATCGATAGCGCTCATTAATTTAAGGCCCACCTTTTCTCCGCGTGATAAATACGCAGCCTGGGTGAGCAGGAAAATCAATGAAGCTAAAGGGGAGAACGAGGAGTGAAGGTCGATTGGCGCAGAGGATGAGATAATATGAGAGCGGGTGAGGGTTAAATGAGGTAATTGCTTGTGGGTCTAATAATAAAAAGGCCCGCCGGTGAAATACCAACGGGCCTGCCTTTATTTATTCTCCGCGCTTGCCCCGATGCCGATACAGCCACATCAGCTTATATGCCGCCGGAATGATAAACAGCGACAGCAGCGGCGCGGTGATCATCCCGCCAATCATCGGCGCGGCGATACGGCTCATCACTTCTGACCCGGCGCCGGTGCCCCATAAAATCGGCAGCAGGCCGGCGATAATCACCGCCACGGTCATCGCCTTTGGCCGCACGCGCAGCACCGCGCCCTGGTACAGCGCCTCGTCGAGCTTATCGGCGCTGAAGGTCTGCGGGTTCTCCAGCGATGGCTCCGCCTCAATGGCGTGGCGCAGGTACATCAGCATCACCACGCCAAACTCCGCCGCCACCCCGGCCAGGGCGATAAAGCCGGTACCGGTGGCCACCGACAAATGGAACCCCATCCAGTAGAGGAACCAGATCCCGCCGACGAGGGCGAACGGCACGCTGGTGATAATCAGCAACGCCTCGCCGAAGCGGCGGAACGCCAGGTACAGCAGCACGAAGATAATCATTAGCGTCATCGGCACCATCAGCTTCAGCTTCTGATTGGCGCGCTCCAGCAGCTCAAACTGCCCGGAGTAGGAAACGCTGATGCCCGGTTTCAGCTTCACCTCTTTGCCGATGGCCTGCTGCAGATCGCGCACCACCGACACCATGTCGCGGTCGCGAGCGTCGATGTAGATCCAACTGGTCGGGCGGGCGTTCTCGGTCTTCAGCATCGATGGCCCGGTAACGACTTTAACCTCGGCGACGTCGCCGAGCACGATCTGCTGCTTCAGCGGCGTGAGGATCGGCATCTGGCGCAGGGTCTCCGGGCTGTCGCGATAGCTCTGCGGGTAGCGGATGTTGATCGGATAGCGCTCGACGCCCTCTACCGTTTCACCAACCATCGCGCCGCCGATGGCGGACGAGACGAACAGCTGCACGTCGCCGACGGTCATGCCGTAACGGGCCGCCTTCTCACGATGAATATCAATGTTGAGGTAGCGCCCGCCGACCAGCCGCTCGGCTAGTGCCGAAGTGACTCCCGGCACGGTGCGCGCCACCACTTCAATTTGTTCGGCGATGGCGTCGATATCGGCCAGGTTGGTGCCGGAAACTTTAATGCCGATCGGGCTCTTGATGCCGGTGGAGAGCATGTCGATGCGGTTGCGGATCGGCGGCACCCACAGGTTCGCCAGCCCCGGCAGACGCACGGTTTTATCCAGCTCCTCGACGATCTTCTCCATGGTCATCCCCGGTCGCCACTGATCCAGCGGCTTGAGCTGAATCGTGGTCTCTACCATCTCCAGCGGCGCCGAGTCGGTGGCGGTTTCGGCCTTGCCGGTTTTGCCGAACACCCGCGCCACTTCCGGCACCGTCATAATTAGCTTATCGGTTTTCTGCAGCATATCCGCCGCCTGCGCAGCGGAGATCCCCGGCAGCGTTGACGGCATATAGAGCAGATCGCCTTCGTTAATCTGCGGCAGAAACTCGCCGCCGACCCGGTTAAGGGGCCAAATCACCGTCAGGATCGACAGGAGTGCGATCAGCAGGGTAGTCTTCGGCCAGTGCAGCACCTTTAGCAGCAGCGGGTGATAAATGCGGATCAAAAAGCGGTTCAGCGGGTTGCTGTTCTCCGCCGGGATCTTGCCGCGGATCCAGAAGCCCATCAGGATCGGGATCACCACGATCGCCAGCAGCGCCGCCCCGGCCATCGCCCAGGTTTTGGTGAAGGCCAGCGGGCCGAACAGTTTGCCCTCCTGGCCTTCGAGGGTGAAAATCGGGATAAACGACAGAGTAATGATCAGCAGGCTGATAAACAGCGCCGGGCCGACCTCCACCGACGCATCGGTAATGATTTTCCAGCGGATGTCGTTGCTTAGCTTCTCTCCCGGGTGCTGATGTTCCCACTCCTCCAGCCGCTTATGGACGTTCTCAATCATCACGATGGCGGCATCGACCATCGCCCCCACCGCAATGGCGATCCCGCCCAGCGACATGATGTTGGCGTTGAGCCCCTGGAAATGCATCATGATAAAGGCGAAGCACAGGCCGAGCGGCAGCGAAATAATCGCCACCAGCGCCGAGCGCACGTGCCACAGGAACAGGACACAGACCAGCGCGACAACGATAAACTCTTCCAGCAGCTTGTGGCTGAGGTTGTTGATGGCGCGGTCGATAAGCTGGCTGCGGTCGTAGGTGGTGACCACTTCAACCCCTTCCGGCAGGCTGCTTTGCAGCGATGCCAGCTTCTCTTTGACCGCCGAGATCACCTCGCGGGCGTTCTTGCCGGAGCGCAGGATCACCACGCCGCCGGCGACTTCGCCCTCGCCGTTAAGCTCGGCGATACCGCGGCGCATCTCCGGGCCAATCTGCACCCGCGCGACGTCGCCGAGATAGACCGGCACGCCGTTATCGCCGGTTTTCAGCACGATATTTTTGAAGTCGTCGAGCGTCTGCAGGTAGCCGCTGGCGCGCACCATATATTCGGCTTCCGCCAGTTCGACGGAAGAGCCGCCCGCCTCCTGGTTAGAGGCGTCCAGCGTCGATTTCACCTCGCCGAGGCTGATGCCGTACTGGGTCAGCTTCATTGGGTCGACGACAATCTGATACTCCTTGACCACGCCGCCTACCGACGCCACTTCCGAGACGTTAGGAATGGTTTTCAGCTCATATTTTAAGAACCAGTCCTGTAGCGAACGCAGTTCGGCGAGGTCATGTTTGCCGCTGCGGTCGACCAGCGCGTACTCGAAGACCCAGCCAACCCCGGTGGCGTCAGGGCCCATTTCGGCGCTGACCCCGGCGGGCAGTTTGCCCTGCACCTGGTTGAGATACTCCAGCACCCGCGAGCGCGCCCAGTAAGGATCGGTGCCGTCTTCAAATATTACATACACGTAGGAGTCGCCAAACTGCGAGAAGCCGCGCACCGTTTTGGCGCCAGGCACCGACAGCATGGTGGTGGTCAGCGGCCAGGTGACCTGGTTTTCGACGATCTGCGGCGCCTGTCCCGGGTAGCTGGTTTTGACGATTACCTGTACGTCGGAGAGGTCCGGCAGGGCGTCTACCGGGGTGTGGATGATGGTCCAGGTTCCCCAGATGCTGAGAAACAGCGCCGCCATCATCACCAGGAAGCGGTTGGCTACCGAGCGGCGGATAATCCATTCAATCATTGTTCCGTTCCTCAGTGCGCGTGGGCGGCAGGAGCCGTGACATCAGGAGCCTGCGCGCGCATGCGCTCCAGCGCGCCGGAGATATTGGCTTCCGAGTCGAACAGGAACAGGCCGCTGGCGACGACTTTTTCGCCCTCCTGCAGACCGCTGCGAATGGCCGTGACGCCATTGGATTCGTGGAATACCTGCACGAGCTTCGGCACGAAGCGGCCCTCGTTATCCACGGTAATCACTCGCTGCTCGCTGCCGCTGTCGATCAACGCTTTTGATGGGATCAGCAGCATCGGCGCGCTTTCGCTGGTCAGTTTCAGATAGGCGTTCATCCCCGGCTTCAGCGCTTCATCCGGGTTGTTGACCTGCAGGCGTAGCTGCAGGGTACGGGTGGCGCTATCGACGCTGGGGAGAATGGTCCATTTGTTGATGCTGAAGGTTTTGCCCGGCCAGGCGGGAACCTGAATGGCGAACTGCGAGGCGTCTTTAATCAGCCAGGCGATGGATTCCGGCACCGCCACGCTGACCCACACCGGGTCCATGCCCTGAATTTTCGCCACCACATTATCTTTGACGATATTCATTCCGGCACGCAGATCGAAGGCGGTAATAACGCCATCGATCGGCGCTTTGAGGGTAAAGCGGGTCTGGATTTTACGTGTGGTTTTCAGGCGGCGGATATCGTCATCCGGCATGCCGGCGAGGCGTAGGCGTTCGAGGATCCCCTCAACCTGCGTGGCGGTGCCCCCGGTCTCCTGCAACAACAGATATTCGCTCTGCGCTTCCACCCAGTCCGGGATGGTCAGCTCGAGTAACGGCGTGCCTTGCTTGACTTTGTCGCCGACGGTCAACGGATAGACTTTATTAATAAAGCCCGCCGCCCGCGCCTGCATAATCACGTACTGATACTCGTTATAGCTGATGTTGGCCGGGAAGGTCTGGGTGTAGCGCAGCGGCCCGCGGGTGACCGCGGCGGTTTTTACGCCGAGATTCTGGGTCTGTGTCGGGTCGATACGCACCCCCGGCGCACCGGCGGCGGCACTCTCCTCATCAGCGTATTTCGGCACCAGATCCATATCCATAAACGGCGATTTACCCGGTTTATCGAAGCGGGTGTTCGGGTACATCGGGTCGTACCAGAACAGCACTTTACGCTGCTGCTCGGCCGCCGGGTCCGCCGTTGCGGCGTCGTGGATCGGCGCCCATCGGGTATACAGCGCCGCGGTAAGCGCGCCGCCAATCACCATGCTGCCGAGGATTAGCGCCGTATTTTTCAGTGTCAGGGATGCCATGTGTCGTCCATTTAGTCGTTGAGGAGCCTACCGTCGCCGGGCCGTTAGCGGGCGCGGATTTCCTGCAGCAGCGACAGATTGCCCTGCTGAACGAAAGTGAAGTCCACGCTGTCGCCATCCTTCACATTGTTGAGCTGCGTTTGCGGGGTGATGGTGAAGCGCATGGTCATCGGCGGCCAGTTCACCGCCGGGATGGCCTCGTGGGCGATGGTGATTTTTTTGCTATCCATATCAATGGCTTTAATGATGCCTTTGCCGCTGATACCTTGCGCCTGCGCGGCGGCGGGCTGCTCGTGCATTGTCATGCCGGCGTGCGGGTCGGCGGCCTGGGCCGCGAATACTGCGCCAGAGAGTAGGGTGAACAGGGCGATTTTAGACAGTGAATTCATAATCAAAACTCCTCGGGTTATTCCATCCAGCCGCCGCCGAGAGCGGTGAACAGGGTGATTTCATTCGCCTGACGGGAATAGTTGAGTTCCAGCAGGGTTTGTCGGGTGGTGAAAATGTCGCGCTGAGCGCTTAGCACTTCGATATAGCTGACCGCGCCGTGGCGATAGAGCGCAGTAGCGCGCCGCAGGGTGATATTCAGCGAGGCGAGATAACGCTGCTGCGCGGCAATCTGATCGGCCAGGCTTTGGCGCAGGGCCAGCGCGTCGGCCACCTCTTTAAAGGCGGACTGAATTTTTTGCTCATAGTTGACCACCTGCTGCTGCTGGCGGATCTCCGCCAGATCGAGGTTGGCCTGATTACGCCCGGCGTTGAAAATCGGCAGTTCGATTTTGGGGATGAAGTTCCACATCGCGCTGCCGGCGTTAAACAGGCTGGAGAGCTCGCTGCTGCTGCCGGAGAGCGAGCTGGTCAGGGTAATCGACGGGAAGAAGGCCGCCCGCGCGGCGCCGATATTGGCGTTGGCTGCCAACAGGCTGTGTTCGGCCTCTAAAATATCCGGCCGCTGCAGCAGGATCTCTGAAGAGAGCGACGGCGGCAGGGTTACGCCTTTCAGGTCCACCGCGCTGCTGGCGCTATCGTCCGGCAGCCGTTGATAGCTGCCGAGCAGTAGCTGCAGGGCGTTATTAGCCTGCGCCAGTTGGCCCTGCCGTTTGGCGATATCGGCGCGGGTGCTTTCGATCATGCCGCGCGCCTGTTCCAGCGCCAGAACGGTGGTGCTGCCGGTCAGCAGCTGTTTTTCGACGAAGGCGTAAGACTGCTGATAGTTCTGTAAGGTGTCGTTCGCCACCTGCAACTGCGCCGCCGCCAGCCGCTGGTTGAAGTAGCTTTGTGAAACGTTAGCAATCAACAGGATATGCACCGCGCGCCGAGCCTCTTCGCTGGCGAAGAAGTTCTGTCGGTCGGCCTCGCTAAGGTTTTTCAACCTGCCAAAGAAGTCGAGGTCGTAGCTGAGATTCAAGCCAGCGGCATAATCGCTGCTGGTGGTGGTGTCGCCTTTGAGCTTGCCGCCATAGGTGGTGCTGCCGTCGCCGTTAAGCTGCGGGTAGAGGTCGGCGTCGGTCACCCGGTACTGGGCGCGGGCCTCCTGCACTTTCAGCGTCGCCATCCGTAGATCGCGATTGTTGGTCAGCGCGGTGCTAATCAGGCTTTTTACCTGTGGGTCGACGAAAAAGGTGCGCCAACCGGTCTCCTGGTAGCCCGCCGTCGCGGTAACCAGTTTGTTCTGGCTGAGAGAGAACTGCTGCGGCACCGGCGCTGCGGGGCGCTGATAGTCCGGAGCAAGTGACAGGCAGCCTGTTAAGGCGAATATCACGCTGAGAGAAAGAAGCTTAATTGGGCGCATGGCGACAGACGGTTTTCGGCGATTTATCAATGGCGGATACTTTACGCAGCGGGCTCTGTTCAACGCGTGACAGGAAAATGACAAAGCTGTCATTTTCCTGATATTTCATTGCTATCCGGAGGGGCTCCTCTAAAATTGAATACCCGCACAGAGCGCGCGTGAAGGAGCCAGCCGTGAAGATTTTGATTGTCGAAGATGAGAAGAAAACCGGGGAGTACCTGACCAAAGGGCTTACCGAAGCCGGATTCGTCGTCGACCTGGCCGACAACGGCCTTAACGGTTATCACCTGGCGATGACCAGCGATTACGATCTGCTGATCCTCGATATCATGCTGCCGGACGTCAACGGCTGGGATATCGTGCGCATGCTGCGCGCCGCCAATAAAGGGATGCCGATCCTGCTGCTCACCGCGCTTGGCACTATCGAGCATCGGGTGAAGGGGCTGGAGCTGGGTGCCGACGACTATCTGGTGAAGCCCTTTGCTTTTGCGGAACTGCTGGCGCGGGTACGTACTCTGCTGCGTCGCGGGGCGGCGGTAATAGTAGAAAGCCAGTTTCAGGCGGCCGATCTCAGCGTTGATTTGGTCAGCCGCAAGGTGATGCGCGGCGCGACTCGTATCACCCTGACCAGTAAAGAATTCACTCTGCTGGAGTTCTTCCTGCGCCATCAGGGCGAGGTGCTACCCCGCTCGCTGATCGCGTCGCAGGTGTGGGATATGAATTTCGACAGCGACACTAACGCCATCGACGTGGCGGTGAAGCGGCTGCGCGCCAAAATCGATAACGACTTCGAACCGAAGCTTATCCAGACCGTGCGCGGCGTCGGTTATATGCTTGAGGTGCCGGATGGCCGCTAAGCGCCCCTTTTCGTTGGCCACCCGGCTGACCTTCTTTATCAGCCTCGCCACCATCATTGCATTCTTTGCCTTCACCTGGATCATGATCCATTCGGTGAAGGCCCACTTTGAAGAGCGCGACGTTCACGACCTCAAGCAGCTCAGTACCACGCTTGAGACGGTGCTCAACCATGCCGACTATCCGCAGGAGCGGCGGCTGGAGATCTTAAAAAACGTGATTGGCGGCTACGCTAACGTCTTTATCTGTCTGGATGATGCCGAGGGCAATATTCTGTTTCAGTCGCCAGACGGCCCGGAACTCAGCCATATTATGAGCACGCCGGGGCTGGCGATGAAGTTGCGTGACGGTAATGTGATTTCATGGACCGACCCGCAGCCGCGGGAAATGGTTCATGATAATCATCAAATGGAGACCCGCTCCTGGCGGCTAATCATGTTGCCGCTGGGCAAGCAGGCAGATGGCAAACCGGCCTGGCATCTGCTGATGGCCTTATCGATCGACTTTCACCTGCACTATATTAATGAGCTCAAAGCAAAGCTGATTTCCGCGGCGTCGATAATCAGCCTGCTGATCATCGCCATCGTGCTGTTTGTGGTCTATCAGGGGCATAAGCCGATTCGCCAGATCAGCCGCCAGATCCAGAATATTACCTCCCGGGATCTCGATGTACGCCTTGACCCACAGGCGGTGCCCATCGAGCTGGAGCGGCTGGCGCTGTCGTTTAACCATATGCTGGAGCGGATAGAGGATGTCTTTACCCGGCAGTCTAATTTCTCCGCCGATATTGCCCACGAAATCCGTACGCCGATTACCAACCTGGTCACGCAAACCGAAATCGCCTTAAGCCAGAGCCGCAGCCAGCAGGAGCTGGAAGAGGTGCTCTATTCTAATCTCGAAGAGTTTTCGCGCATGTCGCGGATGGTCAGCGATATGTTATTCCTCGCCCAGGCGGATAATAACCAGCTGATCCCTGAACAGCGGGCGCTGGATCTGGCCGAGGAAGTGAATAAGGTGTTTGAGTTCTTTGAAGCGTGGGCGGAAGAGAAAGAGGTGGCGCTGCGTTTTGTCGGTAGCCACTGCCGGGTGATTGGCGACCCGCTGATGCTGCGGCGGGCAATTAGCAACCTGCTGTCGAACGCGATTCGCTATACCCCTGCCGGCCAGGCGGTGA
Source organism: Klebsiella sp. 141153 (assembly GCF_032601995.1). Taxonomy (NCBI): domain Bacteria; kingdom Pseudomonadati; phylum Pseudomonadota; class Gammaproteobacteria; order Enterobacterales; family Enterobacteriaceae; genus Klebsiella; species Klebsiella sp. 141153. The sequence continues at coordinate 2,289 of NZ_JAQIRJ010000007.1, read as the reverse complement.
CCATTCAGTTGAGCGAAAGCGCCGAGAAGATCCGCCTGGTGGTGGAGAACCCCGGCGCGCCGATTGCCGCTGAACATTTGCCGCGCCTGTTTGACCGTTTCTATCGCGTCGACCCCTCGCGCCAGCGCAAAGGCGAGGGCAGCGGCATCGGTCTGGCGATTGTAAAATCGATTGTCAGCGCCCATCACGGCAGCGTGGCGGTGCAGTCCGATCAACGATCTACGCGTTTTATTGTGGTATTACCAAAATATGCGCAATAACGACCTTATCTGACGGCTTCGTCATAATGCGGTCACGCTGGCGACAGAGCCATTATTTTATCCTTCCTGTTGATGACTCACTATTTGTTAATCTGCAGGGAGTAATAGAATGAACACAGTACGCACTATCGTGGCTATTAGCGTTATTTTTGCAGCAAGTGTGGCGAATGCTGCGGAAATGACCCATCACAACGCGGCGTTGGCGCATGAGATGATGAACAACGGGCAGTCGCCGGCCCATCAGCAGATGGCGCAGGGGCATCTTGCGCAGGTGGGCGACAATCTTGCCTCCCCGAAACAGCCGCGTTCTTTTTCACAAATGAATGAACATGAACAGGCTGCGGTATTTCATGAATCGCTGAATAATGGCCAGGCGTTTGCCCATCAGGCGGAAGCAAAAGCGCATCGCCAACAAATTCCAGCTCTCTAATCAGTGGTGGAGGTGATGGGGGCGAGTTGTCTGGATAATGTCTGAGAGATAGCGGGCAGCGCCAGGTGGCTGCCCGCAGTATTGCCGTTCTCTTACTCTTCGAAGTACCAGTAGCCCTGATTAATCAGGCGCGTCAGTTCGCTAACGAATGCCGGATTTTGCAGGCCGCTGCCGAGCTCTTCTTGACCTAATGAGGTATAGCGGCACAATGCATCCAGCGCTCCGGCATCGGTGGTATCCAGCTGTTCGCTATGTACGAAGAAGCTGTCGCCGATATGCAGAACGCGCAGGCCGCTCAGGCGAGAAAGCTTTTCGCCGCCCAGCAGCGCATCGACCACTTCCGCTTCTTCATATGCCGGTTCCGCCGGAGCAATGTCCAGCTCGTGACGCGGCGTGGTGACGAAACTGCCGAACCACTGCTTGAAGTCTTCGGGTTGGCGAATCATGTCGATCATCATGTTGCGCAGACGTTCGAGTTCATACTCTTCAACCCGGCCCGGATGCTCGCGGCAGGTGAGATCAGGATCGCTGTAGTGTTCGCCGCCGAGGTCGTTTTCCAGCACATAGTCGGCGAAGCTGCTGATCAGGTCGCGGCCGTTTGGCCCGCGGAAGCCGACGGAGTAGTTCAGTGCCGTTTCGTGGGTCACGCCGTCGTGCGGGAATCCCGGCGGAATATAGAGGATGTCGCCCGGCTCCAGATCTTCATCAATGATCGGTGGGAACGGATCGACGTGCAGCAGAGCCGGATGCGGACAGAACTGACGCATCGGCAGCTTATCGCCCACGCGCCAGCGTCGGCTGCCCATGCCCTGAATAATAAAGACGTCATATTGATCGATATGCGGACCCACGCCGCCGCCGGGGACGGAGAAGGAAATCATCAGGTCGTCTAAACGCCAGTCCGGCAGCACGCGGAAGGGGCGCACCAGCTCGGCGGCAGGCATATGCCAGTGGTTAACCGCCTGGGCCAGCAATGACCAGCCGCTTTCGCCCAGCCCGTCGAAATGTTCAAATGGACCGTTACTGGCCTGCCATTTACCGTTAACCAGGCTGACCAGCCGGCTATCGACTTCCGGCTCCATGGCTAACCCGGCCAGTTCGTCTGGCGTAATGGGGTCGATGAAGTTCGGAAACGCCTTCTTTAATACGACCGGCTGCTTTTGCCAGTACTTCTCTAAAAACTCGGGCCAGTTAATGTTGAGTTGATAAGCCATAGATTATTACCAATAGGAAGAAACGGCTCTGATTATAGAAAGGAGAGGAAGTTGAGCGCTTTGTCATGGGTCAAGAGTGGTGCTTAATTCACCATTGGCGTGATAGCGGCGGTGGGTGAACGAGAAAAATCGCGTTTTCGCAAAAAAGTAGTTTCGGTAGAGAATGCGCTGCAGGCCGCATGAATACTGGGTTTTATCGGTTCTGTCTTAACGAGGATAAACGTGAAAAGTTTAATTAATGAGCGCTTGATAAGTTTTTTGTATTTTAAGGCTTGCTATATCTCAGCAGCTCCCTATAATGCGCACCCACTGACACGGCAGATGTGAATCACTTCACACAAACAGCCGGTTCGGTTGAAGAGAAAAATTCTGAAATTCAGGGTTG